>NZ_JADBEC010000001.1:0-305833 GCF_014873945.1 Rhizobium viscosum | reverse complement strand
CCGCCATAAAGCACCCGGATCTCGGTCGTATCGATCTCGATGTCGTCGACTGAAGCCGGTACAGGGGTGCTTGCCCCCGTGCCACGAATGTCGGCGTCCTTGATAAGCGGCACGAACTTGGTGAGCTGTATGTATGCAGGTGGAATAGTTCCATATGCCACTGCCGTTCCGTCTGGGGCTGCGGCGTAGAAAAAGAGATTGGGAGTATCATTCTTCAGTGCTGTCAGCTGTTCGCTGTCTTCGATGCGAAGCCCTCGTCCGGGTTCGTAGCTCAGAGACCCTTCCAGGGCGTTCAGAAGCCGGTGCTCCATACTGACGTTCGGAGAAAGGATCATCACCCCGTAGATGCACAGGCCGACGATCACCGATGCCGTGGTGCCGACGAATAGCAGGCTGAGCTGCCAGTTCAGTCTCCACCACAGCGACGTATTCGGAAATCGCATCAAAGTTCCTTCAGCAGATATCCGACCCCGCGGATGTTGTGGATGGACACGCCGGCGTCCGCGTCAGCCAGGCGTTTTCTCAGTCGCGAGACATGAGCATCCAGCGCGTTGGATTGGATTGTCTCCTCGTAATTGTAGATTTCGGCTTCCAGCGCCGATCTGAGGACGGTCTTACCTTTTCGCTTCGCGAGGGTAACGAGCACCATCAGCTCTCGACGAGGCAGGTCGAGCTGCAGTTCGCCAACCATGACGTCCATCCGGATCGGATCCACGATCATCCGCCCTGCGACTATGGACGGCTCCGCCAAGGCAGACGGGCGTCGCAATACCGCGCGCAACCGGGCGAAAAGCTCCTCCATCAGAAACGGCTTGCCCAGATAGTCGTCGGCACCGAGGTCCAGGCCAGCTACTCTTTCCTTTGGTTCGTTTCTGGCGGTCAGCACGATGATCGGCGTTACGACGCCTGAGCTTCGTAGCCAAGGGATGAATGTGATGCCGTCGCCGTCCGGCAAGCGCCTGTCGAGTACGATGGCATCGTAGGTCTGTTGTCGAGCCAGTTCGATTGCATCCCCAAGAAGAGCGGTGTGGTCCACCGCGATGCCCTTCTTAGTGAGCGAGGCCGCAACCGCTTCCGCCAGCCTTGCCTCGTCTTCGACCAACAGGATCTTCATGTCTTGCCCACCTTTCCGATCCTATGTTCACGACGACCATTGCGACAGGATTACGGCGGGGGCGTTTCGAATGAGGGAAGTATGGGTCGCTGCGAGTTGGATAAGGGGACGAAGCGGCTTCGCTCGTCATTCAGTATGTCTTTGAAAATTTGCATCGTGGTACGCCATGCGGCTGACCAACCTTACCATCGATTTCGCAACCCTGCGCAGTAGTGGTCTTCATTTTGTCTTTGATTTGTTAATCTCCCGTTGCTCCTGCCAGCAGCACGTCGCCACGGAAGGTTGTCAGTTCCTGACAATTGACGGAGACGTCTCGCCACCGATAGGCATCCGAATTCCCCAGGGAAACTTCTTCGTGCTGTTTGCTTCGTACTGATAGACGACGATGCCGGGTAGGTTGCGCTTGTCGTAGCGGCGGCCCAGATTGAACACGACACTGTTCTGCGCCGCCAGGAGGAGGTGAATGGTCTTGACACTCTTCGCCTCGAGGAGCTTCGCTGCTTCGAAAAGCTGCTGCGCCAGTGCATTCTGTTTCGTCTGAGACCAGTGTGAAGAGTTCAGGTCCGGCAGCGACATCCGAACGACCGGAAGGTCGAAGGTGGTTGCTATGTTCTCGGATCGGACCAGGTAGGATGCGGAGATCGCCAATACGACCTCCGAAATGTTCGCGATGGCGTCGAAGCCTTCAAGCAGAAAGCGCTGTCCATCGTCGTGACCATCGAGGCTTCTCCATGCCTCGCGTGTCCTGTCCCAGTCCATCACTACGATACTGCCTTCGTCGTCGAATGCGACGCCCGTCAAGAAGGTCATCGGAACAGGCGTCAAGCCGCCGTACACGAGCGTGACGTCCTGCCTGTCGTTTTGCTTCGCATGTTGTTGGACCACCCGGCGGGTCGCATCCACTTCCGGCAGGAGTTCTGCCGGCTCAATGATGACGCCGTCACGCCGCTGCCGAAGGTCGAGGACGACCGGGATGCGATGCCCTACGATGTCCGATGAGACCGCTGCCGCAAGTGGGGAGCCGTCGTCCTCTCGTAGGCCGCGTCCCTCGACAACGACCACCTTCTTCCTGTTACGAAGTTCGTTCTCGCGCGAGAATCGTTTCCAGCCGACCCAGACACAGAAAACGAAGATACCCGTAAACAAAATGACCAACGGCCACTGCGCCCATTCCGGGATGATATTCGTCGAACCGACTTCGAAAGAATAGTCGCCTTTGACGGTGGCTTTCACCAGCCAGTTCCCGCCGAGAAGGGCGACAAGAACCGGGATGCACAAGCTGGCGATCCTGCCCTCGAATCCTTTCGGTCGGAACAGAAACTTCACGAACTCGCGAACGCCCCAGTCAATGGTTTCACGATACATGTATGTTCTCTATGTCGAGTAGGGCAGGCTCCGGCACCGTGCCACGTTGGTGGAAGGTCGCGACCGCAACGAACTCGTTCGGGCTGTCCGCTCTGACTACGAGAAGCACCGCGAACGGAATGTCGCGTTCTCCGTTCACCAAGCCTTCCATCGACTCGATGTCCGTGACGCTCGGAAGGATCGGAAGTTCGGGGTGCGAATGCCATTCGCCGATGTAGTTGAAATTCTGATAGTCGTGTCCCGTCTTGTCGAAGAACGCCCCCAGGAATTTGTTGTGATAGGCATGATCCCTAACGAAGTGCGCTCGTTGGCCGGACAGTTCGTCGACGGAGAATTCCACTATCTCAAAAGCGCCGGGCTCTCTCTGCCGCGCCATCAGGACACCGCCGATCTCTCGCCGACCGGCACGAGCGAGAACAGTCCCCATCTTCTCCACGATCGCCCGAGGAAGGACCAACTGCACCGTCACGTACGACCCTCATTCATCAGGTCGGATATAAATGAGCTGATTTCCTCGTCGGATGAACCTTCGGCCGGCAGCTCCCAAGGGTCCGTGATACGAAGTTCGATCGGCCACGTATCGAATGGCGCCTCGAATATCCATGCTTTCTTGAGCCCTATCGCGTAGCCAGAATAGGGAAAGCTCGTTTCTCCGCCTTGAAGGATGTCGATCGCGAAACGAGAGGCATGGGCAGCGATGACGGAAACGTCTGCGTCGTCCGCGATAAATGGCGGCCCGTCGTCCCTGTTCGCGTCGTAGGAGTCGGCAACCCGGAACTCCCATGGCTTATTTTGGTCTTCGCACCATGTCGTTATCTGCTTTCTAGCTGCCAGCGGATGGGGATCGGAATCCGGTCTCGCTCTGGCAATGATGCCACCGATGCCGCCTCCAAAAACCTCGGCCCATACCATCGGCCTCCGGTTCCTTCTCGCGGCGCCCGCGCACAGGTTGAACGACGTTGGATTTGCCGTCGCGTCGACGATCAGTTCGCATTCACCAATCAGTTCCAAGGTGGCTTCCATCAACGCTGCCGACGTCTGACTGCCAAGCGCCACCCTTCGGACGATCACGTCGGCGTCTGCCACTATCTGTTCGATACGGTCCGCCAGTGCCTCAACCTTGTGCCAGCCGATCGCCCGTGCATCCAGTTCGTTGCGAACGAGGTTGCTTGGCAGAAAGATATCCTCGTCGACCAGAAGAAACTTGCGCGCGCCCCCACGCGCAAGAGAAGCGGCCACCTTTGATCCGATAGAGCCGCAGCCGACGATCGCGATGCGGGATTGCGAGACGACTTCTCGATCCGATGCAGAGCGACGGGCGAGATCTGCCTCGTCAACGATCCGATAGGGAATAAGGTAGGGCTCGCCCTTTTCGCAGAGGACGTCGAACGCGGTTCGACGGCCGTTTCCCTCGATGAGAACGAGAAAAATCGGCTCTCGCGTATTCAGGAACTCCGCCAGCTCTGGTATCCGTTTTGAGAGATCACCTAGCGCTCCGCCGGGGTGTTGGGCCACCACGCTCATGTCCTGCCCGGTGCGTATCAAGAATCCTGTCCGTTCTACCGCATGAGTCGGCAGCGGCCGGGTCGACTTCCAGAATTCGTTTCCAGCGCCGCCGATTGATTTGAGATGGAGGACGCGACTATGCCGTTTTGCCGTTTGCATAAGCGAGATGTTCGCGACGAGTTCCGGAAGCTGCCCGTCGAGCGACGTCCACGCGTCACCTGGAGCCATCAGACGCCAACTCGAGAACCTAAGCTCTGCGCCGAGCGACATCTGGTGGACCGACTGGACCTCACCGAATCCACCATTAGAGGGGCGTTCCTCCTTGATAAGGTTATAGGCGCTCTCGATCATCATCGCGCCTGTCACCGAAGGATCCCAATTGTCCGGTCGCCACTGCAGGCACAATTCTCCGCCAGGCCCATATTGATGACCTGAGATGAGGCGGTCCCCGTAGGGGATTACCATAGGCGGACTGTCGGGGAAGGTGGATGGATAGAGAAGGGCGAAATGAAAGAGCTCTCCGCCGTAATCGAGTGCGACGTCGGCACAAAACTGTAGGTCATCGAACTTGACCCGCATTCCCGTGAACCAGTCATTGTCCTCGTGAAGCGCGACGAGGGCTGCCTTTTCGGCCCTCGCACGCTGTCTGTTTTCCAACCACCAGATCATGCATAGCCCTGAGGTCTCGTCGGCTGCCGCGCCGCGTTTGCGAAACTCGGCGCCGTTGTCGCAGCTCCAGCGGCGGACGCCCCGCTCGCGGCACGGAGCAGGCGGTTACCACCCGTCAGCCGGTCGGCCGCACGAGTCGAGAGCCGATAGCCCATTCGCGGGGTCAAGGCGTCTGCCATCTCCTGGAAGGAGACCGCCTGTGCCGCTGCGTAGAAATCCGCGCGAGCCTGACGGAGCCATGCAAAAAACGCGTCAGCTTTCTCCGGCTCCTTCTGCCACTTGTCTGCAAAGTTCTCGTAGGGGTCGGTCGGATTGGCGATGACGTAGTTTTGACCGTCGTACTTGATGAACTGATCCATCTTCTGGAGGATCGCGAAGAGGGCACCCGAGATCGTCTCCTCATTTTCGTAGGAGTGTGCGGCCAGAGTGGTAATGATAACCGAGATCGGTTTCATATCCGGATTGCGGGCGAAGGTGTTGTCGCGGTGACGCTTAAGGATCATGATCGCCGACTGCAGGGGTGTCTTCACCTTGAAGTCAGGCATCTCCTCGACACTAGCGCGGATACCTTGTCGGTGAAGGCTCTCAACCTTGGCCCGCTTCCGCCGTTGGAGAACTACGAGCTGCCTTGAGGCGAACCAGTCGGAGAATCCCTTCGGATTCGAACGCGGCCAGTAATCTGTAACCTGCTGGTAGTTCGGTAGACGCCGATCCGTAATCGAGATGGCCGTCGTCGCCCAGCGGGTGTCGTACATGACCGCTTCAAGAAGCCGCTTTTGCTCAACGCTGTTTGGAATGGCCGGGACGATATCCATATGGAACTGCGCGCCATCGGCGTAGTCGAGGATCCAGCATCGGTTTCCCTCTCTGACTGGCTTCGTCATGTTCTGAGCGTCGTGGTAGGCTTTCACCTCATAACCAAGCAACTGCTTCAAAGCGTAGGGTGATAACTGCTGCTTGGTCAGGAGTCTGAATTCGCAGACGGAGTCGACGTCGTATTCCTCCTCGTCCGTGAGTGGACGGATCGCCGTGCCAAGCCTGAAGGATCCCTGACAGTAGACCTGCGGGTCGAAGTGGCGAACGGTACTCTGTTCGCGATGCAGCCAGGCGCCAAATGACTTGAAGCTGCGGTCGGCCTGATCGTAGCGGTGCTCCGGGATTTCGAGTTCCGTGACCACGGCTTCGAGAAATGCTTCGATCGTATTGACATGCACATTCATGACTAGACCTCGCAATTGCGCTTGAACTCGAAGAGTGATTCCAACTCGGACGTTTGTTTCCTGTTTTGTTCCTGCGAGATTTTCCAGGCGTCGAAACGCCTGGAAAACTGTTTGGAAAATCTGCGACCGGTTTCACGTCAAAATGACAAAGTCCGTGTCACGCTACAGCCGCTCGGGCAAATCAGCTGCAGCCGCTGGTCGCGCCGCAAGTGTCACACTTCTCGCAAGTCCCGTTGCGCACCATCGTGAAGTTCTGGCACTCGCTGCACATGTTGCCCGTATAGCCCTGCATGATCGAGCGGGCGCGGCGTTCGGCCTCCACCTTCTTGGCTTCCGTCTTGGCGGATGCAGCGTCGGCTGCGGCCTTGTCGGAGAAGAGGGCGGTTGCTTCGGCGCCGGTTTCTTCGAGCACTTCTTCAGCAATCTCTTCGGCCAATTCCTTGGCACGCTCTTCATAATCGCGCTTGAAGGCGACGATTTCGGAGGTGGAGATGGCCACAGTCGGTTCCAGCTTGCGGGCTGCAGCACCTGCAAACGAGGTCACCGAACCGCTCGAGGAGGCGCGGGCAGGGGCAGCGGTTGCCGCACCCTTTGGCTCGCCGAGCTGACGGTCGTTGCCGGTATTCGAGACCAGCGTCGGCTTGTAGCCACGGGTCCAGCCGGTGGAGACGAGGTTCGTCTTGCCTTCCTGGATACCCTTGCCGAGCGCCGTGTTCGAGAAGTCGGACGTATCGACATGGGCGAGGTCGTGACGGCCGAGATAGGAGACGGCGAGTTCGCGGAACACGTAGTCGAGGATCGACGTGGCGTTCTTGATCGCGTCATTGCCGATGACGATGCCGGCCGGCTCGAACTTGGTGAAGGTGAAGGCCTCCACATATTCTTCCAGCGGCACGCCATACTGCAGGCCAAGCGAGATGGCGATGGCGAAGTTGTTCATCATCGCGCGGAAGGCGGCACCCTCCTTGTGCATGTCGATGAAGATCTCGCCAAGGCGGCCGTCGCCGAACTCGCCGGTGCGGAGATAAACCTTGTGACCGCCGACTGCAGCCTTCTGGGTGTAGCCCTGGCGGCGGTTCGGCAGCTTCTCGCGTTCGCGGGAAACACGCTCGATCACCTTCTCGATGATCTTTTCGGTCACCGTAACAGCCTGGGCGGCGAGCGGCTGCTGGATCAGATCTTCAAGCGCATCCTCGTCGCTCTCGTCCTCGATCAACGAGGCGTTGAGCGGCTGCGAAAGCTTGGAACCGTCACGGTAAAGCGCGTTGGCCTTCAGGCCGAGCTTCCACGACATCATATAGGCGTTCTTGCAATCCTCGACGGTCGCCTCGTTCGGCATGTTGATCGTCTTGGAGATCGCACCCGAGATGAAAGGCTGGGCAGCCGCCATCATGCGGATATGGCTTTCGACCGAGAGGTAACGCTTGCCGATCTTGCCGCACGGATTGGCGCAATCGAAGACCGGCAGATGCTCCTTCTTGAGGAAAGGCGCGCCTTCCAGCGTCATCGCACCGCAGACATGGATGTTGGCAGCCTCGATATCCTTCTTCGAGAAGCCGATATGCTCGAGCAGGCTGAAGCTCATGTCGGTGAGCTGCTCGTCGGAGACCTTCAGGGTGGTCTTCAGGAAGTCGGCGCCGAGCGTCCACTGGTTGAAGACGAACTTGATGTCGAAGGCGCTCTTCAGAGCCGCATTGACGGCTTCCACCTTCTCGTCGGTGAAGCCCTTGGTCTTCAGCGTCGAGGGGTTGATGGCCGGTGCCTGGTTGAGGTTGCCGTGGCCGACAGCATAGGCTTCGATCTCGGCGATCTGGCTTTCGGAATAGCCGAGCGTGCGCAGCGCATCCGGAACGGCGCGGTTGATGATCTTGAAGTAGCCGCCGCCGGCGAGCTTCTTGAACTTTACGAGCGCGAAGTCAGGCTCGATGCCGGTCGTGTCGCAATCCATGACGAGGCCGATCGTGCCGGTCGGGGCGATGACCGAGACCTGCGCGTTGCGGTAGCCGTGCTTTTCGCCGAGTTCGAGCGCCTTGTCCCAGGCAGCCATTGCATGGACTGCCAGATCCTGGTCCGGGTTTTCCTGATGGATCAGCGCGACCGGGTTGACCGAGAGAGCCTCGTAGCCGGCATTCTCGCCATGGGCGGCGCGGCGATGGTTGCGGATGACGCGCAGCATGTGCTCGCGGTTCGGCGCGAAGTTGGGGAACGGGCCGAGTTCGGCAGCCATTTCGGCCGAGGTTGCGTAGCAGATACCGGTCATGATGGCCGTCAGCGAGCCGGCAATGGCGCGGCCCTCGGCGCTGTCATAGGGGATACCGGTCGACATCAGCAGGCCGCCGATATTGGCGTAGCCGAGGCCGAGCGTGCGGTATTCGTAGGAAAGCTCAGCGATGCGCTTCGACGGGAACTGCGCCATCATGACCGAGACTTCGAGCACGACGGTCCACAGGCGAACGGCATGTTCGTAGTCGCCGATATTGATGCGCTTGGTGGCCTTGTCCTTGAACTGCAGCAAGTTCAGCGAGGCGAGGTTGCAGGCCGTATCGTCGAGGAACATATATTCCGAGCACGGGTTCGAGCCGCGGATCGGGCCGCCGGCCGGCGAGGTGTGCCAGTCGTTCATCGTCGTGTTGAAGTGGATGCCCGGATCGGCCGATGCCCAGGCGGCATAGGAAATCGTTTCCCAGAGGTCGCGGGCCTTCAGCGTCTTCATCACCCGGCCGTCCTTGCGGGCGGTCAGGTTCCAATCGCCGTCTTCCTCGACGGCGCGCAGGAAGTTGTCCTTGATCGAGACGGAGTTGTTGGAATTCTGGCCGGAGACGGTGAGATAGGCTTCCGAATCCCAGTCCGTGTCGTAGGTCTTGAACTCCATGTCCTTGTAGCCCTGGCGGGTGAACTGGATGACGCGCTGGACATAGTTTTCCGGAACCTGATCCTTTTTGGCAGCGCGGATTTCGCGCTTCAGGGCCGGGTTCTTGGCCGGGTCGAAGCAATCGCCATTGTCGCCTTCGCAATTGACGCAGGCCTTCATGATCGCCTTCAGATGCTGAGCGACGACCTTGGAGCCGGTCACGAGAGCGGCAACCTTCTGCTCTTCCTTGACCTTCCAGTTGATATATTCCTCGATATCGGGATGGTCGATATCGACGACGACCATCTTGGCAGCACGGCGGGTCGTGCCGCCCGACTTGATGGCGCCGGCAGCGCGGTCGCCGATTTTCAGGAAGCTCATCAGGCCGGAAGAACGGCCGCCGCCGGAAAGCTTTTCGCCTTCGCCGCGCAGCATGGAGAAGTTGGAGCCGGTGCCGGAGCCGTACTTGAATAGCCGCGCTTCACGCACCCAGAGGTCCATGATGCCGCCTTCGTTGACGAGGTCGTCTTCAACGGACTGGATGAAGCAGGCGTGCGGCTGCGGATGTTCGTAGGCGGACTTGGACTTGGTGATCTTGCCGGTGAAGGGATCGACGTAGAAGTGGCCCTGGCCGGGACCATCGATACCGTAGGCCCAGTGCAGGCCGGTGTTGAACCACTGCGGGGAGTTCGGGGCAACGCGCTGCGTGGCGAGCATATAGGCAAGCTCGTCCTTGAACGCTGCTGCATCTTCCTCGGAAGAGAAATAGCCGCCCTTCCAACCCCAGTAGGTCCAGGTGCCGGCGAGGCGATCGAAGACTTGGCGCGCATCGATTTCCGAGCCGGTCTGTTCGTCCTTCGGCAGGTCCTTCAGCGCAGCGTCGTCGGCAACGGAGCGCCACAGGAAGGAGGGGACACTGTTCTCCTCGACCTTTTTCAGGCGGGCAGGGACACCGGCCTTGCGGAAATACTTCTGCGCCAGAACGTCGGTGGCGACCTGGGAAAACTGCGCGGGAACGTCGATGTTTTCGAGGCGGAAGACGATCGAGCCATCCGGGTTCTTGATCTCGCTCGTCGCCTTGCGGAATTCGATATCCGCATAAGCGCCCTGACCAGCCTTCGTAAACCGACGTTCGATGCGCATGTTCTTAACCTCTTGTTGGCACCCGAAAGGGCGCAAAATTCCCGTCCGGCTACGCGTTGTCCCCTAGCGCGGCCAGTGCTCGTTCCGTCTTGTGACAGGATTGTCATCCGGAGATGGTTTTCCTGTATCTTGTGGTGAGGCTGGCTGCAAACACTAAATATAGTGTTAACAGCTTATTTTTACCAGTCCCCGATGTCGCTTTTTGGGGCCGGAAATAAGGCGCAGAAATGCCTGCGGACGTCACCGCTCTTGGCGGTCCAACACCCTGATTCTGCGTTCAATTTTCCTTGGAAGAACCGGTCTCGTTACCTCCGGTTCAGTCGCCGCCGCAACATCTGAAACATTAAGTTTGAAACTGCTGATTCCGTCAAGGGGTGGAACGTAACCGAATGCTAACCACAACATCTTGTGGATGCTGTTGTGAAGACTGGGGAAAGTCCGGGGAAGCCTGAAAATACAAGGGCTTGCGTCGTTGTTCAGGCAGGGGAAAGGCCGGAATCTTAAAAAAATCAACTGCGGCAAAAGTTAGGATGGCTTTTGCGACACAAATGCGCATGGCGATTCGTTGAGGGAAATCAGCCCTTTCTAGAGGGCGTCGATGGAAATCGTGACGGTCGCCGTGCCAATCGGCTTGCCCGCCTCGTCGGTGATCACGAAGCTTGCCTGAGTCTCAAGAAGCTGGGTCGACTCGTCGCGCTCGGCCTGGCTGATGTATATCTCCTGCGAACCGCGAGCGAAGGTTTGGAGAAATTTGTCCTCATCACCCTGCCAGTAGTCCGTCGTGAGGGTGCTCTGGCCGACATTCAGCCCGTGACAGTCGGTCACGAAGAATTCGAGGATCGTTCCCTGCGAATCATCCTGTTTCGATTTGAGATAATGCGAGACAGATTTCGCCATCAGCGCCTTGACCATCTGGAGATCGCCCTGGGCGACCTCCGCCTGGTAGGTTTCGTCCAGCACCCGCACGTCCATCTCGCTGACATCGCCGAATTTGGCGTTCTGCTCCTCGATGGCCTTCACGACAACGGAGGCCTCGACCATCGGCCGGACGAGCGTTTCGACATATTCACGCACCACGCCGATATAGGCCGGCTCGGCACCGGCAGGCGTATAAGGAAACAGGCAGCCGATCAGCCCGAAGGCCGCTGCCGTTCGAATCTTGCCCCAGCATACCATTGCGCTTCCCCAACCGCATTCAGCCCCACTTTGTGTTCGGTCTCTGCGACCGGTGGTTGCCTGACGTTATGCTAATAAAATAAAACGGACGTTACCGAGCAGGGGCTGGAATCCGCTATCGGGAAGACAAATATTGGGACAATTTTTGGTCGCAAAACCGGAGGTTGCTCGCGTCGATGGCTGTTAGCCGCGAGCACCCTTGGCGATCGGCTCCTGGTAGGTAAAGCCCATATCCCAGGGGAAGTAGATCCAGGTGTCCTGGCTGACTTCGGTGATGAAGGTATCGACGGTCGGCACGCCCTTAGGTTTGGCGTAGACGCAGGCAAAATGCGCCTTCGGCAACATGCCGCGCACTTGGGCGGCTGTCTTGCCGGTATCGGTAAGGTCATCGACGACGAGCACGCCTTCGCCGCCGTTTTCCATCAGTTCAGGCGCGATGCCTTTGAGTAGCACCATGTCGCCCTGGTTGACGTAGTCGTGATAGGACGCGACGCAAACCGTCTCGATAAGGCGGATGTTCAATTCGCGCGAAATGATCGCCGCCGGAACGAGGCCGCCACGAGTGATACAGACGATCGCCTTGAACTCCTGCCCGAGGCCGGCGAGCCGCCAGGCAAGCGCACGCGCATCGCGGTGGAACTGATCCCAGGAAACGGGGAAGGCTTTATCGGGAAGGGACATCGGGCTACTCCGCGGCATGAAGAAACGACACGCCGTTTGCCGGCGACCGAATGGACATCGGCGGGCAAAACGCAAATCGCGCAGCCGGAACTGCGCGATGGATGCCGAAGCCTGATATCATCGGTCGCCGCAATTAGCGGGATTTGGAGGCAAAAGGCAAGAGCGGCCTTAACGAGAGAGCAATGTCAGCGCCGTCATCGACTGCAAAAGCGTCCTTGTCGTACCTCCGAAGATCGCCTGCCAGAGCCAGGAATGCGTGTAGGCGCCCATGACCAGAAGGTCGATACTGTCGTCCGAAAGCCGGTTCTCGATGACATGTGAGGCGTTCTTGTCGCCGCTTGCGGCCGTGGCAAGTGTCACGTTCACGCCGTGGCGGGCAAGCGTCGCGGCGATCTCGGTGCCGGCCATCGTCGCCGATTGCGTTGCGGTCTCGGCCGGATCGACGGAGAAGATCTCCACGGCTTCGGCAGCCTTCAGGATCGGCAGGGCATCAAAGGTGGCGCGCGTCGCTTCCTTCGAGCCATTCCAGGCAATCAGCACGCGCTTGATCGGTTTCGGGTGGCGGATGATAAAAGGGATCATCAGTACCGGTCGGCCGCTTTCGAACAGGAATTCGTCGACATTCACGTGGCTGTCGGAGGGTCTTACCGGATCGGCTTGCGAGGCAATCAGCAGGTCGGCGCTACGCGCGCTTTCGATCAGCGGCCCCGAGCCGTATCCGGTCGACGTCGCAAAGGCCCGCCATTCGAAGGACGCGCCGGCAGCCTCGGCACGGGCGCGGAAAATCCGCTCGACCGCGATAGTCTCTGAATGGGCCATGTCCTGAAGCGCCTGCACGGCGACCGGATCGGGAATTTCCATCGGCGCGACCAGCGGCACGGCGGCAATCGTTTCGGCATGCAGACCGATCACATGGGCGCCGCTTTCTGCGGCAATGGCAAAGGCGAAATCGGCGACGGCGCCGCTATTGTCTGCGGTATCCAGAATGGCGAGAATGGTTTTATAAGACATATCAATTCTCCTTTGCGGCTGAAATGATGCTCCGCGAGGAAAGGAATGCGCCGGAATGCGCTGCGGTTCCTTGACCATGATCAAGACCGCACCGTGTCCTCATGCTTCCGCCTGATAGTTCTCGGCAATATCCTTCCTGCGTCTGATAGCCTCGATCATGGCCCGTACATCCGCACCCGCCGCCTCGATCACATCCTGCGAGCGGCCCCGCACCACGATCTCGGTTGAAAATTTCTGCCCCACGTAACGCGGATAGGAGCCGATGCTGGTTTCCGGATGTGCCTTCTGGATCGCTGCCAATGGCGTGCCGATCTCGCCTTCGCCATAAGGGCAGGCGATAGCGAGCGAGAGGACCGGCGTGCCCGTCTTCAGCATCGGCAGTACATTATCGACCATGGCCTGGAAGACCTGCGGGACACCCGCCATGACATAGACATTGCCTATGATGAAGCCGGGTGCGGTCGACACCGGATTGACAATATGGGCTGCACCACGCGGCATGCGGGCCATTCGCTGGCGGGCCTCAGTGAATTCCATCTCCCGGCGCTTATACATCTCGGCAAGCAGCACCATCGCCGCCGCGTCATGCTCGCAGGGAACGCCAAAGGCCTTCGAGACGGCATCCGCAGTGATATCGTCATGCGTCGGCCCGATGCCGCCCGACGTGAAGACGTAGTCGTATTTGCCGCGAATTGCATTCAGCGCTTCGACGATCGCATCTTCCTCGTCGGCGACGATGCGAACCTCTTTCAGGTCGATCCCCGAAATGGTCAGCATATCGGCGAGGTGGCCGATATTCTTGTCCTTGGTCCGGCCGGAAAGAAGCTCGTCGCCGATGGCTAGCATGGCGGCGGTAACGACAGTCTCATTGCTCATGGGGATATTTCCGTGGTGTGAAGCTTGGAAATAGGTAGCGCCGTTTGGCCACTTTGCAAACGGCAAAGCGACGCGGCCGAAGGGTCGAAACGAAACGGCAAGTGAAATTTCGTCTACAGGCGGTGAACAGTGAGTTCTTGCGTGCAGGACTATGTTGAACCGGATGCGCTGGTAGAACGGTCGCGGTCACGAAATTCAACCAATCCTCGTTGGAGATAACAATGGCGAAGATTCTCGTCCTCTACTATTCGGCTTATGGCCACATCGAAACCATGGCTTATGCCGTAGCGGAAGGCGCGAAGTCCGCCGGCGCTGAAGTTGTTGTCAAACGCGTTCCGGAACTGGTTTCCGAAGAAGTCGCCAAAGCTTCCCATTACAAGCTCGATCAGGCAGCCCCGATCGCCACAGTCGACGAACTGCCTGATTACGATGCGATCATCGTCGGCGCCGGCACGCGCTTCGGCACGGTCGCATCGCAGATGCGCAACTTCTGGGACCAGACGGGCGGTCTGTGGTTCACCGGTAAGCTCGTCGGCAAGGTCGGCTCGATGTTCACCTCGTCCGCGACCCAGCATGGTGGCCAGGAATCGACGATCCTCGGTTTCGTCCCAACCTTCCTCCATCAGGGTATGGCCTATGTCGGCCTTCCCTATGCATTCCAGGGCCAGATGGGTACGGAAGAAGTCAAGGGCGGCTCGCCCTACGGCGCATCCACCATCACCAACGGTGACGGCTCCCGTCAGCCTTCGGCAATCGAACTCGAAGCTGCCAAGTATCAGGGCGCGCACGTCGCCAAGATCGCCGCAAAACTGGCTTGAGCTTCGCCACAATCACGTTCTGAGACGGCGGTCCCTTGGGCCGCCGTTTTATTTTTGGGATAAAGTTATCGGCAGGTTTCGCAAAACGCAGAGGTTGTCCTGCAAACAAAAACTTGACGAATCCGGCTAAGTCGTTGATCTGGACGGCGCGCGAGCGTGGCGAAACTGGTAGACGCAAGAGACTTAAAATCCCTCGGCCTTAGGCTATACGGGTTCATAGTAGAAAATAAAAATAAATAAGATCAATAACTTAAAAATCAGCGCACCACAATTTCTCCATGTTTATCGCGTACACACTCCATACACAGTCTGATCCTGCCGATTTCGGAACGCAAAGGGTGGATTTGAGGGATGGCCAGTCACGAGATTTTGGGAGGTAAGGTTCTCGTCTATCGCCGCGAGAACAGTAAGAAGTGGCAGTGCTCGACCCGCATCAACGGCAAGAACTGGCGGACGAGTACCGGCGAGGAAAGCCTGGCTCTCGCCAAGGAATTCGCGGAAGACTGGTTCTTCCGGATGAAGGCCAAGGAAAAGGGTGGCGGTCTCAAAGACGAAAAGACCTTCAAGGATGCCGCCAAGCGCTATCTTGAGGAATATGACGTCGTAACCAGCGGCACGCGTAGCCGCGTCTATGTTTCGCACAATGAGCGGCGCCTTCGCCTCTACCTTCTGCCGTTCTTCGGGGATCTAGGCCTTTCGGAGGTGACGGCGGGTAAAGTGCAGGAGTTCCGTGTGATGCGCTACAACTCTGCACCCGAGAAAGTCCCAGCCAACGAGCCGGATGGAAAGCCCCAAAAGAAGCTGCCCGCAAGAAGCACTCTTCATCAGGAGATTGTCACCCTCCGCCAGGTCCTCAAGACCGCAATTCGCCACGGCTGGCTGACGCACCTTCCAGATCTCTCGACACCTTATAACTCATCGTCAAAGATCTCCCACCGGGCATGGTTCTCTGCTGAAGAGTACAAGCGGCTGTACACAGCAACCCGCAATCGCGCTGAAAAGCACCGTGACAAACGCTTCCAATGGAATGCGCAGCAACTGCACGACTACGTTCTATTCATGGCGAATACGGGCCTTAGGCCTGATGAGGCCAAGAGGCTTCAATACCGGGATGTTGAGATCGTCGAGGATGAAGAAACGGGTGATACGATCCTTCTCATCCAGGTGCGCGGCAAGCGTGGCGTGGGGTATTGCAAAAGTATGCCGAGTGCCGTCATTCCTTTTGAACGGCTGCTTAAGCGCAATCTTCCCAAACCGGATGCGCTCATTTTCGAGGACAACCATGTCGAGATGTTCAACAACATCTTGGAGGAGGAAGGGCTCAAATTCGACCGAGAGGGCAATCGCCGCACGGCCTACAGCCTTCGCCACACCTACATTTGCCTCCGACTCATGGAGGGCGCGGACATCTATCAGGTGGCTAAAAATTGTCGGACCAGCGTGGAGATGATTGAGAAATACTATGCTTCGCATATCTCTACCAGTATCAGCGCTGCCGCTGTAAACGTCAGGCGTAAGGTGAAATCGAAGAAGCTGATTGTTGCGCACGAAAAGCGAAATGCGCATCGCATATGACGCCCGTCGCAACGCAACCATTATTTCGCTTGCACTGGATGCGATTCGCGCGAAGTTGTGAGAGCCTTCGCCAAAATCAGGGAGAACCATTTCGGCAAGTGGACGACACGACACTTCCCTTTGCATCTTCGCCATGAAGCCACATTTGCGATTTTACGGAAAATCGCAACCGCTGCCTACCGTCTTGCCACGGTCAGCGGTCTCTGCTGGAATGGCAATCTCAGGGGGGATTCCATCGCATGAAGTCATACAATTGCGGCGCCATTCTAGTGGCGGCCTTGCTGGCGGCCTGTTCGGGTAAATCCGACAAGGTCTGGATCGTGGTCGATTTTACTGACGCCAGCGGCCGGCCGGCCCAGATGGCTTTCGATAACCCATCCGTGCCCGACATGACGCTTGCGGACTGTGAGGGCGCTCTGCCGTCAGCCGGCCCGACGCTGATGCAGGGAATTCTGACCCATAGCCCCGGGGCGAAGTTCGTTGCAGCGAAATGCGTGCAATCGGCCGAAGACCCGATCAAGCCGAAAGCGTAAACACGATTTTCTGTATTTGCGATTTTACGGACACTCGCCATGAATGAAACCCTCGATCTGATTGCCAACGCAGCCTCGATCCTGACGGCCGTGGTGGCGGTCTGGGCGTTCTGCACTTACCAGCTGACACGTTACTGCCGGCGCCGGCGGCTAGAAGCGTATCTGAAGGACGAACGTGGTATGGGCGACGACGGTGGTCAGCGCACTGTCCTACACCTGGTGGCGCAGCTCGGGATGGCCGAAGCCGAAATCGTCGATGCGGCGTTCCGCAGCAAAGTGATCACGCGGAAGGTATCGCGTGACGAGCAGGGAAGGGCGGATCGCTTGTTCCTGGTCTACAAGTCGGATGAAGACGACCATCAATCTCGACGTGGGCGCTCAAAGTTCTAAGGCCTGTCGTCGTATTTACAGAAAAACGTAAATACGACGATGGCGCCGACTGTTTTCATTGATGTATTTCAGAGCCGATTCGCACTTAACGGTGCGCAATCGCGGTTTAGGCTTGGCCTCTGAGACCTGTGCTTTGCGGCGACAACTATCGTCGTGCATGGTTCTCCTAAACCGTATGTGAGGTAGGGCCATGAACAAAAACGAGCTGGAAGTGACGATTTGGGGAGTGACGATCAAAGCGCGAGGGCTGGCAGCCGTGTTCGTGCTGGCAGGCTGCCTCCTCCTGCTCATAGCCTTGGCGTGGATCGTGGGTGCGCCGGTCTGGCGCACCATCAGCTAATGCAGAAATGCGATTTTAAGAAACGTCGTAAATGCGCATGCAGCTCAGAAGAGATCCCGCACAGAGACGTGGCAAAGGCCGGTTTCAACCGCTCGACGTGCTTTCTTCGCGATAACGCGATCAAGCGGCAGGCCTCGGCTCAAAGTCTCGTAGAGATCAAAGCCGTCCATACATATCAGGCTGCTCTTGCCTTGATTGAAGGCGGCAAGCCCGTCCGGGCTGAATCCTCCGTAGCTGATAAAGAGCGCACGCGACCATGTTGGTCGGCCATTAAGCTTGCCATTCAGGACATGGAGGTCGGCAGCAGGCGTTGGTGCACTATGCCACTTCGCCTCCAGAAGGTAAGTGTCGCCATCAAGTTCGAAACTGCCGTCAATCTGCTCCCCGGAACGTGGACGGAACGATGCGCGCGGCGACAGGCCGTAGGCATCGAACAGGTCATGCAGGAACCGCTCGAACGCGAAACCTCGCTCCTGCGGTGCCAGGGATCCAAGATCACGGATCCGGATGCTCAACTCAGCCAGCTTGGCGGGATCCGCCGCCTGTGATTGCGTCGTAGGGGCGGTCGGTGTTGGTGCAGCCGCAGGAGTGCCGGGAAAGGTATCCAGGAACTCGGGCTCCAGAAGATCCGGAATTTTGAAACCAACCCCCGGCAGTAGTTTGTTGAGCTGATCGA
This sequence comes from Rhizobium viscosum, assembly GCF_014873945.1. NCBI lineage: Bacteria > Pseudomonadati > Pseudomonadota > Alphaproteobacteria > Hyphomicrobiales > Rhizobiaceae > Rhizobium > Rhizobium viscosum. Next base: position 287,889 of record NZ_JADBEC010000001.1, on the reverse strand, counting down.
TCTCTGCGCGGGTGAGGGGATCGCGTTTGCCGCGCCAGGTCATCGACTGCCGGACGATTTCGAGGATCAAAGGGCAGAAGCTGCTGCGACGATGCTCCAGAGTCAACGTCAGAAGCTGGGTGAGGGACGGCAGCTTGCTACCAGGTTGCCAGTATTGGGCAACTCCGACTTTCTGGGCCGCTAGAGGAAAGGCTGTCGCATTGTTTCCACTTCCAGGAAGAAAGTCGTAGAGGAGGCCTGCAAGCGCAGCAATCGCGCTGGATTCTTTCATGGATAGCGTCATGGGTCGGGCAGCTCTTTCGGTTGTCTTGAATTTACTAGCAGACCGCCGCCGTCGGCAAACAAATCCAATGCAATCCACAATGTGATTTTACTGAAATACGGAAATACGACGCACCACTATGCGAAGCACTGGCGGGAGTGGAGCGGGGAGACGCCATTCCTTATGCGGCAGGCTTGGCCGCGACCTTCGGGGCAGGCGGCGGCGCCAGGCTCTCGTCATCGATTTCGACCGCGCGTGCCACCAGTGCGTTGTACTTGTCCTGACGAACGCCCTTACCGGCGGCATGCAGGTTGCGGATGACATGATAGGGGTTCAAGATCAGCGCGTAGCTACTATCTCCGGATGGACCAGCTGCGAGCTTGATAAACCCTAATTCGGCGAGAAGCTTGAGCCGGCCTTTCCAAGTTCGGACAGCACGCTGACCGCTGAAGCCGGAATGGAACGCGATTTCCTCCTGTTTGGACAGGACCACGAAATTATCGTCGAATGTCCGGCACCAAAGCTCAAGATAGGTTCCTGAGACGGGCTGGCCTCCAGCGAGGTCGTCCATGATGCCAAGCATGAGGGGCATCGCCTTGGGCAACGTCGTAAAGCCATTGTAGACCTGACGGGTCCACAGCAGCTCGTCTTCGTTGGTATCGAGATCGAGATCCGCCCATAGCCGGTTTCGAAGCTCTAACTGTCTTTTTGCAATCTTTTTACGCGGGGCCATCTTTTTGCTATCCTTATGAAGAGGCTGGGTTTGGACCCCAGCTGGTTATGCTCACTGCCAAGTGATGGATCCGGGACCGACGGGGTTGGAAGCCGTCGGCCCGGGCCTCTGCATTAGTTTGGCCGGGGTTGGAATCCGGCCGGGGTTTCCAGTATGGAATGGCGGATTTGGACGCCGCCTCCGTAATACCGGACATTACTTGGCTGGGTTTGGACGCCAGCCGGTCATTGCTCACTGCCAGGCGATGGATAAAAGGTCTTGCAGGTTTGGACGCTGTTTCTTTTATCCTCAATGACAACCTTAATATAGGAAATTTATACAATAAAAACAAGGCTTTAGATATTGCTGGTGCGGCGTCAGATAGCTCTATTGCCTGTAAACTCACCATAACACATGCCACGAAATGGTGTAACTGGAAATTGATTAAAGCAGTCGGGTGATATTTAAATGCATTCTTTTCTGTGGCTTAGTGGGGAATTGCTATACTCGCGCGTCCTGATGTCCTGACCGTGCTCGACGTGCTCACCCATCCTCAGGAAATTCCCCCCCACCCGGCCTCCTGCCAAACTCACAAATCAGACAGCCAGAAGCTCCCTACGACGGTTCGTCTAATCCGCCGATCGATTGTCTTCGTCCGAAGGTTGCATTAAATTCCCCACGAAATGGATGGGGGATAAATGAAAGAACGTTTTGAGGGCGATGACGGTCGCCGACTTCGCATCGATGCTTTAGCGGGTCAAAAACTGGTCAGGGGCAAAGAGGATGTCGCCACGGAATTGGCCGATCGTTGCACGATCGAGGAACATCCAGCCGGGTTTGAACTGATCCGGCAGGACGACGACAGCAATGATATCTACTTCATCCTTGCCGGCACCTTCCAAGTCGTCGTGAATGGCCGTCCGGTCGCAACACGCGGGCCGGGTGACACCATTGGCGAAATGGCTGCGATTCAGCCGACGCAAAAACGCTCGGCGAGCGTGGTAGCTCAAACATCTGCAGTGGTCGCAAAGCTAACCGAACCTGAGTTTGACCAGGTCGCCACCCTCTTTCCGCACCTCTACCGCACGATCGCGCAAGAGCTTTCGCGCCGGCTGATCGAGCGCAACAAGCTGGTGAATGTGCACCGGGATAAGATCCGCGTGTTCATCATTTCATCTGTTGAAGGGCTGCCGATCGCGCGTGCCATTCAGAGTGCTTTTGAACACGACCCTTTCACCTGCACGATATGGACGGACGGCGTTTTTCGCGTCGCCAACTACACTATGGACGCACTTGAGGCGGCGGTTGACGACTCCGACTTTGCGATTGCGATCGCTCACGGCGATGACGCCACGGTCTATCGCGGGCAGGAATGGCCATCGCCACGCGATAACGTCATCTTGGAGCTGGGCCTGTTCATGGGCCGTCTCGGCCGCCGCCGGGCTATCCTCATGGAGCCGCGAGACGAAAAGGTCAGGCTTCCGAGCGATATGGCTGGCCTGACCACCATCCCTTACCGCTTTGAGCCGGGACACGACATGGCTGCTAAGCTGGCGCCCGCTTGCCACAAGCTGCGCGATCACATCATGGAAATGGGACCAAACAACGGATAACGAATGGGCCTGCTAAAAGACCTTCAAGATCACGCAGCTCAAACGTTCCGGGAGCAATGGGCGACACGGGCCGGGCAGGTTGTTCCCTCACCAACTGATCTGAAACTGTCGAATGATGCGGTCGAATTCGATCGTGCCACGGTGCTCTATGCAGACCTTACCGGCTCGACGAACATGGTCGATACCCTCGGATGGCAAAAAGCGGCTGAAATCTACAAAACGTTCTTGTTCTGCTCTGGGAAAATCATTCGCGATAGCGGGGGCGTCATCACCTCTTACGACGGCGATCGGGTGATGGCAGTATTTATCGGCAACACCCAAACCTCGGATGCGGCGATCTGCGGATTGAAAATCAATTGGGCAGTCCAGAACGTTATCAACCCAGCTCTGTCTAACCAGTATTCAGGCAACACCTTCACTGTAAGCCAGGTAGTGGGCATCGACACAAGCCCGGTACGAGCTGCGCGAACAGGCGTTCGAGGCGATAACGACATTGTCTGGGTCGGGCGAGCCGCCAACTATGCGGCTAAGCTTACTGAGATAAAGCTTCCACAACGGACATGGATCACGGAAGACGCTTATAATCGGTTGAGGGATGATGCCAAATATGGAGGCAATCCCCGGCAGGATATGTGGAAAAAATTCAGCTGGACTCAGCAGAACGACATCCCTGCCTATGGTTCGACTTACTGGTGGGCAGTCTCCAACTAGCTGCTCAAACCAACCGCCGCTAACTTAGTCGTTCCATCGGGTCGCGTAGTGTGGCGAGCAAAACTGCGCAGTACCCAAGCCTTCAGAAGTCCGCCGGTCGCAAAGCCACCCGCGCCGACATATCGCCGTAAAGGGTGTAATTGCTGGAGCGCACGATGACGCCGTCCTTCGCGAACTTGTCGCGGTTGAGATGCGAGGGCGCGCCCTAGAGATGGAGCAAAAAATATAATTCTGGGATATGATGAGGCCCTTATCAGGATGATCCATGCCCAAAGTCGCACCCCTTCTTCTCATGTTTGCCCCCGAGTATTGGGGGGAGGTCACGCGTTTCGGGAAATACTACGGCGAGACCTATAAGCTGGAGAAACGCGACCACCGTGCCGTCGTTGGCGTCGGGGCGCATTTCGAGAAGGCACTGCGTCTGCAAAGCCTGGCTGTGAAGCTCAAGCCCGGGCTGGCGATTGACCATCAGCAGTTGGAGGAAAACGGTCATTCGCCGGCTGAGAATGGCGCTGAGCTGGCAACGGTAATCGAGGCTTCTTTCCTCGAACTTTACTCGTCGATCGACTGCACCGTGAAGGTGCTACGGGCTATCTATAGCCCTGGTACGCGCGGGTTTAAAGATTCGACGCGGGGGCTGTTCCAGGATCCCGACAAGCTCACAGGGTCTTTCCCTGATCACTTCAAGCAGCACATTCGTGAGGCAACCTGGTTCAAGCGGCTGGTGAACCTTCGCGACGAGCTGACCCATCTTTCGACCGGCCATGTATCGTGGGACGCTGAGGCAGATCTCGTCAACTACATGCATCATGGCCTGACAGAAGCCGACAAACCACTGATCATCAATGACGTCTTTGGCGCGCTGACAGAACTGACGGAGAGCGTCAATCGCTTCCTGGGCACCATCTTCCATCATTTGAACGGGACGCTGAGCGATAAGCCGGTGTTTCAGATCTGCGGCATGGTCGATGGACGTCTGCTGCAGCGCTACATCAACCCGCAGGAACGTCCGTTGTCCTTTAACAGCGGCCAGTGTGGATCATGGGTCTGGTTCGAACAACCGGACTTCCCGACCTGTCCCTTCAAGGACAACTGTGGAGCCTATCTCAACAAGGCGCCAGCTCCCGCGTAAGCGTCGTTCCTTCCGTCAAAAAGCAGGAGCAGAATCCCCTGCAACCCTGCCTGACGGGCGAGGTTTGGGGTAGCAAGGGCAAGGGTATCAGGCGGCGGGCGCACAAGCGCAGCGCCTCGGGAACCGCCCCCTTGCCGGCGCGAGGGGCAACGCCCCTAAGGGTTTTGCTCCTTACGGGGTAAAGGTCGGGGAGAGGAGCGCTCACTAGTCGCAGCGATCCTCCCCCAGCCCGAATTCACAAATGAAGCGGTGCAGATTCTGCAGTTCTCGTCAGATCCCAAATATATCGTTTAGCGACTGCCGCGTGACGACCCATTTTCCATTGGTGAGCACAGCTTCAAGGCTGGACAGGCCAAAGCCATGCTTACTCCTCTCGCCATCTTTCTTGACCTTTGGACCCTGCACTGACCAACCCGACGCCAGGCCAACCACGGGATCCAGCAGTTCTCGCTTGTCGGCTGCGCTGGATATGGATGTAACAATGCCGTCGTACTCGTTCGCCCCGTCAACGATCGTAATCCGATCACCAATTGCGAGTGGGCAGGTGTCGTGAGCGATTTTGTTACGCAAACGCCGAATTTCCTCCTTCGCGTCCAGAAAGGCCTGGCGGGCGATATCCAGTAGTTGCTGGTCGTCCATATTGTCCTCAAATCAGAATTCGTTCGATCTCGTCCAGGCTGACGTCATCGCTACGGTGATCGTAGAGCTGGGTCGTCCTCGTCGAGGAGTGGTTCGCGATATTAGCGGCCATTTCCAGCGTGCCTCCGTTTTTCAGGTAAGCGGTGACCGTCAGCTACCTTAATCATGTAATCTCCTATCTGCGATAAAGGACATTATCATCGATATTCTAAGTAAACATCATTGGCCGCAAAGGGCCGAACTTGAATCAGAAAAATCTGTAGCATTGGTAGAAAAGGCATTGGGCAGGGTAGCTGGTGCGGACGGCGGGGGTCGAACCCGCATAGCCGAAGGCCGAGGGATTTTCGTACCATCTACGGCTTTCGCCGCCGCCTCCCGGCGTTTGTGGTCTGGACTATACCTTCACCCTAGCTTTCGCCTTAGGTGCCGCCCGTCTAGTCTCTACACCTTCCTCTTGCGAGGCTTGGCTCGGGATTGCCATGTGACAGGTTTCCCCGACTTTGAGCGGTTCTACAGCCGGCGTTTCCGCCGGTGCACTCAATTTTGTCTTAAGTCCCTTGTGTCTACCGATTCCACCACGTCCGCGTGGTGTTCTCTGCTAACAAAGAGAGCCGGTATTCTCAACCGATATTCACGTGGTTGAGAAGCAATTCCGTTGCTAAATCCAGCCGGTTGACATCATTTGCCGTTGTTACTGATCTTGAAGAAAATCAACGCCTCCTTGTATGATGCGTACAGCGCACCTACGCATCGCCCAATGTGTACGCATTGAGCAAAAAGTGGCGATGCGTTGCACGGTTTTTTGACCAGCCGCACGGCGTCTGGAGAAAACCGGCAAGTGCGCCAGGGGATACCCCTGGACCCCGTCCGTGCCGAGGAGAGGCTGGTGGCTATCTACCACCTGCATATCAAGAACATCAGCCGCAGTGACGGTCGCTCGATCCTCGCCGCTGCCGCCTATAGGGCAGGGGAGACGCTGCCCAACGAAGCTGAGGAGCGAATGTCAGTGTTCGGCGGACGGCGCGATGTCGTTGCCAAGGAAATCCGCCTTCCTCCAGGAGCTCCGGCTTGGATGGCTGATCGCGCGGCGCTGTGGAATGCCGTCGAAGCCGCCGAAAAACGTAAGGATGCTCGCCTGGCCAAAGAGCTGGAATTCGCGTTGCCGCGCGAACTGCCGCGCAGCGCCTGGCTTGCCGTGGCCCGTGCCATGGCCGACGCCTACACGGCCAAAGGGTTCATTGCCGACCTGGCCATACACGATGACGGCACCCAACATAACCCGCACGTCCATCTCCTGCTGACCACCCGGGTGGTCACCGAAGATGGCTTCGGGCCCAAGATCCGCAGCGCGGATGGTCGCCCCTTTGTCATCGAGGCGAGGACCCTTTGGGCCAGAGTTGCCAATACCGCCTTAGGCAAGGCCGGTGTGACGGTGACGATCGACAGCCGCAGTTATGCGAAGCGCCAGATGGAACAGACGCCGGGTGAGCATAGAGGTCCGAACCCAGAGGAACGACGGGCGCGACGCGCCGGTATACAGCAACGGAGACCACCAATCATGCCGCGAGAACCAGAAGACGATTTACCTGTTCCGGACCCAGATGGGAATCCGATCCACCCCCGCGAGCTGGCGGCGGCGGAAGAGCGGATGATTCATGACATGGAGAGCGCGCCTGCGCGCCCTGCCGAACCGGAGCTCACGGGAGACATGGCTGAGGCGCGGGCAGCTGTCGACCAGCAGAATGGCCGTGAGCTAAGCGAGGACGAAGCTGCAGATTACCGTCTCGCTTCTGAGAACAGGCTGGACTGGCTCGATGAGCCTGTGACGCAACAGGACGCCGCGGACCAAGAGGTTTTGGAGCGCTGGGAAAACCATCTCGATTGGCTTGACCTCGAGGAGCCGGGTCGCGAGGCGCCGGAACCGGCGGAACGGCCGCGCGAACAGGAAATCGATCGCACGCGGGGCTTGTAAGAATGAGCCTTCCGTCCCATCATGTCTCCATGGGAAAAGTTCATACCGGGTCCGTCTTTGGAATTCAGCCGCTGAGCGACGAGCGTCGCGCTGGCTTGCGGCGCGAATTAGAGTGGCTGGAAACCGATCTGATCCGGCGACGCAAGAAACTCGCATTCTGGAGCAAATGCCAGGCGCTGGCCGAGGCAGACGCTACAGTTGATGACCATCTGCGCGAGGAAGCACGATACTTTCACGCCCAGGCGCAGAAACTGGTCGATTCCGGAGAAAAACTCCGGGCTTATCTGATTGCCGATATCCAGGATCAACCCGAACACTTGCCTGCCTATCACCACATCCACTAGGGAACCGGCGACGGCCGGAGCATCGCAGTATGACCGAGAACGAGCTGAAACAGCTCCAGGAGCGCGCCCAAGCTCTGGAGACGCAGATTCAGGATATCGACGATGAGATGGAACGGTGCGTTCAGGGGCTCGGCGCCGGCGACGATCCGAGACGAACCATTGCGTTTCTCCGGGACCGCTTCAATGCGCAACTGGGGTATATGTACGATCTTGGTAAGGTCGAGGCACGATTGGAAGACTTTGCCAATCGTGCTCGTGAACAAGGCGAACTGGAACGTGAGGAGGGAGTGGCTTCCACACTGATCGAGCGGCTACCCTTGGCTCCGGTCGACTATCTTGATTGGTTGCGCCCTCATATCGAGGAACCAGACCAAGAACATCGACAGGAAGACCATGACCGGCGTGATGAGGGCGAAGAACGTATGTTGACCGAGATGCATCGGGACGATGTGGAGCCGGAAGAGTATTCGGACTGGCAGAGAAGCCGCTAGGAAATGCGCTGCTGCCCGTCGATTTATTCCCGCCAGGACATGCACCGAAAGGCCATTCTGTGTGCCCGAGATTCGAGCGAAACTCTATGCTCCAAAAGTAAAACGTATTACAAATAGAGCCAGTCGAGTTTTACCTTATGGAAAGTGGCCCATTTCGACCAAAATGCTTTGGCGTTATCGAGCTGCTTCTGTGAATACTTTCCTTTAATTTGGTAGACCCTTAGAGAAAACTCATCGAATGACCGCGCGCCAGCCTCCTGGCTGACCTTTGCCGAATCCACATTATCTCCGGATTGAGAGAACAAATTCAGAAGCTCCGTGTTCTGTAGCATATCCGAAATAAGAATTATTTGGTGGATCCCCTGCACCGAATAAAACTCTTCCCGTCCTGTTATATCTGCCAGCACTTCTAAAATGGGCGACTCTGTGCCCTCTGCTGGCTTTTGCAACTCGCTCAAGACGGTTGATAATGGGGTTCCAAACATCTGTGCGAATTTGCGTTGAACTTTCTCAGGGTTACCATACCAAAAGCTAGTCTCCTGCCCGCGTCCCGGACTGCAAACGGAAAAAATAGGGGGAAATCCGTATTCAACTTTATCTTGAAAGGTGAAAATACTGAGCTTGTAATCCTGGGGGATCTCGTCCTTCAAAGTGTTGATGACCCGCGCCAGCCGGTTTACCTGCGCATTGTTCCACTGATCTGACTTATCGACGACGAGGATTTCCAAACCTTTTGCGCCCGACAGGGGGCAGAGGTCCGCCTCGCCGCGCGGCGCAGGTTGCAACATTATATTTGCGTAGACGACGGCGGCAGCGATGGCGAAGGCGACTATCAGCAAAAAAGCGCCTGCCAGGTTCGCTCGGCTAACCTTGGAGCGCGGCCGATTCCGCATCTGCCTTCGCTTGTCCTTCGATTTCTGCCGCCCTAGCAAAATCATCAATATTCTCCAGCCGTTTTACGATCAAATCTTGAAAATAGCGAAGGTTGTCTTCCGCTTTGACCCCCACTTCCTCGCAAGATTTTGCTACTTCATCCGCATGCCGAAGCAAGGCAGCAACGTCAGCGTTAAGATCTGCATGCCGCAGCGTGGGCGTTTCTGAGAAATAGCGAGGCGCTGGTGTCTGTCGGATAGACCGGTTTTCGGCTCGATAGTCGTTGACGAGTTGACGGCAAACTTCCTGTATAGAATTTTGGAGGCTTCCCACATGTGATATTACGCCGGTCAGCTCAGATTTAGCCTGCAGTTGCCTTGCGCGAACCGATTGCGCTTCAACGATCAGCGATTTTAGCGGCTCGCTGTGGCTGTCAAGAGCGTCCTGAAGATCGTCTCTGAGGTCATCTTTAAGATTGCTCATTGCGACTTCGGCTTCAGTTAATTTACGATGGCGACGGCTGTAACCCGGATAGGACCCCAACAGTTTTGTGCCTTCATAGGAAGAAACCAGAAATATTGTCGCGCCGATAATTAGGAGCATCAATGAATGGAACGTCCGACCGTTGAATAGCTCAATTATATTGAAAGAAATAACCTCAGTTAATTCGGCAGTCGGGTCTCTGGAAAGGGAGTCTCGATAGTAGGCGACAACCATGTTGAACCAGAAGTCGCCACAAAAGATGGCGAGGGTCAGGGGAATAGCCCAGACTTTATGTGCGTGGTTATTGTGAGCAATATAACGGAATCCAATTACGCCAACCAGCAAGCCCAATGCCACGTTCACCAGCGATATCAACGCCGCGGTTGAGATCCCGCCAAGGTAGCCCGTGTCGCTTGCTTGGGCGAAAAACATCGCATTTGCGGCCGATTCCAAAACGACCATGAAAGCGATGATCCCAATAAAAAGCAGCATGGCCTGCGGGTATTCCGCTTCATACTCCCGATTATGTTTTCGTCTAAAGTGAAGATACTCCCTGCGGGCTCTCTGAATACGTGTTGCTGCTTCTGATATTTCGAAGCGGCGAGTGCTGAAGGCAGCCTCGACTGCATTCGTCAAGTCAACCCGTGCGTTTGTCAGGCGCCCATGGTCAACAGAGGTAGCGGAGAAGCGCGCGCCGATTGTCTTGATTTCGTTTCTTGCATCATTTTCAGCATTCGCAAGAAGATCCTGGCAATGTTCAATGATGCTCGATTCCGTAGTGCCGATCGTAGTCGCAGTAGTTTCCGGCAGTTCGTCGGCGGCATCCTTTTGTGCCCGAGCGATGACTCGCAACTTTGTGCGGACGGAATCCGCACTCACTTTTGCTTTCATATGGTCCTCAAGTCAGAAAAATCGCGGAAAGACGAAAGGTGATATAGGCTCCCGCCCACTTCGTGGTCGAACAGCCTGGCTTTCAGTCGCTTGTTCACTCGGTATCGGTTCCAAGTCCAAAGAGCGAAGCTCAAAGCAATAAGGGCAAGCATCAATGCGTATCCGGTGGTGATGGTAAGCCAATCCCCTCCATATTCGTCCGGCCACATTAGTAGAAAGAGAAAACCTGCGGTGCACAATGTTCCGATGACCACGAGAGCTGAAACGGTGCCGGAGAGCTTGAGGCTGTAAGCGCACCAGACAAGCGCTCGCAACAGAGTCCTGACAAGGAAGAACATCAAAGTTAGGCCGAGCCACATCAAGAATAGATAAGAAACGATATCGAACACCATATCGGTAGGAGTTGGCAGTGCCAAAGATATCAATGTTAGCGGAATTTCCAGAAGATCATTTAAGGTATCCCCGATCCAGATGCCAAAAAGTGTTGCGAGAAGATATAAAAATGCAACGAATATTCCTATGAATATGCTGCTTTGAAAGACAAGAATGATATCTGTAGCTGCGGAAATGAAAATTTGGAGCGGGCGGCTTAAATATTTGGTGATGGTCGATACTACTGGCATCGGTCTATTTGTAAGGAAATCCGCATGAGGAAAAGTCGCGGAGTATTCCCGCTTTTTGTATTTCTATTATTAATTGTGTCACTGCTGGGTAGTCAAGCTGTCGGCGCTTATCCCACGGCACCTTCAGGCGGTCGTCTCTTCGATCCTGGCCAGCTTCATAAAACGCCAGCAAATCATGACATCCAGCTAGATTTCGTTCGCCTTAAATTTAGAGGGAAGATCGAGCCCAAAGCCGGCGAAAGGCCGAAGGAGCATATCGGCGCGAGTTCTTTCGGTCGCAAGGCACTGAGTTCGATTGCCAAAACGTCGAATCGCACGGCCTTCGGCGTTGGCGAAGCAATACGCGACACAACCAAGGCTGCTCAGCAGATCGTGAAGAATGCGCTAGACGGCCGCATCCGGGAGCGGATGGTCGAAGCCGATTTGAAAGCTGGAAATCCAAATGCGATCGTACAAAATCAAACACTTATAGTGGATAAGAATGGCAAGAAAGTGCTTGATCCTATTACTAACCAGGGCCGACGGGTTGATCACGTCGTCATAGAAGATGGCAAGGTCACGCGGATCGTTGAGACAACGTCGCCGACGGCGTCAAAAACCGCTCAGAGGTTAAAAGAGATAGCTATCCGAGACTCCGGCGGTGAGTATATAAAAGACAGAAAAACGGGAAAGCTGATTTCAATTAAAGATATCAGCTCAGAAACGGCGAGAGTTGACATAAAAGATAAGAAAATATCATATGGTGCGCGATGAGTATTACTTTATACAAAGCAATAGTACCAGTGAGATCTGGAGATCTCACTAGCGATGCAGCGATAAAAATCGGCGAAGCGCTAAGAAGTTTCTTAGTTGAACATAATCTCTTGCTTGATGCCTCTGAGGTGGTGAGGCGCCCGGGAGGGATGGATATTGAGTTGTATCTGGAGGATTTGAATCAGGATGGGCTGGATGTCATGAAGATCGGGTTTCATAACTATTTGAAACGTTTCGAACGGGATGTTGCTGCTGATCCCTTTGATGTTAGGATCTTATCGAGGGCATTGGCGAAGGTACGGTCGAAATATAGGCACTGATTTCATGCTTAGGAGTGAATCCGGAAAACACCCCTTGGCCACCTAACCGTAGCGCAGCGGCCATAGTCACAATGACTGCGCATCAGTCGCTTTGCTTTGCATAGGCTATATTCTCGGCCGACGGCGGTACGGTTGAGGACGCGGAAATTGTTTTTGCGGTCTTCAAGACAGGAAGAAGCCCGAGATAGGTCTCGGCTTCGAGAGCCGCCCGTCGCTCACCGAGGGTTGGATGCGTGCATAGCCAAGAACCTTCGGCGAAGCCATGGAACATCAGTCGGGCATGCTCACGCTCGAATTCGCTCAGTTCCGGCTCGTTGTGCAGCTTTTCCAGAGCGGTAATCATATGTTCCTTGCTGGTGAGCGCGGCGCCGATGGCATCGGCCCAGTATTCGCGGCTGCGCGAGAGCCGCAGGACCAGCAATTCCGAAAACCAGGTGAGGAGCCAGCGGCCCCAGCGCTGGAGAGTTTTGGAGAACCCCAGATACCAGACCAGGGAGTTTTGGAAAGAGCGGGCGAGGCCCATGCGGCGCATGTCGTTATTGGCAATATGACCTAACTCGTGCCCGATGATGGCGTCCACCTCGGGTTCGCTCAAGGTATCGATGAGGGGTTGGCCGATGACGACCAGGGCATTATTGGGACTGCCGCCGATGGCGTAGGCGTTGTTGTGGGGCATGGTGCCGACCCATGGCCGGGTGTTGAGGCCGAGTCTGGCAGCCAGTGCATAGACGCGCTGGGCCAAGGGATCTTCCTCCTTCAGCAGAGTGATGCCATGTTTGCGGATCGCATTCTCGCGTTGCCGCCACAGGCCGGTAAATCCCCAAAGCGTTCCCCAGAGCGGGACGGCCAGGACGCCGCCCAACATACTTCCGGTGACAATCCCGACGCCTAAGCCGACCGGCAGGGAGATAAAGCTGGCCCAGGCCAGCCCGACCCAGCTGCCGAAGACCAAGCCAAGCCAGGTTGTCAGACTGCTGTTCTGGAGCTTTTCGTATTCAATTGTCGCTTCAGCCATGATTGTGCCCTCTCATCATCCCAATGCGTTGGCGGCAGGTTTCGCTCTTCTCGTGGACGACAAGTTGCGTCTTGAACGGGCGTGTGCCTGCAATGTCGGTAATTCCATAGCGCCAGCCGTCGCCTTGCCAGCCGCCGAGCAGCTCCCGGACTTCGTCGCTGGTGAGCAGTGGACGGCCGAGGAATTGAATGTTCTCGGTCGACGAGAAGCTGGTGTTGGTGGATCCGTCCCAGTCCTGCTGATGCGACGACACGTTGGCGCCGGTGCTCGTAGTGCGGATGGCATGGGTCTTATGGCCGAGATAGCCGCCGATCATCTTGGCCGTCTCCTCGTCATTGATCCCAAAGAACTGCTTGACAGCGCAGTTCAGGAACGGCCGCCAGCTGTTGCCCGGATAGTGCTCCTCGATCGAATAGATATCCTGCAGGAAGAACCACAGCCGCACGCCTGCGCCCGCATGGGTGCGGATCGCGTCGCGATATTCTGGGAAACGGCCTATATTCAAGAACTCGTCGAGTACGAACAGCACCGGAATTTCGGGGACGCGCGGGTTGGCGAGCATGGCGTCGAGAGCGGTTTTGAGAACGACGCGGAGCCAGCCCGCGAACGTCTTCATCATGTCGAACGGGATCTCGATATAGACCGTCGCGGGACGGTCCTTAAGGCTTTCGAAGCTGACGTCGTTGCCATCAATGCTTCGGAGGATTTCCGTATCTTTCCATTCGTAGAGCTTGCTTGTCAGCGTGGCCTCAAGGACCTTCAGATCACGCATCGGGTCCTTTTCGAGGATCGCGCGTGCGGCGTCGGCTGAGGGCGGAAAGGTCTCCATCTTCCTGGCCGCCTTGAGAAGATGGCGGCCCTTCAGCGACGCCATCTCGCAAGCAGTTGCCAAAGTTCGGCGGCCTTGCGGCGCCTTGTGGCGAACATACATGATGACCGCGGTCACGAAGCCGACGGCTTCGTCAGCGAAGAATGACGAGGCCTTGGGATCGTGCGGAAACATCTGCTGCGCAATTGCGCGGGCGTCGGATTCTCGCCGGACGCGGCTCAGAGGATCAAAGCGGTGCACCGGTTTGCCTGACCCGCGGTCCAGCGGGGCGATCCGGTAGACCGGGCCGAGCTTGCTGCGCGACTTGGAGGTGGCTTCGAACAGCTCGCCTTTGGGGTCAAGAACAACGCAGCTGCCCTGATAGCGCAAAAGGTTTGGAATGATTGTGGTCTTGCCTTTGCCCGACCGGGTGGGAGCGATGGTCAGAAGATGGCCGTCGCCATCCCAATGGACGTATCCCGCCGGTGTGGATTGGCCCTCATCGCTGAAAGTGCCGAGAAGGATGGAGCGTGGGTTGTCGAAGGCTGATTTGTCGCGGAGATAAGGCCGTAGATCCGTCGAATTGGGCCACCTAGCCGAGCCATAGAGGGGAGGTGGGTCGGCGAGCACGCGTTCGCGTTCCTGTCGAGCCGCCAGGTCACGCTTGGCGCGTTCGATGATCGGGCCAGGGTCTCGGCCGGAACGGATGGCGGCTTCGACAGCATCGGCCACTTCAGGACCATAAAGCTTTTCGATATCACGCCGCGCGGAACGGGCTTTGAGGCTCCGCCCGGCTTTCAGTCCCCATTTTGCCGATTTCAGCGCCAGCGAAAGGTTACGCTGAAGATCACCTAAAGGATCAAACTTATAGGTCACAATATCGCCCCACCCCAACCGGAGCGAGAATAACAAGCTAAAATTGAAAAACAATCGGAAGCGGGGTGCGAATTGCTTTGTGCCAAATAAAGTCAGGTAAGAATGCGCTGGAAATTGATGGTTTGGATCCGAAGTAAAGAGTGGGAAAACCGGCGATCCTTCTTGTCACACAAGGCCGAGCCAACCCATACTGCAATCAAAGGAGGAACTATGCCGAGCGTTTTCTTTTCCTATTCGCACGCTGATGAAAAGCTGAGGGATCAGCTAGAAAAGCAATTGTCCATGCTGAAGCGCCAAGGGGTGATCGAAACATGGCATGACCGGCGCATCGGCGCGGGGCAGGACATTGATCAGGCCATCGACGACCACATTAACACGGACAACATCATCCTGTTGCTCGTCAGCCCCGACTTCATCGCGTCCGACTATTGCTATGACATTGAAATGCAACGGGCGATGGAGCGTCACGAGCGCGGGGAAGCAATCGTCATTCCTGTCATCCTCAGAGCTTCCGATTGGCATGAGGCGCCTTTCGGCAAGCTGAAGGCGGTTCCACTCGACGGTAAACCGATCACGCAGTGGCCGGACATCGACGAGGCCTTCCTTCAGGTGGCAAAGGCGGTTCGTGAGGCAGCCGGGAGGTTCGGAGGCGAGGTTGCGACGCCTGTGCGGCGCTCGGCGGTGGCCGAGCGTTTTTCGGCAACCACTCCGGTCGCGCCTCGCTCCAGCAACCTCCGGCTGGCCAAATCTTTTACACAGAAAGATAAAGATCAGTTCCGCGACGAAACGTTTGAATATATTGCCCGCTTTTTCGAAAACTCTCTCAGCGAGCTGGGCGATCGTAATCCCGGGTTTGAAGGGGTCTTCCGGCGCGTCGATGCCAACCGTTTCTTCGCCACGATCTACCAGAACGGCAAGGATGCTGCACGGGGTACCGTGTACATGGGCGGAGACATCTGGGGAGGGGGTATCAACTACACCCAGGGCCATTCGACCAGCAGCAATAGCATGAACGAGTCGCTGAACGTCGAAGCCGACGAGTTGGCGCTTTACCTGACGAATATGGGCATGATGTCCTTTGGCGGGGAGCGGGATCAAAAACTCTCGCAGGAGGGCGCTGCCGAGTTACTTTGGGAAGCGTTTATTCGACCATTGCAGACTACCAGATATTGAAGGAACTGACGTGCTGTCACCCCGCGAATTCACGGTTGGTACTTTTGCCGATGCCAAGCCTCTGAGCTTGATCCTGCCGCGAACTCAACATGAGGAAACCGTCCTGTTCGGGCACCTGAATAATGTGACGATGGCCGTATTCCTGTCAGGCCAAAATCCTTTTCTGAGTTTTGAAAGTGCGGATAACAAAAGTTGGATGGGGCTCATTGTCCCTGACGTCAGTATCGAAGTGGACGAAACAAGCGCCTTCAACCCGGCTGCAATCGACACCCCTTTAGGTTCGGTTCTGAGAATGGACACGCGCCTAGCCATCGAGGCGCGCACCGAAAGTTCGTTTCGGTCGAAGGCGATCACTCTGCATAACGATCTCATGCCGGCCGGCGAGTTCAGTGCCGGATTTAAGACCTGGCAGGTGGTGATCGGAGAAGGACATTCCAAACGCGTTCTGTGGCGCACGCCCGATCCGAAACCGGCAGGCTGAGATTATATCATCCTGCGGATTTCGACCGCCAGAGGTTCGAGGTCGCCGCTGAAACTGACGATCATGGCATCCAGGAATGGGCCGGGTTGCAATTGTGTTTCGTCCAGTTCGTAACCGGCATTGCGAGCCAGCATTGTTAGAAATACCAGTTGGGTACGGCCATTGCCTTCGCGGAATGGATGGATCGCGTTGATCTCCGCCAGAAACCATGCCGCGCCTTGTGCGAAGGCATCCTTTGTTTCGAGATCGGCCAGGTGTTTGCGTTCGGCCAACTGCGTGAATAACTTCTCCGCTTCCGGCACAATGTATTCGGGATAGCAGAACCAATTCTCACCCTTGCCGGTGCGGATGGTACGGACTTCACCAGCCCATTCGTAGACATCTTGAAAGAAATGTCGGTGCAGCGCCAGATAGTGCGCGAAATCGAGGTTTCCTTCGGGCAGGGTCTCCTGCGCCCGTGAGTCGAACATCAACTGTTCGAACTCGTCCAGTTGGTCCTGGTCTTCAATATCGGCCTTGTTGCGCAGAACATGGGTGCCCGGATAGCAGAGCGGATCTTCGACGGCATTGTAACGGACCACGCGTCAGCCCTTTTTGAAGGCCTTCATGATCTCGCGCCGGTAGGCGTCACCCTTCAAGCCGCTGAAGGTGAGTTTGTCCGACAGCGCCTTCGAGGCGCCGTTCATCTTCAGTCCCTCGACCTCGGCGAATTTGGCAGCCTTGCTGCCGCCAATCGGACGGGTAACGAATTTGCCGGTGTCGGAGGAACGGCCAGGTTTCGGATCTTTTCTCATGACGCAAGCATACCATCACACCGAAGGCGTTGCCCACCTTTTTGTATCGGAATGGACATTGTAGGCTGGACCGAGTTTACGAGTTGTGGGGAACGCGGACATGTCCAATAAAATCAAACTGGTTCATGCCGTTAAAGACTGGAATACATTGAATTCAATAGCCGTTCAGGGCTACGCCGACGGCCTTGAATGCCTTGCCTCGGTCGATTTGCTGGAAAGGGCCAACGCACCGGAGGTGATTGCGGGGGTTAACAAGGACGGCTTGGCTCTGACCTTGAGATTGCTTGTCAACAGCACGCTGTTTCGGCTCCATGTTTTCGTGGTGCGCGCGTTTGCGGAAGTTCGTCATCCCGACGACCGACATCTTCGCGCGGCGATTACTTTCCTTAAGGAAGATGGCCGGCTGGGTGACGTACCATGGCCGGTTCACCGTCAGCGCCTTGAAAAAGCGATCTGGATATTCGACCGGGCACTCATCGATCAACGCTTGGCGCGTCTGAAACATATGCGCAACAAGCAACTTGCGCATTTTGCTATCTATGAAACGGAGGGTGGTCCTACCTACACCGACCTCTTCGAGTTTGCGACGCTGACCGCGTCGATCTGGGAACACTTAGGCTACGGCACCCAGCAGATCATGATCGATATGGAAGATCAGATGAAAGCCTATCGACGCAGTGCGGAGACGTTCTGGTCCGCCTTTCAAAGAGCGACAGCGGACCAATAAACTGATCTCCCAAGATCCGCCGAAATATCGGGGTGTCGGACGGCCTTCGCGCAGCGCATGGAAGCTGCCGCCGCACCGCGCCTTAAAGGACCTTCCGTCCGAATGTCAATACGTGTCTCCGACCGGTGACAGGGTGGATGCCTGTTGCCGTTCGCTTCAAGGCCGGTAAGTTGGACGTGATCGCAGGCGTAAGCAATTCCTGCAATTGCAATCTAGGATGAAATCCGCATACTAAGCTATCTCAACTCCGTCCGGATAAGCGCTATGGGAAAGTGCCTGCGTTGCGATGGTACCGGTTCCATCGACTGTCCTGATTGCGGTGGATCCGGTGACTACAATGATGACGGCGAAGTTGTCCCTTGCCTCAACTGTGGTCACGGCGATCAGCCTGCTGGACAGGTTTGTTGTCCCGAAGATTGCGACGAGGGCTACATTGATGATGGCGAGGACGACGACTAGCGTTGTCTGCCAAGTATTTCGGCGATAATCTGGTTGTCGGCAATCGCTGCTTGCTCATGGCAGTACAGCCGCACATGCCGAGCAAACGGCCGTCGGGATGTCGTCTCAATCCAAACTGCGCAAGTTCCGTCCGCATAGGACCTATGTAGTGCGTACGGATAAGCGATCCACTGCCCATCGACAGGCAGCGAAATCATCGGCGGTATCTCAACCAGACCGACTTGACGGGAAAAGAGATGGGCATATTCAGCCCATTTCCCGCTCTCTAAAAAAGCGACCTTAGCTAGATCGGATTTGAAGGTTTGGGCGGAGAGAGCTTTCGGCCCCGCGAGACGCGTTGTTTGCAACACAATGTTGCCCGGCAGAACTAATGGAAATATGGCTTCAAACTGGAACTCCATAATCGAATGTGAAGCGATTGCACATACTTGGCAACCTTGCTCTGAGAAGGCAATTGGCTCGCGTGTCATGTTTGTCAGCGGCCAAACAGCAGCGCGAACGTGAAATAGATCAGCGTCAGGCCGAGCATCGTCCAGAGGACCCTTGCGACTACTGTGACGGCAGCAAGCAGAGATTGCGCCACGATCAGCAGTGCCAAAGTGCCAGAATGAACACGGGCGTCACCATGTGATCACCAGTTCTGGATATTCGCTGCCAATGGCGGGGCGAAGCGGGTCCTGCTCGATGAGGGTCGGGCGCCAGATATAGTGGAACTGCTCCCGGTCGAGCCATTCTTCGAGGCTTTTGGCGGCATCGGTATCGGACAGGTCGAACGGTTGCTCCTGGACGATCCGGTAGTGGCGGTGACCCTGGAATGCCTGTTCATCGATGGCGGCCGCTACAGTGGCAGGCTTGAAGAGCCTGTCCGCGTATTTTTTGCGGACATTGGCGGCCATGAGGAAATTGCCTTCAGCGCGTTTCATCAGAAGGCACTCCCGAGATAGGTATCGGTGACCTTGAGACGGCCATGACCGAGTTCAGCGGAAATCTGCCGCCGCGCGGCGCGATCGGCCTCGCGCTCCTTCGGCGTCATCTCCTTCCAGGTCTTGCCGCCAGCGAGCGGGCAGGGGAGTCCGGCAAGTACCTTATACCGTTGCTGAGCATAGGCGTGGCGGAACCCGTGCGTATTGCGCAGGCCGGCCTTGTGGGTCTGGTATTCATAACGCTTGAGCTGCTCGACATAGGTCAGATCCACGGGGATCAGCGATCCCTGACCTTTGACGAGGGCGGCGATGTGGTGGAGCGTCTGGCGCTGGTCCAATGTGGTGATCGGGATCGTCCGGGCGCGGCCGCCTTTAGTCCAGCTCGGCTGCAGCGCGATATGGTCGGCGCGCATGGCGATATGTGGCCGAAACTTGATCGCTTCCTCGCGACGCAAGCCGAACGCGACCTGCAGCAGGACGGAGGCCTGGATATGCGGGCTTTCGATCGCCTGGAGTTGGGTCGTGTCGAGGGTTTGGGCGCGATTGCGGTGGGTTTCACCGCGTTCGGCGACGCCATAGGTGGCGTTGTCGCGGCTGACCACGTTCGGCTTGCCGATCTTCTCGGCCCACCAGCGCAGCCAGCTCAGCCGGTTACGGATGCTGGCATCGCTCTTGTCGTCGTTGAGCCATTTCTCGACGAGTGCGTCGACGTGCTTGGGTTTGAGCGAAGCTGCCGTCGGCAGCTTGTAGCCGAGTTCGAGCAGTTCGTCCGCCATTGCGGCCAAGCCGCGCGAGCGGTTGGTTTGCGTGCCGAAAGAACCGTCCCGGTTGCGGCGGCACAGCCGCACCAGGTCCATGTTTAGGTTGTCCATCATTCTCATTTCCGTTTAGGGCGGTGAGTGTTGATGGCTGATGCCTGTCCTTAGATCAGGTCACCCCGCGGAAAGACATCCGCGGCGAAAGCCGGGAATGGGGTTAGTCTCCTTTCGTACGGTAAGAGCCTTCTTGAGCCAGCCGGGCGGCTGGCCGATTAAGTGTGCCCTGTTGGGCGTCCGGCGGCGGTTCGGGGAACCGACGTCGGGGGATGCGCCGCCGCGGCGGCGCACGGATCGTGTTAGCATGCATGATGCGCTCCTATTGGTTGGGAAAACGGGGAGGAAGATGGATCAGGCTGTTGCTTGATCTGCCGGAATAGTGAACGCAGCCGCTTCGTAATTTCCAGCAGCTTGCCTAAAAAATGATGCCGCTTCGTTCCGGTGGGAACGCGCGTCCTTTGTCGGTCATGTGGGATCGTTTGTGCGAAATGGCTTCAGCGTTGGCGTTCGGCGGGTCCGTCACTCCCCAAAGGATTGGCGAGTGACGGCCCGCCGGCCGGCCGCGCGGTCGGACATGGTATGTCCGACTTGTCCCGCTTGTGCTTTGCGCCGGTTGCTCCGTGGGACCGGCGGTAGGCGCCTGGCAGGAGGTGGCACCTTGATCCGCCTCCGGCCGTCCGCAAGTCGTGTGCCGCCGCCGGTAGCGGTCTCCCGAGCACAGACTTGCCGAAGGCCGGTGTTCGGCGGATCTGATTGGGCCACCTGCCGATGGTCGCCCATCTGGTTCGCGGGCAGGAAGCGGCTGCGCGCCGCGTCTGCGGGAGCGCGGACGGCAGTCTGCTGTGTTTATGGAATTTAGGAGGAACTGGGGAGGGGAAGGCTTTCCCCTGGCTGCCAACCCGGCGGACGGTTTTACGCCACCCCTTCTGCGGGAGGGCCCGCAACGCCCCAACGTAGCAGAATGTTCATTTCTGCAATTTTAAATTTTGATTGCAGGAGACAGAATCTCTTTTTGAGTCCGCCGCAGTATCTTATCGTTTGCGACATGGACCATGTGGATCTCTGAAGAATAGCATTCCCGATTGAGTCTGTTTTCTATTGTTATTACGCCATGAATCGCGTCTTTCCACGGATCTGGCACCTTTTTTATGGTTAAAAATGCATTTATGTATGTGGAGAGGCCGGACATAATAATGTGCGATCCAGTG
Source organism: Rhizobium viscosum (assembly GCF_014873945.1). Taxonomy (NCBI): domain Bacteria; kingdom Pseudomonadati; phylum Pseudomonadota; class Alphaproteobacteria; order Hyphomicrobiales; family Rhizobiaceae; genus Rhizobium; species Rhizobium viscosum. Next base: position 266,791 of record NZ_JADBEC010000001.1, on the reverse strand, counting down.
TCGAAAACAAGGCCATCGCACATTTTCACGTTTCTCATCAAACTCGCCTTCAAGAAGAATATAGGTATATTCTTCGCATCGATGTGGACTCTGAGATTTAGTATTTTTAAGCTAGTTTCCGGAATACTTGAAAATATATGGTAGGTGCCTTCGTATTTTTTGATGGCGAGAGCTGGATCGGAGTCTGTTCCTAATTCTCTGACTGCAAAGTCATACATTTGTACGTGGTCAATCTTAAACCGTGTCTCGAGCCTTCTAACTGCAATCGCAAGCACGTCTTTTTTCTGAATATTTGAGGACAATACGGCCTTTGAGGGGTCGTTGATCCAATTCCGGAGCGTCCTCTCGGAAAAGAGGCCCTCAATCGCTTCCCTTATGTCTTTCGATTGCCCATTCTCGATGTAATACTTGATCTTATTCAGATCTCTTATCGCTTTTAAGATTTTTTCTTGATTTTGTTCGTCTTTTTCAAGTGAAATCATTGTCTTGCCTCTTTGGCGGAATCCTATATTCCGCTGACTATAACTCTCTCAGGCAAATTGGAAATAGGCTACTGAGTGGAACGCGGATAAAATGCGAGATTTGCGGCAGGAGCCCGATAAAGGAGGAAATTTCTCGAAATCGGTTGCCGAACTTTAGTCGCTTACATTAGAATTGCTATAATGTAGAGAGCGACGCCGACGGAAAATCAGCCTTGACCTGTTGCGGTGATTAAGTCACTCTAGGGCTACGTTAACCAAGAATAGCTATACTCGGAATATATGACCGAGGCGGCCGTCATCGAGGGGGCTATGGCTGAAGGGATGTATTTAGACATCGCAAGAATAGAGCTGCCTCCATCTGTAAAAGATCGATGCACCAGGAATCATGCGCCGCTAGGCGCATTTTTTTTCAGCTTCGATTTCGTGCTGCCAGTCAGCACGAAAAAAGCCCTACACCATACGGTGTAGGGCCATCGCAGTGCGTGGGAAAGAAGGCGGCAACCTTCTTTCCCGACTTCCGATCAACACGTGACAAGGAAAGGATTAGATATGTCACAAGCGACCGGTTCCGTAACCAGTTTCACCGTCGAAGAACTGCTCCATCTTGCCGATCTGATCGGTGAGAGGGTTGCGCAGCATTCGTGGATCGTTCTGGTAATCTCTCTTCTCGCTGCCGTTCCCGTGGTGTGGAAGAGCGCAAGATATTTCGCTAAGGTCGGTCGGATCATCTTCGCTGCACTTGAGGCAGCTCTCGGATGGCTCGATGCGACTGGCCGCGGAGCATGGGATCTTGCATGGCGTCGCAGCCGTCGCGCCGCCTGGAAGTTGATCAAAAAGGGAGCGCAGTCGGTCCTAGATACCGCTAATTTGCGGCTCCAAAGCCTTGATGAGAAAACGGTATAAAAGAAGCGAGGCCTCTGATCAAATCTAGAGGCCATGTTAACTCTATGTACTATATAGGTCAACAACGTTGACCTATATAGGCAACCCCCATCTGGTTGCGGAGATGGAGTCCGGGATTGATCTCTCTGACTATCGCGGCGGAAATTTGCCTGCAACGTCGTAGTCACCCATTCTCTGAGTAATTGATCGAAGGGCGAGTTACGCCCGGCTAAGCAAGTAGGATCGTTTCTTAAAAAGTTGGTGAATTCAAGACGTTCATCAAAAGATTTTATTCTAGTGACTTTAATGTCGGCGAGCCTTGGCAGAGAATTCTATCTGCGGGGGCGGAACCACCGCGGCAATTCGGCGCCATAATAGGTTGAGCGGCGACCTCCTGGTAAAGCTTTGACGAAGGGCTTTGCGTAAATCTTGCATCGCACAATAAATTCGACGCCGTCTTTTAATGCGAAACGTGGCGCGCTGATAGCCCGATTTCCTGGTAACACGGCTGACAGCCTTTTGCCGCAATTGGTCTAGACACCAGCGCTCAAATTAGCTGCTGGGGCCGTGGCCGCGCGCCGCACCTCGTTGCGCTCGGCGCGTGTCCTTAGCGAATCCGCAGAATCGTACTTTTACTGACGCCGAACGCCCTCGCGATTTGCGCGCATGGCTCGCCATTGCTGAGGCGTTCCACCACAATTTTCCGGTCGCTTGGACCGAGTTTAGGTTTACGTCCGAATTTGACGCCCCGTCGCCGTGCCATTTCGCGGCCATGAGCGGTATTCTCCAGAATTCGCAACCGATGCCACCGCGCGAACCATCCCAGAATGAAAAGAAACAAGTCGGCGAGCTCGGATGTCGTATCGATAAATGGCTCATCGAGAAGCCGTAGACCGGCCCCAGAGGCTTTGACGCTGTTGAGAATGGTCAGCATATCCATCGGGTCGCGAGCCACGCGATCACTGACGGTCGCCAGCAACACATCACCGGGTTTCAGTAACCGGAGAAGCTTATGCAGTTCCGGACGATCCGTTGTGTTCTTGCCGCTGCGCTTCTCATGGAAAATCCTTCTGCATCCTGCTGATCGCAGCCGTTCGAGCTGATAGGCAAGATCCTGTCCGCCCGTGCTTACACGGGCGTAACCTACAAGACGGGAAGATAAGGAATTTTGGCGCATGCAGGGTCTCCGATATGAAACCCCCGAATTTATGCCAGTAAACAAAGTCTAATTTAAGGAGTTACTAAATTGCATGATCACCAAATCTCACGATATTTGCAAGGAGGGTCGATTCACTTAATGTAAATGGCGGCGTGTCTTAGAAATACTTAATATTCTGATATTTATAAGCAGACTACGCAAAGCTCGTGAATAGAGACCGCGCCCTCCATAAATCGTGATTTTTGCTATCCACAGAGGGCATTCACCCTCCTTCAGGTAGCCCCCATGAGCGCACGCCTTCTCAGACTTTCCTTTCTTGCCCCCATCGTTTTCGTTCTGCCCGGCTGGTCTTTGCTGGGTGGCGGCGATCCTTCGCCTGATGCTGCCCAGCAATATCTGAGCGGACGCGTCGGCAACGTCTGGAACCTCCAGCTCAGCAATTGCTCCGGCGATGACAACCGCAAATCCTGCTCCGTCGCCTACAACCGCTCCTTCGGCCCTTACAAATACTACGAGGAGCTGAACATGGATTTCCAGAAGACGCCATCGGGCTGGAATGTCCTGCGTTACAGCGTCATCAAGACGGAGACGCTGTGATGAAGAATATCGCTATTGGCGCCGTCGCCATCGCCGTCATGCTCGCGCCCGCCGCGCATGCCGACGACAAGGCGTGGGCGATGTATTCCTTCCAGACCAAGAACTACTACTACATGGATTCCTGCAATCGGGGCGGCCAGTCGCCTATGACCGGCGAGTACATGAAGCGCCTCGAAGACAAGATTAATGACTATGCCGCCGCCAACGGGTTCAAGGATGCGGACATCAATGCCATGCGGCGGGACGCCATCGCCAGGGTCAACTCCGCCGTCAGTAGCGGCTGGCTGGATGGACCGCGCTGCGCCCAGATCCGGGGGAATATCATCAAGAGATTGAATCAGGTAGACTTCTGGAGCTGGAACTAAGATGTCGGCTTCTATTCGCTTGTGGTGCAGTTTAGCTCGGGGCGTCGTGATCCTCTTGGGCTGCGGCATGTCCTTAACGTCATGCGAGGCGTCAGCAGATGAGAAGGGTGTCGATACCAGCCGATATCCGCCGTCTGGCGTGTTCGCGAACTGGTCGAAGGCGCAGATGGACGAAATCTTCCAGTCCAACCCCGAACAGTTTGCCGCTGGCAGCAGGCGACTGGTTGAAGCGGGCTTGCCGGAACTGAAGCTGCAGGACACGGATGCCTGCTATTCGACCTTCAATATCTCCGACGGCGACGGCACCAACATTGTCTATGACGTCGATAAGAAGACGTTCGAAAGCTCGTCCGGCGCTGACATCCGCTATGCCGAAGCCTGGCGCGGCAAATGCGAATACGATGCCGGAAAACGCCTGGAAACCTGCACGTCCACGGGCACCTCAGCGGAAACCTCGGTCACCTGGTATCCGACGACAACTTCAACGACCGCATCGTGTTCAACACAATGGCCGAATATCAGGATTTCATCGACAGCAAGGCCGACCCGCAGCCACAAATCCAGAGCTACGTGTCCTGCGACAGTGAAAAGACGAAGCTCTATCCCCGGATACAGGCCGGAAAGCTGGATCGAGTTGAGGATACCCGCAATCTGGCTCCCATTCTCCGGTCAGCAATCGCCGATCCGATGTACGTATCGAAATTCCTGAAGGTCGTGGGTAAGCAGCCATAGGTGTCCAGTGAAACAGCTCCGCGCATTCATCTTACTTTTTGCCGTGCCTTTGGCCGCTCATGTCGGCGCCGCATTGATGATGGCTAGGCGAGGGCTCTCTTCGTCCATTCGCTCGCGGGAACAGACACCCTCCGCACCCGATCAGTGCCTTCAGTCAACGACCGCCCATCCCTGGATGAAGCTGCAGTTGTCGTTGCCTCTCGCCCTAGTGCTTTTTCCCGCTGAACCGTCTCTCCCTTGCGGCCAGTGAGGTCGGGGTTCTGCGGCGTGGCCCGTACCGGTCAATCGGCTGCCCGCTCCTTCGCTACGCTCCCGTGTTGCCGTTGACTGGGACCGGCGCGTCCCGCGCCTCGGGCTTAACGCCGCTTTGAAATCCCGACCGGCCGCAAAGGGCGCGCCGGGTAACCAACGGGAGAATCCCAATGACGACCGAAAGCAAACGACCCTCTCACGAGGTCTTCCACATCGAAGGTGAAGGCAAGAAAGCCTTCTGGACTAAGATCGGCGGTGCCTGGTCCCACGACGACGGCGAGGGCTTTACCATCAGCCTCACCTGCCTGCCTCTCAACGGCCGGCTCGTGGTCCGCAAACCGAAGAAGGACGACGCGCGATGAGCGCGTCCACCCTTCGCATCCGTCTGCTGAACGATCAGCTGCGCGCGTTCCCGTTTCCACCCCGTGGCGAGATGGTTATGACCTGCGGCGTGGCTGACCTTCCGGCCGATGACCTCAGTGAGGTCCTGCACCAAGTTCGGACATTCGACGCCTTTACCGCCGATAACGATCCTCACGGTGAGCATGACTTTGGCAACTTCACATACAATGGCGTCCGCTATTCTTGGAAGATCGACTATTACGATCGCGACAAGGAGTATGGCTCGCCTGATCCGAGCGATCCGGCCGTCACCTGCCGAGTACTGACAGTGATGCGCGCCGACGAATACTGACATTGTAAAGTCGAGGCGGCCGCCATGCGGGCCGCCTCGACGCGCGGGATATGCACTCTGCCTTTCGCCACACTGAGGGATATAGCGTAGGCCGCCCGAGGAACTCATGTGTAAGCTTCCAGCTTCCCTCGCCTCGGGCGATGCCCGCCCATTTCTGAAAATGACCGCGGGCTCAGCGGATGCCGTTGCCCGACATCGACCTTGTTATCCTTCGGGGTCGGACCCTTGTCGCGGCATGGGCAACGAAACCGACCGACGTAGGGCAGGGGAACCCCGCCGCAGCTTCCCTCTTAACCAACCAATTCCTTGAATCAGCGTTCGATTGAAAACATCGGCAAGAAAGAACGAACATATGATTCAAATATGTTGTAGAAAATCCCCGATACAATTGAAGCGTGGTAAATATTTGCTATCGTATGATTCTTCACAGGGGGATTTCATGAAGAAAATAATAGCGTTATCGATAATATCCTTAGCTGTAAGTGGCTGCACTTATGCCGCTAATCAGGTGTTGGGCGACAATGCAACTCCAATAAATCCGATAAAGGGTCAAATTCTAGAGGCCGGAAGGCTCTACCGTGTCAAAAGTGACGGATCCACGCATCCTCTCTGCGAAAGAGATTTTGACAATCGCGCGATGAAGGCGATAACAACTAAAGTTACGCTGGATTCCGATAAGTCAATTAGTGATACAAACACAGCGGAGTCGGTTACATTCGGATTTCCCGGCGTACCTACTCTGCACTGGCCATACTATAAAACGAAAGTCGACGGATATACTGTCACTAGGGCAGCTTGGCCCTCTGATGACGACTTTTACCACTATGTCAGAAACAGTGTCGGGGACACTTGCCGCGGGTATATCGATAGTGGCACCGTCGTAATTGTTGAGGCCGAAGCGCGAGCGAAAGCATCATCGCAGGTGTTTAAAGGACCAGTGGACGAACTTAATTTAGGTCCGCTGAATATTAAAGGCATTGGCGGCGAAAAGACCATTCCCGCACCTTCGAATGTCACGTTCGGTATCATCGCCGCAAAAAAATAAATCGGTGTCTCGGGCGCAATTCACATTTAGTTACTGCGCCTCTGAGCACTAGGACATCACTTCAGAGTATGTCGCTATCTGAGCCAGCCAGTTAGCGACATGCTTCCCAAAATGCTGCGCTGCCTATTGCTCTGGAAGTTTTACCTGCGGCGCCCCCGTAAGCTTGCCGAGGACGTCGAGCGGCGCGACTTTTGCCCACACCTGACCGTTTGCGAGGTTGGTAACATCGGTTACGTGGAAGAAATCGCCGGGCGAGGCCAAACCCTTGATTGACGCATTATCTTTCGACCCGCCCGGCGCGATAATCTCATCTCGGATCCAAACATATCCCTTCGCGACGACAGTTGATCCGACCGAGGGCGCAGCGTCCGGCTCTTGCGGAAGCCTGTAAACCTGATCAAGCCACTTGGTGCCAGACGGATCTTTGGTGCCGATGTAGGTAAAACCGGGGGCCGGCGCGTTGGAAAAGCGGGCCTTCGTCGTCGTTTCCTGCTGGGTCTCACACGCCGGATCGGTTGTGGATTCTGCTCCGGCTGTGAATAGACTTTCGTGAGCCAACCGGATTGTTGTGAACCATGTTCGGGTGGATAGGGCCGACGTACTGGAGGGGAATTCGGCCGATGACAACATACCCACAACAAGCCCGTCCGGTCCGAATACCGGGCCGCCGCTGGCACTCCTCTCCACTTGCATTCGCGTTTCCTGCCAGACGCTCGACCGTGGAGAGATAATGTTGAGCTTGGTAATGGGCGACTCGGCAACAAGAGAGCGCCCAGAATCTTTGATATAAGAAATTCCGAGAACGTTTAGCCCAATCTTGGGCCGATATTCCTCGCGAATTCGTACGTATGGAAGATCTTCTTTATCGACTTTCAATAGAGCAAAGTCGAAGTCATCCCTCTTCATGATTGCTGCCGGAATCGGATTGGCGTCAAGATCGCCAATGCGAACCTTCGCCGTTCCTGTCGTTCCTGAGCCGTCTTCGCGTTCCAATACATGCCGTGCAGTGAGAATCCATCCGTCGGGCGAAATGACAAATCCGGTTCCGTAAATTGCCGTATCATCGGTATCCGTTTGATCGGGGTAATATAGAACCTCGACCACCGCCTTATTGAAAGCTTCGTAGACGCATTGCTGATTGGCACGAGCAGTTGGCCCATATGCAAGAGCGGGAATTATGAAAATCAAATAGCGAAACAAGGTTTTCATATTACGCTCATACCTGCAGTGATTTCATGACATCGCCAATCCGCGCCTTCAAACGCTGCCCGTACCCAGCGCCCCCGATACAATCGCCCATGTTTGCAATCGAACCCTTTCCGGTTCCGTTCAGCTCTTTGTCCGAGCCAGAGAGATGGTGATAGTTTGACCCATTCTTCGCATGGATCCTCACGGCAAACGTCAGGATATCATTCGATTTAAAGATCTCATCCCAGTCGAGGCTGGTCGAAATAGTGCATATTTCATCGACATGATGGCTCCGCCATTTGTCCCTGTATTTTTGAATGGTTTGGTCGTCGCCGACATATTCGGTAACGTATTTGGCTATGTCGCGATAATTACTGCGCCAAGTCGTTTGAATAACCCCGCGCCCACGGAACTTAAAAAAGTCGGCGTGCAAAATCATGCCCGTCGTCTTAACGTCCCCTGATGTCGGATATTTAGACTGTGGGTATACGAATCCTGACCATATCGTATCACTGGTTTTTCTTAGCGCCGGCCATTCCGGTTCACCAGTTCGCTTCGCATGCACGTCCAGAAACACATCACTATTGAATAATTCGAGGCAGCTATAATTCTTGTTGTAGGACGCCTTGCTCCAGGAGCGGTTGTTGGTTTTAAGAATTACCTTATCGAAAAGATAGGAAATGCCGGGATGGTCTTTGTGGCCATATGATTCAGTTATCGATACGAGGTTGCCGTTACACTCGTTAATATGGACCGCCATGTAGCAGAGAAATTGCATAAGCGTCAGCGGTTCGCTTTGAAGATAAGACGTCCAATAATTGTTGAAATTGGAAGCTACATTAGGGCCTTGAATTCTTTTATTCTGGAAATTCCCTTTTCCAGCCAAGTCTCGATTAAACCAATCGATAAATGAATCGCCTTTTTTGGATTTGAAGTAGTCGTCTATATCTTTGGCAGATGCAAAAACAATTTTTGCCCCCGCGGGTGCCGAGTTTTTAGGTAGATCCGGTGCATTTGCGACGAGCGTGCTAATAGTTCCCGAGTTGAGTTCCCAAACGCCTGAGAAATCTGCGCGGCCGCTCTCGAAAGGTACATCGAAATCTGCCGTTGTTTGAGCGATGGCCTTAGTGGCGAATGGTATCAAAGCGGCGGCCTGTAAAATCGTTCTCCTGGTAAACATTTGCGAAGCTCCCAGTTCGCGTATTTATCACGTTATAGTTGCTTACCTCATTGCGACTTGCAAGAGAGTTCGACTGAAACTGCAATAAAAGTCTTCAGAGTGAGGAAATCGGTGGACCAAGGAAACAACATCGATCCGTGACGCAATGCCTTTACATCTCGTTATTTACCGGCGGCACTAAGTATTTTCACTTGATTTTACGCGCTGATCGCCTGTCGTTGATAGGCATGAACACGGAACACACGGACGGAGGCAGTCGGTCCCGCCTCCCTGCAGGCCGCTATGCTGAGGCTCCTGCGGCTGCACTTATTCCGCCCTTAGCGTGTCGAGAATTCCCGAAATCCCGTCGTGCGCCGGCGCGATGCTGATTTCTCCGATACTCTTCATTGTTTTGCTTGATGGAACGCAGCGGCGAGGCGAGGGAAGCCTTTATGGCTCAACGTGGTCCTTTCTCCGTATCCGCGTGACTTAAACGCTGACGTTCGCGCTCTTCTTCCGCGTCAACGATCGCAAGGTCCAAGAGATAGACCAACATTTGGCGACGGGCGTCCTTTTCCGCTATCGTCTTTGCTGCGTTCAGTAGGTCTATAAACAGGGAAATTTTCCGCTCCAAGATTCCTACTCGCTCAGCCTCAATGTCAGGACAGATATACTTTACCCTATTTCACGGCGCTTGCGCATATTCTCCGTGGTATTGGGGGCCTAGGGGCGTTGCCCCTTCTCCTCCCCAAACAGGATCTTCCACCCAGCTTCCTCCACTGTGCTGGCGCTGCGTTCCGTGCAGCCGGTTCCCCGCGAAGACCTGTTGTCCCCTTCCAGCCCCACCGCTCACGCGGCCCCGGGGAGCAGAACGCGGTTCTGCCCGTGTTCCACGACGACAATCAACGGAAGGACTCAGACTATGGACACCATCACAATGACCACCGAAACGGCCGTGGCCCAGCTCACCATCAATATCCGGCACGAGGACGAGAGCATTGCGCTTAATAGGCTGATGCCGAGTGCCGGTAACGTGCGGCGCGTGAACGCTACGGCGGGCTTGTCGGAGCTGGCCGACAGCATCGAGGCGCACGGGCTCATCCATAAGCTTACGGTGCGCAAAGGCAAAAAGGGCAAATACGAGGTGATTGCGGGCTCCCGCCGCCTTGGCGCCCTGCGTTTGCTAGCGAAGGAGGGACGGTTGGCGGAGGACGCGCCCATTCCCTGCACCCTGCGTCAGGCGGGTGACTCTACGGAAATCTCGTTGGCGGAAAACGTCCAGCGCGGGGCGATGCACTGGTCGATGAAATTCTTGCCTACCGGGAGCTTGCCGAGAATGGCATGGCCCCGGAGAGCATCGCGGCGCGGTTCGGCCAGTCGGTTATCACCGTGCGTCAGCGGTTGAAGCTGCCAGGGCTTGCCCCGAAGGTGCTGGACGTGTTGCGCGAGGATGCCATGAGCATCGAGCAGGCCCGGGCGTTGGCCATCAGCGACAGCCACGAGGAGCAGGAGCGGGCATCCGCCGCAACAAGCGCCGCTGATCATGATGGCTTACCGCTTTTATCCGCGCTGACGCCGCGCAGGACAAAATCTGGCGCGATACCATGGAGGTGTGGGGAGAAAAACAGGCGGACGCATACATTCTTGGGCTGCATGGATATTTGCGGCGACTATGCGAAGATCGGCTAATCCGGCGACAGCTTCCTCAACGATTGGCGGTCCCCGTGGAATTTCGGCGCCAAGCCTATTTCAGTCGCTACGAGCATCACTGCGTATTCTTTCGTGAACTTGAAAATGGCGATCTCGGTATTATGAACATTCTTCATTAGCGCATGGATCTGCCAGTGCGCCTCAAGGAGGATCTTGTCGCGATTTCAAAGAAATAGTACTGAAACAGCATCTATAATCGCGAAAACCACGCGGTGACTTTCCGGACAGGCATTTGGATTTGGGAGCGAAATGAGAACCTGCCTGTACTGTGACGCGCAGAAATCTGAGGAGTCGTTTTCCGACGAACACATCTGGCCGAATGCCTTGGGCGGCGACTTCCTGCCGCGCGATGTCTGGCGTACCGATGATGTCTGCCAATCTTGCAACAGCCTAGCCGGCGTATTCGTTGATGGAGCGTTCATCCGCAGTTGGGTAGGTCAAGCAGAGCTCTCGAATGGCTCCCTTGAATATCTGGCTGGCAAGGGCAAAGTCACGGCGATACCACTAGACTACCTTGGACCGATACAGGACGTGCCACTACCGGAAGGGCACGTTGCTGACTATTGGGCCGGTCCGTGTGGCGCCAACATAGTCCATATCCGCCCCGACGACGGTGACGAGGAATGGGTGACCTACGCTGGGGGTGACCCGCGTCGGAAAAGGTCCAAGGCTGGCCGAGCCTATGTAGCCCTCACATCAACAGAGGAATTCTGGATTCTAGTCAGCCTGGAGTCGTTTCGACAACACTTTCGTCGAGCTGAGCGTTTTGTCGTCAATGCGGAATTGCCGCCAAACTGGCCCTTTAGGAACCTTGATAGAGCCGACCCAATCCAAGCCGGGGATATGCAAACGGTCGATGCCGTTCTCAATGCCAGCCGTGATGGAAGCCGGATCCGCACGCGGCCCGCTATTTCGTTCGATCTCGGAAACAGGATGCTTGCAAAGCTCGGCCTGGGAGTTGGATACAAGCTCCTTGGTGAGGCTTTTCTCAGATCGGACTACGCCAAAACCTTGCGATGGGGGATGCGTGAAGCGAATACCGAAAAACGGCGGCTCATTCCCGTGCGCGGTTCGCCGCTCTTCGGTGGGGCAGGCCTAGGCGGTGCCGAGGAAATATTGAAGTGGCCGGGTGGTTGGGTCCTCATGGTCATGATCGTCGAAGGCAGTCTTGGCCTCTTTATTATCTCACCCTCAGGACGCTCCATGAACGTCTTGGTCTGTAACGACCAGGACCTGATTGACACTCTCGACCCGAACTATGTTGACGGAGTTGTGTGGATAACGGTGCCCGCCGCGGCAGAGGCGATTGGCCCGATTTCATTGCCTGCATATCTGGCGCATCAAATGAATACCGTGCCATCGCCGTCCCTCGTGGCACTTGCCGCCAAACGCGGAGATCGTGCAAATATCCCAAGTTGCCGTCCGACAGGACCGAGTTGAGAGACGACGCTGCCGGATGATCATAGGTGCTGACGCTCAAAAAAACGGCCCGAAGCGGAACTGATTGTATGGAAAAGCTGGCAGAGATTTTTGCGAAAATTCCTTGGGCCTCATTTGGACGGCAAACCCCTATTTCTCGCCTTGCCAAATCGATCCTTCCTGTCGGCAACCATTTCGGTGTCCAGAAACATCAATCCGGCGAAACTATTAGTAGTGAGGACCCCGGCTTTGAAGAGTGGATCATGGATATCCAGGGAACGGCATTTCAGTGTGGCCCTGGGAAGCTTCTCACCTGCTGGCATGTTTGCCAGGCTTTGGAGGTGAGGAGCGGTCACGCCTACATTCAAGCTGACACGATCTTCAATGGCAAACTGGCTAAGACCTACTATCCCATCACGAGTTGCTTCAATTTCATAGATCCCAGGCATCGGAAGGGGAATGCCTCGGTAGACGTTGGTGTCCTAATATGCCCCGTACGAAGCCCTGACGATCATAAGTATGAAGTGCCAGCCGTAAAATGGGGTGATTCTACTCGCGTGGGGATCGGCGATCGAGTCCTGATTGGCGGCTATCCTCTGGGACGCGACCTGTTTTTAACAGCCGCAACTAACCGAGGCATTGTGCAGCCGACTTTCTATGACGGCATAATCAGCGCGATTTTGCCGGCAACACAACCTGAGGAGACTCGCCTTTTTCAGATCAGTTCGGTTGCGCTGGGCGGCATTAGTGGAGGTGTGGTCTGTACAGCGGACACCGGCAAAGTCATTGGCATGGTGACAAGCGGTTTATCAGTGGAGAACGTTTCGCTTCCCATAACTTATGCTATCCCGAGCGAGGTGCTTCAGCCTTGGGTGGACGCCATAAGCTTTGTCACAAAGGATTAATGACGTTGATAGAACAACAGGGCAGGCCTTATTGATCACCGCTCTGAAGTACGGACTTGCCAAAACCTTCAAAGGTGATCCGGCATTTTGCGCCTGCCTCGCGTGCGCAAATCTCTGAAAATTTATAGATATCTTCTCCGCCATCTGGCCGGAGGATGCCGCTTTGTGTCGTGGTGCCCTCCAGAATAGCACCATCCATCTCGGTGCGACGGAACGCAATGTCAGCGCAAGCGCAATAGTGAATCGAGATGGGTCCAATTTTGAGCGCCTGAATGAAAACACCGGGTTCCGCCATATCAAACTCAACATCGAGAGTGGAGGCTGGACTATCGAGATCGCAGGAAAAGGTTGTGCCGATTTCTGTGATGAGCTGTATGCAGGTGAGGATGTCGTCCTGACTGGTGATGATATCATCGAATGTCAGCGCCAAATCCGTGTGTCCAGTGCGCTTCAACAGCGCGTCAGCGGCGGTAATCACCTTGTGGAAGTGGCTTATTCGTTTTCGATCGTCCGCGCCGAAGGATGCACTGATATTATTGGCTGCGAAAAGCTTGGTCATGCCGTCAACATAGACTTCGATCGAACCGTTGTCGCAACTTAGGATATCAAAGATATCGTAGATTTCCTTCCACCATCCGATCGGCTTCCGCTCGTCGCGAAGGTCAGGCATATCCAGGTTGAATGTGCCCGACATCAACAGGTGCATCTTGAGGGGATCGGATTTCACCAGAAACTGCATTTGCCTGAATTCCGCAACGCGTAAGGCCGGAGCGAAGATGTCTCCAGATCGGGTGACAGGGATGGAAGACTTATCTTTCCGAAAGAAGAGGCGGCAATCATGCCCTTTAGTTGGAGTGACCGTTATGGTTCCAGTCGTACCCATGGGGGGTGAAAGCGGTCGGGTTATGCCGAAGCGTTCTTCTGTGCCGTACATATTCGTCGCCCGCAATGGCTTTAATCCAAGGGCTGCCTGAATGAGCTCGCTGGTACTGGCTGCTTCTACCGTCATGCTGACTTTAAACGGATAGGGACCATACCCTGCCTTCCGAAGCTGGTTGTCCTTGGCAATTGCGTAAATCGAAGAGCCTGCGTAACGCACGCAGATGTCTCTTCCGGCAGCGATAATATCCTCGGCGACGAGGGGAACGGGTAGCCAGCTCGCGTCCTTACTCAATCTAACCTTCTGACGGTTTGTCACGCCTCCTTTTTGAGTGTCCCGGGTCAAACGCTTCAGCACGAGGTCGAGTACTTTGTCGCCCATATGAATCAGGAAAGCGTCCCGCTCATTGCGATCTTCGTCGATCGTCAAGACCAAAATAAACGCGGGTTCGGAAGATTTGGCTAGTCTTTCCAGCGAGATGAGTGAAGCCGTAAAGTGGGTGCCGCCGTGCCACATGGTTTTGATCTGAAAAACAAACGGATCCGGAATCGCACGTTTGTCGGCCGGAACCGAGGTTGGTAGCGCCGAATTTGGCACCTCAACTCGAAAATCCCATCCCGCGCGATCTCGCGTGGCTTTATTGGCAACAAGACCTGCTTTCGCACACATCGCTCCAAATGCTGCCTCGCCCAATTCGCCCAAGGTATCGGCATTAAGCGGCCTCGCATTCGACATCGAGTTTCTCCAGGTACGGCACTCTTCGATCTCGTGGCTCGGAACCAGGAGCTTGCGGCAGCAAGGTTCTTTGTCTGAGCCCACTGAGAATCAACAGAGGGCACTTTAGCGATTTTAGTATGCAGACAGCAGCCGTTACATGAAAGTTACATGGGGAGGCTTTGCGCGGCTATCAACAAGATAAGTGATTGAAAAATATGGTGGGCGGTACAGGATTCGAACCTGTGACCCCTACCGTGTGAACCACTCCTGGGCTATAATTCCCTAAATCCGAAATACAGCAACATGCTGTAAGTTCATCATTTTTTCGGTATTTGTGAACGTCATTTCTTTATTTCCCATGTAACATTTGGTATAAATCCGTTACATGGAAGTTACATGAAATGCCGAAATTGTATTTGACCGATTCTTTAGTTTTAACGGCGCAGTGCCCTGCCGATAAATACCAAGAAATCTTCTGGGATTACCCCGTTGGGGCAGATGGTCACATTCGTAGTGGTTCTGTCGCAGGTCTCGGTCTGCGCGTCACGGCTTTCGGAAACAAGGCTTTCGTCCATGTCTATCAATATAATGGCAAGCGCTACCGCAAAGCCATCGGATCGCCTGTCCTCCTCAACGTCGCATCAGCGCGCCTGGCCGTTGGGCAACGTGAGAGGCAGCTGGAAGCCGGGGAAAACCCTGATTCTGACACGGAAGATACGCGTCGCGCCCATCTGCTGACTGTTCGCGAAGCCATCGACCGGTATTGGGAAAGCCATATTCAGACGTTGTCGGAAGGATATCGGGACGGGTTTGCTCTATTCGTGGCGCGGTGGCGAAAGAGATCGCCCCGAGTGGAGACCCGCCGGGGGCACAACATCAAAAGGAGCTATGTCGATTTCGGGACAATGTTCAATGATCGGCCGTTTGCATCCATTAAACCTCTGGATATCGAACGATACCAGAAACAGTTTACCTCGCCCTATAGCCATAACGATGGCTTGAGGCATGTGAGCGCGTTGTACAACTGGGCGATCCGCATGCAGCTCGTTGATATGCGCAATCCGTGCACCCCAATCCGAATCCGGAAGGTTGTGCGGAACCGTCGCGACTATTCCACAGAGCAAATTCGCCAAATTGCACGCCACATCTTCTATCCAGTCTTGGAGGCCGTACCGGAAATCGAAACGCTCAGCGGATTGCAGAAGCGCAAAGCCGCTCTCGCCAAGGCGGTCATCCAAACGGGGAACGATCAGATGCTGGAACTCTGCAATCTGATGGGTATCCTCTTCCTGACTATGGCTCGCCCCAGCGATCTGGCAACGGCCAAGTTCGAGCATTTCGACCTCGAAAAGCTGATTTGGCACAAGCACAACACCAAGGGCATCAAGCTGTCTCGTTCGGCCTACGAATATGCATTCCGTTCAGTGCCGATCCACACCAAGGTCGCCGAGCTGGTGAGGGCGCAACGGATGCGCTGGCCTGAAAGCGAGCTGCTTTTCCCGTCACATCGCGATGCATCTCAACCGCGCGACAACTTCCGCCGCGGCCTCGCTCGCTTTAAGGCATTGCCGGGCGTCCCGGACTATTTCCAGTTATACGATCTTAAACGGATTGCGATTTCGCTAATGCTGGCGGGGCAGGGCGTCTCCCACGAAGCCATCTCACACTATGTCGATCACAAGGGGAACCTAGAAACAACGATGATCTACGACCTTGGGCTGGTCGATCCGTTGCGGCCGGTCACTGAGAAGCTTGGAGATCTTTTGGGTGTCTAGGCTGTCCGGATTCGGTGGCGAGGGGTGACGGCTTCGTGAGGCAATTGCTCCGGGTCTCACCCTATCCGCGCCACGGGTGGATCAAGGGTCGGCACCGCGCCCTTGCCGACATCCAAACGTAACCGTAGGCAGGGCATAACCCTTATGTTAAAAAGGATAATCGATACTGTCGTCGATGCTTGCATTTCTGCCGGAGCCTTTCTCGGACACGATGAAACTCGCTCGCTCATAGAGCTCATCATAGGTCAGGACTTCGATGTTCCGTGTGTCCCGCCGGAACAGCTCAAATGTCCTCAATTTAATCTCTCGCTCCTTTTCAGAGCCGGCGAAGGCCGCGTCGGATGACGTGATCAGGATGCATTTGGGGTCCAGGGTGCGTTGCCGCAACAGCTTCCCAGCTCCGTTGAGGTTCTTGTGGGCATTGGTCTCGGCTTTAATCTGCCAACTCGCTTTCTGCTCGAGGATTTGTGAAACGGCATCCGTGAAATCTCTCGACAGCCGCCAGCTATTTGCTCGGTTTTGGTTCTTTAGGAATAGTGGCGTGGATGGTTTTTTCACTTCGACCAGGACTGTGAAGTCCGTACAGCCCATGAGGAAGTCCACGATGGCGGCATCATTGCCGCTGAGATCGGTGTCCGCGATATGCGCCTCAGCCTGCAAGATATTCAGGTAACGGTAATCCAATCCGAAACCAAATATCCACGGATTCCTTTGAAAAAAATTCTGCCAGACCTTTTCTTCTTGTGGTGTCGTTAGGCCTTCTTCCACCTTGTATACGTCGAGGTAACCCGGCTCCTCCAGGAGTCGCTTGAAGATGCCGAGTTGTGCCTTGCGATAGCCGATATTGACGATGTCGTGGGATTGGATAAGGCCGCTTTGCAAGACCTCGTCGAGAATCTTATACCCTTCAGGTAAGGCAACGATGGACTTCACCTTATCAGCCGTTTCCCTGTCTATAGGGCCATAGCCTTCGTGAATCGCCAGCCTACGTTCGGTGACGCTGGCTAAATCCAACTCCGTCATTAGTTGAAGCAGCGCCATTATTTTCTGGAAAGAGAAGTGCGACAGGGCAATAGGATCGTCCGCACCTGACCACTGCTCTCGCCATCCGTCTTTGTACTCCTTGTATTTCCGCAGTTCGACCTTTGTTATCTCATTCCGTTCGGTGATGAAGGTAAACTTCACCTTTAGTCTGTTCCGAGACGGAAATGGCGGGATGTATTCAATTGAACGGCTGCCCCCCTCCTCGATGATGACGGTGAAGAATTTACCGTCACCGTTCTTGAATGGGTGCACATAAAGGTGGTCAGTGCGCCAGCCGCCTATCGTTGCCCCGTCGTCAAAGCCGCTCAAAGTGAATCCTCTTTTGTGCGACTGTTATACTACAGGTTGGTGAGGCTCTGAAGTGGGAAACACTTCAATGTCCGTTCGCTCCTGATGGGATTGACGTCATTTTTTTCATGTGACGCAATAGTTTTGCAGTGATTTTGACTGCTCCAATCCCGCCAACGAAAGTCTTTGCTCATGGAAGCCTTGCAGACGCTTGTGTTAACTGATGCGCAACTGCGCGATATGCTGGCCGAAGCTGCTAGGCGAGGGGCGGCACTAGCCGTCGAGGAGCTTCGTTCACAGCTCCATCAATCACCCGACGAAGCGACTCTGCAGAGGCTCCGCCTATACCTGTCAGATCCGGGGTCTTTGAAAGACCCATACACTCATTGGGCTCACAGCGGTATCATCCGCCAGATCGCGGCCACGGCGCGTGACAAGCCCAAATCCACCGCGTGGTTCATGAAATTCCAGCGCGAGACGAAACTCAACGAGTGTTTTAACCGGCCCAGCCCGGCGTATGGACGCCGCCGCGAGTGGACATTTTTTGACATTAAGCTGGCGTGGGATGCCTATTATCGCAGGCGATGACGATGTGTTTGCCGTTCAAATTCAGCCTGATTTGTACACATATTTGAACACATACACAGAGTAATGTAGATAATATCATTTAAAATCAATGTGATTAACTTTTGCGCAAGGGACTTAAAATCTCTCGGCCTTAGGCTATACGGGTTCGATCCCCGTCGCTCGCACCACATTGAATTATCGTTTGAAAAACAGCTTATCCTCCCTCGAACAGAAATCCCGATATTTCCTGGGGGAGGGGCAGTCGGGGCGCGGACGCGGAGACTAGGCCAAACAGGCCATAACGTTGTTGGATGGATTTTTAGCAAACTCCCGGACTGCTTGTTGCCTTGCAGACATGGTCGATTTTGCAAAGAAAGTATAAGCCTCATCTATGTTCACGGATGTCAAAGCGCTGGCTGCTTTGCCCGCCTCGTATAATCAGTGGACGCTAATTTAGATAGGCGATCGCAACGGCCTGAGGTAGAATAGGCCGAGGTCGCCAATTCCAGTCCGGTCATGGCGAATCGTTTGTGGCAAGTCGATGAAACAAAGACTAGCAGCAGTCCTAGCGGCCGACATGGCAGGCTATAGCCGACTGATGGAGGCGGACGAAGCCGGCACGCTCGCCCGGCTCAGAACGCACCGGATAGAGTTGATCGACCCTGCCATCGCCAAGAACGAGGGCCGCATCATCAAGACGACGGGCGACGGCATGCTGGTCGAATTCCAGAGCGTGACCGACGCTGTGAGATGCGCCGTGGAAGTCCAGCAGCGCATGAAGCGGCGCAATTCCGACGTGCCGCAGGATCGACGGATCGAATTCCGGATCGGCATCAATGTCGGCGATATCATTTTCGACGACGATGACATTTTCGGCGATGGTGTGAACATTGCCGCGCGCGTCGAACAACTGGCCGACGTCGGAGGCATCTGCGTCACGGCCGCGGTGGCGACGCAGATTGCCGACCGACTCGAAGTGGCCATCGAGGACCTTGGCGAGAAGGCACTGAAGAATATCAGTCGTCCGGTTCACCTTTACCGGGTCGGGTTCGACGACACCGTCCTCGCGCCCGCGGCGAATGCCGCAGACGGCAAGCGGACCGCTTCCAAACCCACGATCGTCGTTCTTCCCTTCAACAACATGAGCGGCGATCCCGAGCAGGAGTTCTTTGCCGATGGCCTGACCGAGGATATCCTCACCGAACTGTCGCGCCGCCACGAGCTCTTCGTCATCTCACGCAACTCCAGCTTCGTCTACAAGAGCCAACCCGTCAATGTGCGCGAGGTGGCCGAGAAGCTCGGCGCCCAATACCTGGTCGAAGGCAGTGTACGGAAAATCGGCGACAGGGTGCGCGTCACGGTCCAGTTGATCGATGCGGTCAACGATGCCCATGTCTGGGCGGACAAATACGACCGCAAACTCGATGACATTTTCGCCATCCAGGACGAGGTGACGGCCGCGATCGCCGCCACGCTTCCCGGGCGCGTCGAGGCGGCCCAGCGTGACCAACTCGCCCGCACGAAGCCGGCAAACATGGCCGCCTACGAATGTGCGCTCGCGGCCAAGGTGCTGCACCATAGAAGCAGCGTCTCGGACAACGCGCAAGCCCAGGCGCTGATCGACAGGGCCATCGAACTCGACCCAGGCTATGCGCATGCCCATGCCTGGCGGGCTTGCATCCTCGGGCAGGCCTGGGTGAACTGCTGGTGCAGTGACAAGGATGCGGTCTGGGCGCAAGTCAATTCCGAGCTGGAGCGGGCGCTTGCGCTCGACGACAACGACGCCGACGTGCATCGCATTCTCGCCGCGGTCAATGTCAACAACAATCAGTTGACGACGGCACGCTATCATCAGGAGCGTGCTCTCTCGCTCAACCCCAATTACGACCTGGTGGTGGTTCAGCAGGGTGAGTTGCTGACCTGGCTCGGCCGCCCCGAAGAAGGAGTCGAATGGATCCGCAAGGCCATGCGGCTCAACCCGCATCATCCGGCCCGTTTTTGGAGTCACCTCGGAAAAGCCCATTTCACCGCCCGGCAATATGGCGAGGCGATCGAGGCCTTCATGCATCTTTCCGCCATGGACCACGTCCAGCACGCTTTCGTCGCGGCCTGCTATGGCTGCCTCGGCGACGATATTGCCGCATCCGCACATATGAAGCAGGTCAAAGCGCTTGCGCCCGACTTCGGCATCGAGCCGTTCCTCGCCACGCTGCACTATACCCAAGAATCCGATACGCAGCATATCCGCGAGGGGCTGATCAAGGCGGGTGCCGGCGAGATCGTCTCAACGGCCAACGACCTGGAGAAACGCAGGAACCTTGGCTGAATTCCATATCTCTCGATAGTTGGCCAGATCCCCGCAACACCGCGACAAGAAAGCAGTGGATTGGCGCAGCGAGATATCCGTGGTTGCCGCTCGGCGTTTGTACCGCCGGTGAACGTGAGTGTCCGTTTGATACTCGGGAGTATGCTTTCAAGGTATCCTGAAGCGGGGGCGGCGCGATCGAAGTGCCCGCAGCAGCTTGATACTGAGCGCTGACTTAAGAGGTAGAGTTGTGACAGAAGCGAGAATCTTTCTGGGATGCTCCCGTGGGTTCGATCCCCGTCACTCGCGCCATCTTTATAAATCCGTTCGAATATGCTTGTATAATGTGAATAAACCATAGGCAGCGCTTGTCTATGGCCTCAACGGTGCAAAAAATGTAGGCACTGTGCGGTTGAGTAAGTATTGTCTTAGTGGGAGTAAGGCGATGGTTTACGACTGGAATGGTGCAAGGACGCGTCGCATCAGACTTTTCAAGATGAGTGCCCTCCTGCTATTGGGAACGGCACTGGCAGCGGTGCCGTTGTTCTTCTGGGCCTTGCAACTGCGCGGACTTTAACGTCCCTGTTTACGGTCAGCGTCTGGCAAATTCTGCGGCGGCGTTCGCCGCGGTTCTTGCCTCCCGCCATTTGTTGAAGGCCCAGCCGGCGACCAGGCCGATTGCTGCGCCTGCGGCCTTGACGCCTGCATCGTGAAGGCGCGCATGCCGCGTCGGCGACAGGTACTGCAGATATTCGATGGCGAACGCACCGAAGATCAGCAGCACGGCGACCGTTTTCCATTGTTTCGGATAAGCAACAGCAAAAGCCAGCCCTGCTGTCAGGTAAGCCGCGGCACGGTCGATGTCAGGTGTTTCGATCGTGTGGGGTCGCAATTCGATCGGCGAAACTGTGACGAACAGGATGAAGGCGAAAAGAAGCCACGCCAGCGGCTTTGTGATCTTGGGTGTCATCTTGCCGTCATATTAGCAATTGCTGCGCGACATCAAGTTAAAAGCTCTCCACGTGACCTGGGTCTTGGACGCAATCTGAAGACGCGCTTAAAGAAGCCTTTCATCGAGCGAACCGCAAATGGCGCAAACGGGCTTCTTTCCACACGCGGCTTGTGTCATAGCGACGTCTGGATATTTGAAAATGGACGAACGCCCGTGACAAGACACGATGTCGAAGGCGCCGAAGAGGCAATGCGCAGCCTTTTCCCCGCCACGCCGCTGCAGCTCAATGATCACCTTTCCGCCCGCTATGGCGCCGATATCTGGCTGAAGCGCGAGGATCTTTCGCCTGTTCGCTCCTACAAGATCCGCGGCGCGTTCAATTTCTTCCGCAAGGCGATTGCCGAAGGTGCGGGCGGCAAGACTTTCGTCTGCGCGTCGGCCGGCAATCACGCGCAGGGCTTTGCTTTCGTCTGCCGCCATTTCGGCGTCCCGGGTGTCGTTTTCATGCCGGTCACCACGCCGCAGCAGAAGATCGACAAGACCCGCATGTTCGGCGCCGGCTTCATCACCATCGAGCTCATCGGGGATTTCTTCGACCAGTGCTATCAGGCGGCCCGCGATCACGTCGAAGCGATCGGCGGCGTCATGGTGCCGCCTTTCGATCATGTCGATATCATCGAGGGCCAGGCGACCGTTGCTGCAGAAATCATGCAGCAGCTTCCCGAAGGCACGGTGCCCGACATGGTTGTCCTGCCGGTCGGCGGCGGTGGCCTTGCCGCCGGCATCACCGGTTATCTCGACGGCATCGTTGCGAAATCCGATTTTATCTTTACCGAACCTGCCGGCGCCCCGAGCTTGCGCCGCAGCCTCGAAGCCGGGCAGGTGGTGACGCTTCCCAAGGTCGACAATTTCGTCGACGGCGCGGCCGTCGCCCGCATCGGTGACCTGAATTTCGCGGCCCTGAAGGACTTTTCGGTCGAACAGGTCAGGCTGATGCCGGAAAACGCCATCTGCGTCACCATCCAGGAGATGCTGAATGTCGAAGGCGTTGTGCTGGAGCCGGCCGGCGCCCTGTCGCTGACGGCGATCGCAGCCATGGATCGCGAGGCCATCAAGGGCAAGACGATCGTTGCCGTCGTCTCCGGCGGCAATTTCGA
This sequence comes from Rhizobium viscosum, assembly GCF_014873945.1. Classification (NCBI taxonomy): domain Bacteria; kingdom Pseudomonadati; phylum Pseudomonadota; class Alphaproteobacteria; order Hyphomicrobiales; family Rhizobiaceae; genus Rhizobium; species Rhizobium viscosum. Next base: position 244,517 of record NZ_JADBEC010000001.1, on the reverse strand, counting down.
TTTCGAGCGGCTGCCCGATGTCAAGGAAAGGGCCATGCGCTACGCCGGCCTGAAGAAATACTTCATCCTGCGCCTTGCCCAGCGCCCTGGCGCGCTCCGCGATTTCCTCAATCTTCTCGGGCCGCATGATGATATCGCCCGCTTCGAATACCTCAAGAAATCGGCGCGCAATTTCGGTTCGATCCTCATCGGCATCGAAACGACGGCGCCGGAGAATTTCGTGACGCTGGTCGCCAATTTCGAAAGCGCGGGCATGGGCTTTGAGGATATTACCGAAAACGAGATCCTCGCAAACCTGATCATTTGACTTTGCGTCCACTGCACTGCGTGCTAAAGGCGGATTATGGCTTCGTTCCTTTCAAACATCCTTTCGGTCTTCTCCGGCGGCGGCAAATCCTCGAGCGAGGCGGTTGCGGGTCCTTCCGGCGAGCCCCAGCTCTATGGCGATTGCACCATCTACGCAGAACCGCAGAAGGAAGGCGGCCAGTATCGTCTGGCCGGCCGCATCGAAAAGAAGGTCGGTGAGGACGTCCTCGTCCGCAAGTTCATCCGCGCTGATCTTTTTTCCTCGTCGGATGATGCGATCGAATGCACGGTGCGCAAGGCGCAGCAGATTATCGATCAGCACGGGTCCTCTCTTTTCAGTGATGGCGAAAAGCTTCGTCAGGTCTAAGGGCAAGCCTAGTCCGGGCTGAGATTTCCCGTTGTTTTTCAAAACTATGACAGCATTTCCGTGACGGAAACTGCTGCTTTGCTCACCTAATCTTAAAGGATTATGGTGAAGGTGGCTCTGCAGGTTTTGCAGGGCACCGCTTGTGTTAGAGCTTTCCGGACGACTGACCAGAAGATCCGCCGCGGCGGCTGCGGCTCTCGCGCGCGGCGGAGGACCGTGATAGTGCTTTTCAACTCCGCGCTCTTCATCTTCGAAGCCGTCGGCTATTTCGTGCTGATGGTCAGTCTCCTGCATTTTCGCCATCGCCTCGGATTGGGCGTCTTCCTGACGGCGCTCGGCGTCATGCATTTCATGGAGACCTATCTCGCTGCGGTCTTCTATGTTTCCCTGCCGTTCGGGAACGTCTCGCCGGGTTCTTCGATCTTCTTTTCCGGCAAGCTGATGATGATCCTCATGCTCTACTTGCAGGAGGATGCGGCGACCGTCCGCCAGCCGATTTATGGTCTGTTTCTCGGTAATCTCCTGACCGTCGCCATTGCCTGGGTACTGCAGCTTCACCAGCCGTTGGAATTGTCGCCTGGTCATCCGGCAGACGTCGATTTCCTGAAGGAAATGGGCTGGCTGATGGTGTGGGGAACGGCGATCCTCTACCTCGACTCGCTGGGCATCATTCTGCTCTACGAAAAGCTTGGCGATTTCATGCGCCGGCGCGTGGTGCTGCGTTTCATGATCTCGGGCCTTGTGGTTCTGACCTTTGACCAGATCCTCTTCTTCAGCGGCCTGCACTATTTCGTGGGTGTTCCGATGGCAGCCTTCTGGGCCGGATGGAAAGCCAAGATGCTGGCGGTCTGCCTCTATTCCCTGATGTTTGCCATCTACGAATACCGTATCCGCCGGGACGGCGTTGCCGCCTCGGCCCGCTCGATTAGTGATCTCTTCGGCGATCTGACATTCCGCGAGCGCTATAACGATCTCCTGGAACGCACCGGCCGCGATATGCTGACTGGCGTCTATGACCGCAGCCGTATGGAGCTGGAGGCGCCGCTGATGGTGCGCGAGGCGCTTCGGCAGGGCCAGCACGCGACCGTTCTCATCATCGATGCCGACCATTTCAAGGACGTCAATGACGGCTTCGGTCATCTGCAAGGCGACGAAGTTTTGAAGGCCATTGCCTCAAGGCTCGGAACGACGCTCCGCTCCAGCGACCGCATCTTCCGCTTCGGCGGCGAAGAGTTTGTCGCCGTTTGCCCCGGTACGAGCCATGAAGAGGCATTGCTGCTCGCCGAACGGCTTCGCTGGACGATTGTGACCAGCGTGAAGACGCCTGACGACGCGCCCATATCTGTAAGCATAGGTGTTGCAACCGCCGACGAAGATGGTGACAGCTTCACGACTGTGCTTTCGGCGGCAGACAGCCGCCTCTACGAGGCAAAGAAGAGCGGCCGTAACTGTGTCGTGGGCCGCTCCGGTGTCGTAAAAGTCAGCTAGATCAGGTCCGCTCAGGCGGCGCGGAAGATCTTGGCGCCGGAGGGAGCGCTCGTCATGCCGCCATCGACGGTAATCTCAATACCCGTGACATTGCTGGAATCATCAGAGGCAAGATAAAGCGCAGCCTTTGCGATCTCATCCGCCTCGCTCATGCGGCCGAGCGCGCTCATGCTCCCGAGCTTCTCTTCGAGTGCCGTCATCGCATCTTCCGTCTGCGCATAAGGCGACCAGATCGGCGTGCGCGTACCGCCCGGCGTTACCTGATTGACGCGGATGCCGCGTGGCGCAAGCTCGGAGGCGAGGTTGCGGGTCATGGAGCGCACGGCGCCCTTCGTGGCGGCGTAGGCCGACCAGCCCGGCGCGCCGAGAACGGCGTGGACGGAACCGTTGAGAATAACCGAAGCGCCATCATTCAGATGCGGCAGCGCGGACTGGACCGTGAAGAAGACCGAGGTCAGGTTGGTGTTGATGATCCTTTCGAACTGTTCCAGCGAGGTCTGGCCGAGCGGTGTCGCGCCGCCGATGCCGGCATTGGCAAAGACGATATCGAATTTGCCAACATCAGAAGCAGCTTCGGCGAAGACTTTCTCCGCAGCCGCAACGTCGGTGAGGTCGATCTTCAGCGCCAGCACATCACCGCCAAGCGCCTTCTTGGCCGCTGCGAGCGTTTCCGGGTTACGGCCGGTGATGATGACCTTCGCGCCTTCGGCAACGAAGACCTTGGCGGTGGCAAGCCCGATGCCGCTGTTGCCGCCAGTAATGAGCGCGACCTTGTTCTTGAGACGCATGGGAATGGCTCCTATTGGAAAATCTCTCGATCTGGATTATGATCGATATCCACAAAGATTATGATCGTAATCCACATATGTCAAGCCGGTCTATCGGGAGATTTTCAATGGGCCATTCACAGCTCGAAAAGCAGAAGACGCACGACAGGATCGTCGAAATTGCTTCCAGGCGTCTGCGGGAAAAGGGACTCGAGGGTATCGGCGTCGCCGAACTGATGAAGGAGGCCGGACTGACGGTCGGCGGCTTCTACAAGCATTTTGCATCACGCGATGACATGGTGGCGGAAGCCATGAAGCTGGCTTTCGGGTCCTGGGAAGCGAAAGTGCGCTCAGAGGGCAGGGCGCCGGCAGATATTCCGATGGCGGAATATTCCGCCAATTACCTGAGTGAGGTCCATCGCGATGACGTAAGCGGCGGCTGCCCTTTTGCCGCGCTGACCGCCGATCTTGCCCGCAGCGGCGAGAAATGCCGCTCGCTTGCCACCGAACAGCTGAAGACGAATCTCGCAAACATGACAGGCCGCATGAACGCGGCCGACGAGGCTGAAGCACGCCGCAAGGCAATCATCGTCTCGTGCCTGATGATGGGTGCGGTCGGCCTTGCACGCATTGCCGACGACGAAAAACTCTCTGAAGAAATCCTGGAAACAGTCCGGTCCTTCGTCGGTGGTTTTTCGGCAAAATGAAAGGGCCGGCTTGCGCCGGCCCCTCGAGTGGAACTTTTGAATTTACAGCTTAGGCAGCAAGAGCAAGCTCTTCGACCCGCGATTTGGCAGCGCCGATGGCCTTTTCGGCAGCTTCCGGGCCGAAGGCGAGGCCTTCGACATAGATGGTTTCAATGTCGGTAATGCCGAGGAAACCAAGAACCGACTTCAGATACGGGACGGCATGGTTCATGCCGGCAGCCGGACCCTGGGAATAGACGCCGCCCGAAGCGAGAACGACATAGACCTTCTTGCCGGTGGCGAGGCCAACCGGGCCGCTTTCGGTATACTTGAAGGTCAGGCCGGCACGGGCCACATTATCGATCCAGGTCTTCAGCGAAGAATAGATATTGAAGTTGATGAGGCCGGTGCCGATGACGATGCTGTCGGCTGCGAGCAGTTCGTTGACGAGCTCGTCGGAAGTCTTGACGGCAACAGCTTCCTCAGCCGTGCGGGCTTCCGGCGGCTTGCGGATGGCGGCGGTGAAGAGATCGTCAATGTGCGGCAGCGGATTTGCAGCAAGGTCGCGGCGAACGACGACGCTGCCGGGGTTCTGAGCCTTGAGCTTATCGGCGAGTTCAACAGCGATCGACGTGGAAAGGGACTCCGAACGCGGGCTGGACGTCAGAAGAAGAATGGAAGACATGGTTGAATTTCCTCTCGAATTGCGGTTCAGCAGCCGGTTGGGAGCGATGGGCCGCTGTGTTCGAGACAAGAAATAAGGCTGGCCCAGTATCGAAAAAACTGGGATAATGTCGATCAAAATTATCGATGGATTGGATGGACGATGCTTCCCAACCCGACACTGGATCAATTGCAGGTTTTCCTGACGGTCGCCGAAACCGGCAGCTTTTCGGCCGCCTCGCGCGTGCTGAACCGCGCACAGTCGGTGATCAGCTATACGATCGCCAATCTGGAAGCCCAGCTTGAAGTGCCGCTCTTCGAGCGCTCCGGCGCCCGCCAGCCGAAGCTGACGGATGCCGGCAAGGCGATGCTGGAAGATGCCCGTCGCATGCTGGCCGACCTCGAGGTTATGCGCGCTCGTGTGAAAAGCATCAAGCAGGGACTGGAGGCCGAGCTTTCTCTGGCGATCAGCGTCATGGTGCCTGCCAATGCCGTCATGATGGTGCTACGCGAATTTCGCGAAAAATTCCCAGGTGTTGCGCTGAACCTCAATGTCGGTGAGCTCGGCATGGTGATGGACATGGTGATGAACGACAAGGCCGATATCGGCATCGGCGGCGCGCTTGTGAGGCAAGAAGATTCGCTGATAGCCGAAAAGATCGGCTATTCTTTCATGGTTCCTGTCGTCGCGCCGGATCATCCGCTGGCGCGTATCGAGAGGCCCTTGACGCTAGCCGATGTGCGCGAAGAGATCCAGCTCGTGGTCTCCGATGCCTCCGGGCTTACTAAGGGGCGGGATTTCAATGTTCTGTCCTATAGGACATGGCGCGTCAGCGACATTGCGACCAAGCACCAGCTCATCAAGGGTGGTCTTGGCTGGGGTGGCTTGCCGGTCTCTCTGGTCGGTAACGACATCATGAAGGGCAATCTGGTCGCCATCAAGCTGGAGGCCTACGAGCAGGGCGAGTATCCGGTCTACGCTATGCACAAGGCCGCCAGCCCGCCGGGCCCTGCCGGCAGGTGGCTGGTCGAGGCTTTTCGCAGGCGGCTCGCCATGTGCCCGAGCCACGGAGAAATGGTCAGTATGCTCGGCATCGACGAACTGCATGCGATGCCGGAGGCTGCAGAGTAGCCGCAAGCTTGACGGGTTTCCGGCCTTTGCTATAACGGCGTCACGGTCTGCAGTTCACCGAGGCGTCGCCGTCCCCGCAAGGGAAGCTAAACCTGCTTCAGAAAGATCATCAGCACTTGTCCTGTGCCGAAGTCGAAAGCCGGCGACCACCGACACCTTTTTGAGGGAACGGCGCGTTGAGGATAAGACGTGACCAGATCTATCTTTCCAATGGAAATCGCCGATCTTTCGGCTTTTGCCAAATCTCTCCGCAAGCAGATCGAAGCGCTCGCTGACAAGCCGAGCCATGTCGAGATGCTCAATCTGCTAACCCGCGCGGCGGGGTATCGCAACTACCAGCATTTCCGCAGTGTTGCGGAGTCTGCCGAAGTCCTGAAGGACTGGAGCTTGAAGCTGGATCCCGAGCCGTTGCCGGACGAAGACCGCGTACTGAAGGCATCGCGCCATTTCGATGGCGACGGTCGACTGATCCGTTGGCCGGGCAGAAGGGGGCTGCAGGAGCTTTGCCTATGGTTCTTGTGGTCGAAAATACCAGCGGATGCGGAACTGACGGAGCGTGAAATCAGCGACTTGATAAGTCGCCTGCATCTCTTCGGCGATGCCGCACTGCTGCGCCGCGAGCTTTTCGACTTCGGGCTTGTCCACCGCACCCGCGATGGCAGGCAATATCGCCGGATCGAAAAGAAGCCGCCGGCTGAACTCGGGCTGCTTCTTCGTCGCATCGAAGCCGAGGCAGAAATTGCGTGAGCAAAAAAGGGCGCGGTTGAAGGAACCGCGCCCCTGCGGTTTTAGAGAACCAGCCTGAACTTCGCGAAGCCCTCGGCACCTTCGCCGGCATCCTCGATCTTCACGCTCTTGACGTCGGCGAGGTACTGTTTGGCTTTCGGGCCGCTTTCGAACACGACGGTCGTGCCGGGCAGGGGCTTGAAGGTCCAGTTGCCGTCGGCGGACGGGTTGATCGTGCCCTGATCATGGACATAGCGGACGATGACATCGCGGTTGGTATCCGGCGCCTGGAAGATCACCTTGTCGGAGGCGATGTCAGGGAAACTGCCACCGCCGCCAGCACGATAATTGTTGGAAACGACGACGAACTTCTGCGCCGGATCGATCGGTTTGCCCTCGAAGGCCAAGTTCTGGATTCGGTTGGAGTCCGGATTGACGGCCTTGCCCGACGAATCATATTTCGGCGGCTGCGACAAGTCGATCTGATAGGTCACGCCATCGATGACATCGAAATTGTAGGACGGGAAGTCGTTGTTGAGGAGAGCCGCATCCTTCGCGCCGGGCTCGATGTGATTGAACATGCCGGCGGACATTTCCAGCCAGTTCTTCACCTGCGCACCGGTGATGGCGACGGCCTGAACCGTATTCGGATAAAGGTAGAGGTCGGCGACATTCTTGATGGCGATATCGCCGGCCGGAACATCCGTATAATAGTCCGCACCGCCGCGGCCGCCGGCCTTGAAGGGGGCTGCAGCGGAGAGAACCGGCAAATCCTTGAACTGCGTATCGGCCAGCATCTGCTTGATATACCAGGTCTGAGCCTGCGAAACGATCTGTACGGAGGGATCGTCGGCGACCAGCGCAAAGTAGGAATAGAGCGGCGCGGAGGTCTTGCCGACAGGCGTGCGGACATAGGCAAGCGTTGCCTCATGCTCTGCCTTGGCGGCCTCGACCACTTCCTTCTTGTCAGCGACGTCGGCAACCACCTTCTTCTTGTCGTCGCGATGGTAGATCGGCCGTGCTTCGGAGGTGAAGGCGACGATTTTCCAGCTGTTGCCGTCCTTCTCCAGCAGCAGGTCGATCAGGCCGAGATGCGAACCCCAGAAGCCGGCCATGACGGCGGGCTTACCGTGCAGCGTGCCCTTGACCGGATCGGCATTGGCAATCCCATCCCAGGTTTTCGGGCCAGGGAAGACCAGATGCTGATGCCCGGTGAAGATCGCGTCGATACCCTCGACAGCCGCGAGATGCAGCGAGGCGTTTTCCATCTTCTCGGACGGGCCGGAACCGTCGATGCCGGAATGGGAGAGTGCGATGACGATATCGGCGCCGGCTTCCTTCATGGCCGGCACCCAGGCCTTGGCGGCCTGAACGATATCGCGCGTCTGCGCCTTTCCCTCGAGATTCTTGATGTCCCACAGCATGATCTGCGGCGGCACGAAACCGATGAAGCCGATCTTGACCGGGCTTTCATTGCCGGCACCGTCCTTGATCTGCTTTTCGACGATGATGTACGGCTTGAAGAACAGATCGTCCTGCTTCGGATCGGAGGCGAGCTGGCCCTTGGTCAGGTTGGCGCAGACGAAGGGGAAGTTCGCGCCGTTCAGCACCTTGAACATGAAGTCCAGGCCGTAGTTGAATTCGTGGTTCCCGAGTGTGCCGACCGTATAGCCAAGCGTGTTCATCGCCTTGATGACCGGATGCACGTCGCCATCCTTCATGCCGTGCTGGTAGGCCATGTAATCGCCCATCGGATTGCCCTGCAGCACGTCGCCATTGTCGATCAGCAGCGAGTTGACGGCTTCCGCGCGGATCGTGTCGATGATCGTTGCCGTGCGCGACAGGCCCATCGTGTCGTTCGGTTTGTCGGCATAATAGTCGTAGGGGAAAACGTTGACGTGAATGTCAGTCGTTTCCATCAGCCGCAGATGCGCCTGGTTGGCCGCAGCTCGCGCACTGAACGGGTGCAGCAGCACCAGAGCGGAAGTGGCGGCAAGACCGCCGAGCAGGGAACGACGGCTCATTGCAGGCACATCGAGAATGGAAGGCATGGAAACACTCCTTTTGACATCATGCATCACCCGGTTCGATGAACTTAGGATGATTGGCAAAGGAGTACATCGCGAAAATGACAGAATGGCAAAGACGATGCCGCCAAAGCGGCACCATCCTGGAAAGCTTTACCGAACGCGTGGCACTTCGCGATGGAAGAAGCGGAAATAGGAGGCAATGAGCGCGCGGGCATTGGAATTCACGTCGAACTGGATGCCGACGCGACCATTATGCGTCCAGCGGATGACGCCTTCGAGCAGGCCGAGATTTTCGGCTTCGATGCGGACCTTGCTGCCCGAGGCCGCATAAAGCGGCGCCTTGACTTCGAGTGCTGCACCCGTAGCGGAAATATCAAGGATGCGGGCATCTACCTGGTTATTTAGATAACGGATCTTGCCAAAAACGCGGCAGCTCCTGCGGTCGGCCTTGCGGGCCGTGATCTTGAGATTGCGTATCATGCCTATCCCCGTGACGAATTCGGGAGGAGCATAGGCAGGGAAGATTGAAATGCCTTTAGGCGCTTATTTAAAATTGCTGCGAAAGTCTCAATTCGGCACGACCGCTCGCCGCGCCACGACATGTTCGCGCCATACCGTGAAGATGCCGGCCGCGACCACGATGATCGAACCGACGATCATGTTCAGCGTCAGCTCCTCCCCGTAGATGAGCACGCCAAGGATCGAGGCGTAGACAAGCTGGATATAGGTAACCGGCTGGACAGCGGCCGCATCGAGACTGTCATAGGCGCGGATCAGGAAGTAGTGGCTCGATGTTCCGGTCAGGCAGACGGCCAGCATCCACATCCAGTCCCAGCCCTGAACCGACGTCCAGTAAAAAGGGCCTGCAAGCGTCATGACGAGAGCCCCGACGACGCCCGTATAGAAAAAGCTCGTCATCGCCGAATCCTGCCGGCTCACGTAGCGGGTGGCGATCACGTAAAGCGCGAAGTTGACGCACGAGACGACGGCAAGAAGCAGGTTCACGTCGAAGAACCCGCCCTCCGGCTTGAGGATGAGCAATACGCCGCAAAGTCCGGCGCCGATTGCCGTCCAGCGGCGCCAGCCAACCCTTTCGCCAAGCAGTGGAATGGCAAGCAGTGCGACGATGATGGGGGTAGCGGCAAAGATTGCCTGCGAATGCGCCAGCCCGATCAGCGCAAAACAGGTGATTGCCAGCACCACTTGCGCCGCAAGCAGAACACCGCGTGAGATCTGCAGAAAGGGATGTTTCGTGCGGGCGGTGGCGGCGATGCCACCGCGCATTTTCGCCGCCAGGACCACGGTGAACAGACCGAAGGCCCAATAGCGCACCATCGTCACGAAGATCGGCGAATAGGCTGAACCAAGATGCTTGGAGATCGCGTCCTGCGCTGAAAAGATCGTCAGTGCGAGGAGCAGGAAGATATAGCCGTGGGTCTTGGATTTCATGTCTTGCCGTTGAAGCGGAGACATCCGCAACGTCAAGCTAGGGCAGGATTCCAAGGGCTTTGCAAGGCCTCAAAGGCCGACATTCGGCCTGTCGATGATCTCGCGCAGCGCAAAGCTGGAATTGATCTTCACCACATGCGGCAGCGCCGAAAGCCAGTCTCTATGGATGCGCTCATAATCTTCCAGATCACGAGCGGCGACGCGCAGGATATAGTCGTATTCGCCGGACATCAGGTAGCAGACGAGCACGTTCGGACAGCGTTTCACTGCGGCCTCGAATTCCGACAGCGTTTTGGCGAACTGGCCGGATAGCGAGATGTGCACGATGGCGATCATCTTGTAATCGAGCGCCTTGTGCGAAAGCCTGGCATGATAGCCGCCGATGACACCGCTCTTTTCAAGAATATCGAGCCGCCGCGAACAGGCAGAAGGTGATAGTCCCACCTTGTCGGCGAGCTCCGCATTGGTGATACGGGCATTGATCTGCAGCGCCCTTAGAATCGCAAGATCGATACTATCGAGGTCAGACATTCGAAGAACCTTCGAAAAATGGACGGTTAACACAATAATCTTCGAAAATTTGCTGAAACGCAAATCCTCTTTGCAAGGACATTTCGTGGCTGTGGTGGTTGGATTTGAGGGTCAAGAAAACGCTCCGCGGAACGCGGACATAATGAGAGGAACGCGAATGCGTGTCGGCTGCCCGAAGGAAATCAAGAACCATGAATATCGCGTCGGTCTGACGCCGGCTTCGGTAAGAGAATATGTCGCCCACGGCCACGAGGTCTGGGTGGAGACGAAGGCGGGTGCCGGCATTGGTGCCGATGATGCCGCCTATGTGGCTGCTGGCGCGAAGATCGCCGCCTCAGCCAAGGATATCTTCGAAAAGTGCGACATGATCGTCAAGGTCAAGGAGCCCCAGCCGTCGGAATGGGCGCAGCTCCGCGACGGTCAGCTCCTTTACACCTATCTGCATCTTGCGCCCGATCCGGAACAGACCAAGGGTCTACTCGCCTCCGGCGTTACCGCAATCGCCTATGAGACGGTAACCGACGATCGCGGCGGTCTGCCGCTCCTGGCGCCGATGTCCGAAGTCGCAGGCCGTCTTTCCATCCAGGCTGGCGCAACCGCGCTGCAGAAGGCCAATGGCGGCCTCGGCATCCTGCTCGGCGGCGTGCCCGGCGTTCTCCCGGCCAAGGTTGCGATCATCGGCGGCGGCGTCGTCGGTCTGCACGCAGCCAAGATGGCTGCCGGTCTCGGTGCCGATGTCAGCATTCTCGACAAGTCGCTGCCGCGCCTGCGCCAGCTCGACGATATCTTCAGCGGTCGTATCCATACGCGCTATTCCAGCATTCAGGCGCTGGAAGAGGAAGTCTTCTCCGCCGATCTCGTCATTGGCGCGGTGCTGATCCCCGGTGCCGCCGCGCCGAAGCTTGTGACCCGCGAAATGCTCTCGGGCATGAAGAAAGGCTCCGTCATCGTCGACGTCGCCATCGACCAGGGCGGCTGCTTCGAAACCTCGCATGCAACGACCCATTCCGAGCCGACCTACGTCGTCGACGGCGTCGTGCATTATTGCGTCGCCAACATGCCGGGCGCCGTTCCCGTCACATCTGCCCACGCGCTGAACAATGCGACACTCGTCCACGGCCTTGCACTCGCCGACCGCGGCCTGCGCGCCATTGCCGAAGATAAGCATCTGCGCAACGGTTTGAACGTCCACAGGGGCCGCATCACCAACAAGCCGGTCGCCGACGCGCTTGGTTATGAAGCTGTCGCGCCGGAAAGCGCCCTGAACGTAGCGTAAACCAGTTGACTCTAGGTCAGATAAAGGCGCCGGTTTCCGCTAGGGCCGGCGCTTTTACTTTGTCGATCCGGCACTGATAGCAATTGTTGCGCGCCGAGCGCACATGCACATAGGCGACGCCGGGCCGCGCTAGCAGTTCGGTCGCATAAGTAGGGATCATCTCTATCGGCGTGACCGCGCCGGTGCCATAGACGATCCTGTCATTCTCGCCATAGCCGCGCACAATGAAATCAGGGCTTGTCGTCAGGACCGGAGGCAGAACCTCTTCGGCGGAATAGCGCTTGCAGGGCTGCTTGTGCACGAAGATCGGTCCGGTCTCGGCATAGGGCTGCAGTTCCGGAAAGGGCCGATAGGCGAAGACGAGCAGTTCTTCTCCGGCACCGATATTTCGCAAGCAGTGGCGGCAGGGATGGCCTGGACCATCGGATATCATCGTCTCAGGCAAATGATCATAGGCATCGCGGCCGCCGCTCCAGAGCGCTTCTGCATCTGTTGTCGGCATGGCGGAAAACTGAATGCTGGTCATGGCAAATCTCCTTGTGAGCTTTGCCATAGTTTCCGCGCTGACGCTCACCCAAGCCACCCGATTCTTGCTTCGAATAGCAGGCGGTGTGCAAACGCGATCAGCCTTTCCTGGCTATTTCCAGCAATTCCTTGTCACTCAATGGCCTGACGATCCCGGTGCCGGTGGAAACCGGCGAGAAACCGAACATCTGATAGAGCTGTAATGCCCGCGGATGGTCGAGATTATTGGTGGTCGTCGTGACCTTTGTCGGGTTCAGCGTCCAGATCGCGTAGAGCGCCTGGAGCAGGAACCATTTGCCGATGCCTAGGCCGAGTGCGTGTTCGAAGAGCCCGAAATGGGAAAGCTCAATCGTATCCTCGTCCTCGCAGAGATATTCAAAGAAGCCGGCAGGGGCGCCGTTGACGTAAAGCACGCTAATATTGTTGCGCTTGTCATGCAGCGTTGTTGTCAGTTCCTCGTCACTCATCCTTAGCCGGTCGACCCACTGCCAGCGCGCGCCAACCTGCCGGTAGAGATAGCGATAGAAGGCCAGGGGAATACCCGGCGCGCGCATGATTGCCGTCTGGATGTTGACCGGCACGGGCAGGCTTGCCTTCGGCGGAGCGACCATTTCCAGCCGCGTGATATGGGCCTTGAGCGAGGCGGGCGTCTTTCCCATGGCGTCAGGCTTTGACCGGTTCCGGTGGGCCGATGACGACGGGTGTGTCCTCGCGGCTGCCCCATTCGCTCCAGGAGCCGTCATAGAGCTTGTTGTCGGTATGGCCGAGCGATTCCAGCGCCAAAGTAATGATCGCGGCGGTAATGCCCGATCCGCAGGAGGTGACGACCGGCTTGGAAAGGTCGATGCCGGCATCCTCAATCGTTTGCTTCAGTTCCGGTAGCGATTTGAAACGGCCCTGATTGGCAAAGACGCCTGATGGCAGGCTGCGCGCGCCTGGCATATGGCCGGAACGCATGCCTGCGCGCGGTTCGGGCTCGGCGGCGGCGAAACGGCCGGCGCTGCGGGCATCGGCGATCTGCAGGGCGCTGCTCGCAACGATATCGCGCATCTGCTCAAGATGAACGACGCGGCTGGCATCGTAGTTCGTCTTGAACGTCGCCGGAGCATAGTGCGATACTTCGGCTTCGAGCGGTCGTCCTTCGGCTTTCCAGCCGTCCAATCCGCCATCGAGCACGAAGACGTTCTTTGCGCCCATCACCCGGAACAGCCACCAGACGCGCGGCGAGGCAAACATGCCGATGCCATCGTAGACGACGACGCGGTTGTTCTCGCTGATGCCTAGCTTGCCGACTTCAGCGGCGAAATAATCGGGAGAAGGAATCGTGTGCGGCAGGTTGGTCGAATGGTCGGCGATCTTGTCCTGGTCGAATCGGATGGCGCCTGGAATATGGCCGGCGGCATATTCCGCATTCGCATCGCGCTTTTGCGCCGGAAGATAGAAGGACGCGTCGAGCACGCGCAGGTCGGGTTTGCCGAGTTCAGCCTGCAGCCAGTCGGCCGAGACGACGAAACGGCTCTTGGTGTCGCTCATGATGATCTCCCCAAAATATCAGGCATCGTCGCCGGGCGTGCCGAAGCGAATGCGAAAGCGCCGGTTCTCTTTGCCCTTCTTCTCGATCTTGGCAATATGAATCTGGCCGACTTCCTGTGTTTCCGAAACATGCGTGCCGCCACAGGGCTGGCTGTCAACGGCAGAATTCTCCCCGATGCAGACGAGGCTGACGCGGCCAAGGCCAACAGGAGGACGCACATTCTTCGATTTGACGATGCCGGGGTTGGCGGCGAGTTCCTCATCCGTAATCCACTGAAGATAGACCGGATGGTTCTGATTGACGAGGTCCATCAGCTTGGCCGTCACCTCGTCCTTGTCGATCGTATCGATCATGTCGAAGTCGACGCGACTTTCATCCTCGCCGACCGCCGCCCCCGTGATCGGATAGGAGCAGACGACCGATAGAAGATGACAGGCCGTGTGCATGCGCATCAGTCTGTAGCGGCGCGGCCAGTCGATGTGCAGTACCAGCTTCTCGTTGATCTGAGGCCGCGCCTGGCCTTCCAGCGGCACGTGGATGACGATGTCCTTGGCTGCGCCGTGTTTTGCCTGGCCAAGCTCTATTTTGGAGCCGTCAGCCCGTTCGAAGAAGCCGGTATCGCCCGGCTGCCCGCCCGATGCCGCGTAAAAGCAGGTCTGATCCAGCTCGATACCCCCGTCCTCGTGAACGGCCGTGACGACCGCTTCGCATGTGGAAAGATAGAAGTCGTCACGGTAGAGGGCATTGACTGGCATGGAGGCTCACGCTGCGGGTTCGTAGGGTATTTTGATATCCGTCGAGCCGACCATCCATTGAGGAATGGGCAGGCCTTTCGATGAAAGGAAATCCGGATTGAAGAGCTTGGACTGATAGCGGTTGCCATAATCGCAGAGGATTGTCACGATCGTGTGGCCGGGGCCGAGATCCTTGGCGAGGCGAACCGCACCGGCAATGTTGATCGCCGTGGAGCCGCCAAGGCACAGACCCTCGCGCTCGACGAGATCGAAGAGGTAGGGAAGCGACTCGGCATCAGTGACGTGATAGGAGAAATCAGGCATGAAGCCTTCGAGGTTGGCGGTAATGCGCCCCTGGCCGATGCCTTCGGTGATCGACGAGCCCTCGGACTTCAACGTGCCGTTCGCGTAGAATTCGTAGAGCGCTGCACCCTCGGGATCGGCAATGCCGATCTTGATATCCTTGTTGAAGCCCTTGAGGCCTGTCGCAACGCCGGCAAGCGTGCCGCCCGAGCCGACCGAGCAGATGAAGCCATCGACCTTGCCGTCCGTATCTTTCCAGATCTCTGGCGCGGTGGTTTCGATATGCGCCTGGCGGTTGGCGACATTGTCGAACTGGTTCGCCCAGATCGCCCCGTTCGGCTCGCTCTTGGCAAGCTGTTCGGCCAGGCGGCCGGAAACCTTTACGTAATTGTTCGGGTTCTTGTAGGGAACCGCCGGAACTTCCACGAGCTCGGCCCCAAGCAGGCGCAGGGCATCCTTCTTTTCCTGGCTCTGGGTTTCCGGAATGACGATCACGGTGCGGTAGCCGAGCGCCTTGGCGACGACCGTCAGGCCGATGCCGGTATTGCCCGCCGTGCCTTCGACGATGACGCCGCCAGGCTTGAGCAGTCCCTTCTTCTCGGCGTCACGGATGATGTAGAGCGCCGCTCGGTCCTTCACCGACTGGCCGGGATTGAGAAACTCGGCCTTGCCGAGAATGGTGCAGCCGGTCGCCTCGGAAACACCCTTGAGCTTGATGAGGGGCGTGTTGCCGATAGCCTCGATTACGGAGGGGTGGAAGGTCATGGAATCTGCCTCGTTTACGCATAGTTTAGGAACGGTCTTTTCCCTTCACAAGGCGGCATTGGCAAGAAATCCTATTCCATGCCTTCTAAGCCCACGATAAAATTAGTCTTCCTTTTCCAGCCTTTCGCAGAGCCCAGGCAAGCAGTGATCCGAAGATTGACTTTCGGCGTATGGATGACGACAAAGCAAGCACGGGCGCAGGAACAAGGCGTGACCGAATCTGACATGGTTCACGAGCATATCGACACGATCGATGCATTGATGGCGCATTATGTCGCTGGTTCCCTTCCGGAGCCGGCCCGCGTGCTCGTGGAATCTCATCTCGAAATGAAGCCGGACAATCGCGGCCTGGTGGCTGACCTCGAACGGCTGGCTGGATACGCTCTGGAGAGCACGCCATCAAGCCCGATCAGCGACCGCGATGCGAAGCTTGCGGCAATCTTCGGCTCGAAGGCTCCTGCTGCCCCTCCGAAGCTCCCCTCACGTCCGCAGGGTGCTCTTTTCCCGCGCGCCTTGCGCAACCTCGTCGGTTTCGAAGCTGATGACGTGCCTTGGCGTAAGCGCCTTCCGGGCTTCAAGGAATATGCGACCGATATCGACGGCTGCGAGGTCAGCCTGATGTGGATACGGCCGGGTCGCGCACTGCCTGCCCATACGCATGCGGGCATGGAACTGATCCTCATCCTCGATGGCGCTTTTCGCGACGAGCGCGGCCGTTTCGGGCCGGGGGATATCTCGGTTGCGGATGCCACCGTCGACCATCGCCCCGTCGCCGAGAAGGACCGGCCCTGCATCGCCTTTGCCGTTTCAGACGGCCCGATCAAGCTCACCGGCTCCTTCCGGCAGATCATCGGCGACCTCATCGGCTGAAAGCAGCCACAATGCCGTGATAGAGCCATGATCCCGGGAGAGATGAGGAGCTTCCGGGCCTGTGTTCGTGTTCAAACCGGCAGACCGGAGGAAGTGTCATGCGTAATTTCATCGCCCATCCAGAACATGGTATCGTCTGGATTTCCGGTGCGAGTTCCGGAATAGGCCGAGCGCTGGCGCTGAAGCTCGCGGGCGAGGGATACAGGGTCGCCGTCACCGCCCGCAATCACGAAAAACTGGTGGAATTGCAGCTCGAGGCGGCCGGATTGCCCGGCAGCATCATCGTGCTCGACGGCGATGTGACCGATGCCGAAGACATGGAACATGTCATGGCCTCGATCGAATATGAGCACGGTGCGCTCGCCATGGCGATCCTCTGTGCTGGCGTCTATCGGCCCGTCCATGGCGAGGATCTGCACCGAGCCGATTTCGAGAAGACTTTTGCCGTCAACCTGTCAGGTGTGGTCAATTGCCTGCTGCCGGCGATCCGCCACATGAAGGCGAAGGGGCAGGGGCAGATTGCCATCGTTTCCTCGGTAACGGGCTACACGGGATTTCCGACCAGCGCCGCTTACGGCGCGACCAAGGCTGCCCTGATCAACATGGCCGAAAGCCTGAAATTCGATCTCGACAAGATCGGCATCCGCATCCAGCTTATCAATCCGGGCTTCGTCGATACGCCGGCAACGCGCAAGAATGCCTTTCACATGCCGGCACTGGTTTCGCCCGAGACGGCGGCGGAGCGCATTGCGGCGGGCCTTAAGTCACAGGCTTTCGAGATCACTTTCCCGAGGCGCTTCACCTATGTGCTGAAGTTCCTGCGGATCTTGCCTTACGGTCTCTATTTCGCACTGGTGAACCGCTTCACCGGTTGGGGCGAGCGGCCTGCCAACTCCAGTCACCGCCCGGTGACGCCGCATCCGGCCGAGTGATCAAGGTCGCGAAAAGACCACCTGCCGCACATCGATATTGCGGGCGCGAAAGCCTGCCTCGCAGTAGAAGAGGTAGAATTCCCAGAGCCGCTTGAACCGGTCGTCAAAACCCATCGGCCGCAGCCTGTGCCAGACGGACCAGAAGCGCTCGCGCCATTCTGCCAGCGTACGGGCATAGTCGAGGCCGAAGCCAAAGTCCCTGACCAGTGACAAGTCCATTTTCTTGCCGAGTTCTGCAAGGTGGTGGCGCGTCGGCAGCATGCCGCCGGGGAAGACATATTTCTGGATGAAGTCCGGATTGCTGCGATATTGCGCGAAGGCCTCGGGCCGGATGGTGATGATCTGCAGCCCAGCCTTGCCGCCCGGCTTCAGGCATTGTTTCAGCTTGGAGAAATAGGCCGGCCAGTATTTCTCACCAACAGCCTCGAACATCTCGATGGAAACGATGCGATCGTAGACCCCGGTCTCGTCGCGATAGTCCTGAAAGCGAAAATCGACCCTGTCGCTGAGCCCCGCCTTGCTGATGCGCGCTTGCGCGAAGGCAAGCTGCTCGCGGCTGATGGTCAGTCCCGTTACCCGGCAATTCAACTCGCCTGCCGCAAATTCTGCAAAGCCACCCCAGCCGCAGCCGATTTCCAGCACATGATCGCCGGGCTTGATGCCGGTCGCTTCGGCGAGCGCCCGATATTTTGCGTTCTGTGCCGATTGCAGGTCATTGGCGCCGGTCGAATAGAGCGCCGAGGAATAGGTCATGCTCGGATCGAGCCATTGCCTGTAAAAGTCGTTGCCGAGGTCGTAATGGGCCGAGATATTGCGCTTGGACCCCGTCTTGGTGTTGGCGTTCATCCAATGGCGGATGCGCTCGACGAAGCGGCCGACACCGCCCTTGCCGTGAGCATAGCTGTGTGCGGCCTCGCCGTTGACGAGGAACAACTCGAGGAAGGCGGTGATATCGGGGCTGTCCCAATCGCCGTCCATGTAGGTCTCGGCCACCCCGATCGTGCCGCTGGTCAGCGCACGGCCGGCAAGGTTCCAGTTTCGAAGCGTCAACGCGGCATCAGGTCCGGCAGCCTTACCCTTGATGAATACGTTGCGCCCGTCGGGCAGGGTGACGGCAAGGGAACCGCGCTGCATGCGCATCAGGCCGCGCAGCGCGAGCTTCGCTTTAAAGGGCAAGCCTTTGACAATCCGTGAAATATTTTCCGCCGTCAGCGTCACCGCGTCGCGGGCAGATTGGTTCAAATCCTGTCCATTGCTCACCGTCCATCCTCCCGTATTTTTAGGCCGGTCAGGACAATGCTTGCGCCTCTCCTCCGGCGATTGCAGCAAACGCTAGATTCATTCGGCAGCTTCCGCAAGCCGGCTTGCCGGCTTCACGCTGACAGGTGGGGGAGGTGGTGGCCGGCGAACGTAAATGGCGCCTTTGAGCCAGAGTTTCAGGGCCTCCCAGTGAATCCCCGTCATGATCTTGACAGTCAGCAAGGGAATGGCTGCGAGAAGATAACAGAGCGTCCGGCCAGTCAGCGGCTTTTTCCGGCCGGCGAACGTTGCGGCAAGAAGCGGTCCTTCCGCATCGGTTTCCAGGATGCGCCAGCGGATTTCCTGGCCGGGCGGCAGCATGCGGAAATGATAGCGCATGCCGATACCAATGAAGGGAGAGACGTAAAAGAGCTTGTCGCAGGTCTGGCGAAGACCGCTTTCGAAAATTTCATCATCCTCGACAGGGCAGACATAACTATGCCGCTCGCCGAATGTGTTGCGCACCTCGTAGATCAGCGCAAGCAAGGCATCCCTGTCGTCATAGGCATAATAGACCGAAAGCGGATTGAAGACGTAGCCGAAGATCCGCGGATAACAGACGAGCAGGATTTTGGCAGGTCGCCCGACACAGGCGTCCGCAAGCAGGCGATCGGCATAGGAGCGCAGCTTCCCACCTGCTACATGGTCCTCTTCATGGAACGAGACGAGATTGCTTCGGTTGACCGAAAACAGCACCGACTGGCCGCCAGCTTCTTCCAACCGGTCGAGATCGATAGAGAGCGAAAAGACTCGATACTGGAAGCGATGGCCGAACGGTTTCATGCGCTGATGCATGACATTACCAGCATAAAGCACCGCCGCCGCATCCGGTGGAGGACCGTTTCGCGTCACACTGACGCCATACCTCGATGCGTGGAGGCTTCTGCGGGACGCCGTCATGCTATCACTTCCAGTATGGTTTCACGGGAGGAGGGCCGGGCGGTCCGCCAGGGTGTGATCCCGCCCAGCGCCTCGGCCGCCGCAAGACCGGAGACGAGTCCATCCTCGTGGAATCCATATCCGGTCCAGGCGCCCGCGAAATAGCAATTGTTTCTTCCCTGAATGGCAACGAGCGCGCGCTGCGCGGCCATCGCTTCCGCGGAAAACTGCGGATGTTCGTAAGTGAATTCGGCAAAGACCTTGCGGCTCTCCGGTTCGCGGTCCGGGTTGAGCGTGACGAACAGCGGAAAATTCGGGTCTATGCCTTGCAGCCTGTTCATCCAGTAGGTCACGGCCACACCGGCTCTGCCGTCGGAATGGCTCGAACGCAGGTAGTTCCAGGAGGCCCATAGCTTGTGTCGCGTCGGCATCAGGCTCGCGTCGCGGTACAGGATAACGCGGTTGGATTGATAGGGGATAGCTGTGAGCAAGCGCTTTTCCTGATCCGTTGCATCGATCAGCAACCGAGCCGTCTGATCGCTGTGGCAGGCGAAGATCACCTTGTCGAAGAAGGCCTCACCGCCGGTTTCGTCGATCAGGGTGACACCCTTGTCGCCGCGGATCACCCCACGCACGCCACGGCCGAGCCTCACTTTGTCGCCGAGCGGTGACAGAAGCCCTTTCAGATAGTTGCGGCTGCCGCCGGTGACGGTACGCCACTGATGCTGACGGCGATAGATAAGCCGGTGATTGTCGAAGAAATTGACGAAATGCTCGGCGGGAAATTGCAGCATCCGCGCCGATGGCGTCGACCAGATCGCCGCCGCCATCGGCACCAGATAGTTGTTGGTGAAACCAGGCGAGAAGCCGCGCCAGTCGAGATAGTCGCCGATCGAGCGCGAGGCCAGATGCCCGGCTGCCCGATCTTCCAGGCAGGTCCGGTTGAAGCGGAGGATCTCGCGGATCATCCAGAGGAAAGAGGGGTTCAGCAGATTGCGCTTCTGCGCGAATATCGACGACAGCCCGCCGCCGCTCCACTCCAGCCTGCCCTGATCCAGCGACAGCGAAAAACTCATGTCGCTGGCATGCGTGGCGACGCCGAGCTCCGCAAAGAGCGCGGTGAGATTGGGATAATTGTGTTCGTTGTAGACGATGAAGCCGGTATCGACCGGAATGTTCAGCCCGTCATAGTCGACATCGACCGTTGCCGTATGGCCGCCCGGCCGGGCATCTTTCTCGTAGAGCGTTACGTCATGGACAGGATTGAGCGCCCAGGCGGCCGATGCACCGGATATGCCCGACCCGATGACGGCGACTCTGAGGCGGCGTAGCAGCGAAGGAACATGCGCGTTCATGCTGCGTCCTTTATGGCATTATAGACCCTCAGCGCCCGACGACGTGCCGTGGCGTGATCGACTATGGGTTCCGGATAGGTTTCACCAAGCGTGATCCCGGCATTTTCCAGAACGCTCTTCGGGGCGTCGAACGGCCGATGGATATATTTGTCGTCGAGCTTTTCGAGCTCCGGCACGAACTGCCTGATATAGTCGCCACCAGCATCGAACTTTTCGCCCTGCAGAACCGGATTGAAGATCCGGAAGAAGGGAGAAGCATCGGCGCCTGAACCTGCCACCCACTGCCAACTGGCCGCATTATTGGCATGGTCCGCGTCGACGAGCGTGTCGCGGAACCAGGCCTCGCCTCGGCGCCAGTCGACCAGCAGGTCCTTGACGAGAAACGAGGCCGTTATCATCCGCACACGGTTGTGCATCCAGCCATGGCGCCAGAGCTGGCGCATGCCTGCGTCGACGATGGGATAGCCGGTCTGGCCGTTGCACCAGGCATGGAATCCATCTTCATCCTCCCGCCAGCCGAAGCCGTCGAAACTGTCGTTCCAATTGTCTCTGGCCAGTTCCGGAAAATGGAAGAGCAGGTGATAGGAAAATTCTCGCCACGCCAGTTCCTTGCGGAAGCCTACGATATTGTCGGATGGGATGCTGCGGGAAAGGCCTTTTGTCGCTTCCCAGATGCGTGCCGGCGAAATCTCGCCGAACGCCAGATGCGGAGAGAGCAGGGAGGTCGCTGCCTTTCCGGGGAAATCCCGATCGGCAGAATAGTCTTGAAGTCTGTTTTCGATGAAATCCTGGAGCTTTTCATGGGCCGCCGCTTCGCCTGGCGTCCACATGTCGGGGAAGGATTTCGCCCAGTTCGGCTTGTTTGGCAGAAGCTTCCAGGAGGCGAGCGTTTCAGACGCAGGAAACTGCTTGGGGAAGCGCAAGTGCCGGGGCGTATCGACGGTTTCCGGCTCTCCGCTTTCTTCGAGCGCTCGCCAGAACGGCGTATAGACGCGATAGGGCGTGCCGTCTGATGTCTTGAGTTTCGTCGGCTCATGCAGGAGTTGGCCGGCGAAGCTGCGCACCTCCATCGCCTGCTTTTCCAGTCCATGCTTGAGGTGCATGTCGATTGCTGTGCCCGGCGGATCGTAGCGGCGGTTCCAGAATACCGCCTCCGCACCGCTTCGCTTGATGATGTCGCCCAGCACATTTCGGGCATGACCGCTGGCTAATACGAGCTTGCCGTCGTGTTTTCTGAGGGCTGTATCGAGCGCATGCAGCGAATGATGCAGCCACCAGGCCTGAGCTGCCCCGAGCGGCCCGGTGCCGTCTTCGCCAGGTTCTTGGATATAAAGCGGAATGACCGGCCGCCCCGATGCGCATGCCGCATGCAGGGCCTTGTTATCGTCAAGGCGCAGATCCTTGCGAAACCAGACGATTACCGGTCTTGCAACAGTCTCCCGTGCCAATGGCTGCTCCCCGTCTTGCCTCTCTGTCTGTTACGGAAGTACGAGGCAATCGGATCAGCAGTTTCATCAGCCGGCCTTTTTCAACGAACGGGTCCTTGCCCGATTAGTTGTCGTATTCACGGCATGCGTCGCTGATCGAAGCGCCGCTTTCACCGCCGCGTGTATCGATGCCCGTGTTCTGCTGCGGCATTCCCGGGCATTCGATTGCCTGACCGCCGATACTCTGCGTCGTGGTCGGGTCTAGCGGGCTTGCGGGAACCGGATGAATACCGTTGTCGTCATTCGTATAGTCTGACGAATAGTTGCCCGAGCCCGGGTCTGTGGAGCCGCCATTTGTCGGGCCGATGGTGTCAGGGTTGGACTGGGCAAATGCCGACGAAGCCATGCCGATGGCAAGCAGCGAGGCGGCGATAAGGGATCTGTGCATGGGAGCTATCCTCCTTGGATTTTCATCTTTGGTGACATTCTCCTAACCCCCGAGGCGATTGCTTGTTCCGAAATTTAAGCGGGGCGGTTGAATTGATTGCCATGGTTACGCGTAAACCTTAACCGCGAAACCCGCTTTGCCTTCGCTCTCCCTTGCCCTACCTGCGCAGCGAAACCCCTGTTTATGGCATGAGGCCGCCATGTTCATTTCACCGCGCGAGGCAGGCGATCTTTGCCTTCAGATGGCGCTTGCTCTCACATTGACCGTGGGCGGCATGGCGCTCGCCTCCACCGTTGTAAAAGCAACGGAGCAGCGGGCTTCCGCCATTGATGTCAACCGTCCGTCGCTCTGGTCGGCTGGCCCTGTCCGCGTCGAAAGCATCCAGCTTTTCGCCGGGCAAGAAATGGCTGCAGGCGATGGAACGGCCTGCAACGACACCATCGGCCTCAGAATATCCTGCGACCTGCTGACTTTTCGTTGAGCGGCAACCTCCTATCCCAGCGATGGATTTTCCAGCTTTCTCACTGGTTTTGGAGCTTCATTTCTTTAGTCCATAAATTTTATGGATAATTCTGGCCGAGATGTGTCGCACCAGTTTGCTGCGCATGCGCCAGGAGATAGCAATGACAAAAATCCTGATCGTGCCGGGTCTCTTCGGTTCCGACGAGGGGCATTGGCAGCACTATTGGCTTGATGACGTGTCGCAGAGCCGGATGGTCGGTCAGGACGACTGGAACCACGCTCGTCTGGACCGCTGGATGGAACGGCTGGAACAAGCATTGCTGGAGGCGGGAGAAGCCTATATCGTTGCCCATAGCCTCGGCTGCATTCTGACGGCGCGGCTCGCCGACCGGCCAGTGGCCCGCCGGGTAAAGGGAGCGCTTCTGGTCGCCCCGTGCGATTTGCCGGCCACGGAAAGGCTGCATCCCGGTTCGCTCGCTTTCGGCCCCATGCCGACAAAACCGCTCGCCTTTCCGAGCCTCACCGTCGGCAGCCTCGACGACAAATACATGTCGCTCGACCGTTTGAGCTTCTACACCCGCCTCTGGAAAACCGAGGTCCGCAACATAGGCCTCGCAGGCCATATCAACATTGCCAGTGGTTTCGGCCGTTGGACCGGCGGCTACACGCTGTTCGATGCTGTAAAAGACAAGGCGAAGGCAAAGAGACCGGAGGTATCCAAACTCAATGCGGCTGCTGCATCGGCATGACGCTTTATCGGCGCATGCGCAAGAAACGGGTTGAACTTACGCTTCCGCGGTACGATTCTGATATCAGACGGAACGCGAGGGCTTCATCATGGCTCAGAAAATGCATCAATACCTGATCTTCGAAACCGCGGGTGGCTTCTGCGGCATTGCCTGGAGCGATGCCGGCGTGACGCGATTCCAGTTGCCGACGAAGAGCGCCGAGTCGACAGAACGCTTGTTGCTGCGCCGTTTGCCGACCGCCGAACCGGGCAAGCCGACGCCGCAGATTCTGGACGCCGTTGCTGCGGTGAAGCACTATTTCGAAGGTGAGGAAGTCGATTTCTCCAGCGTCGCCGTTGACCTTGACGGCCAGGACGCATTCTTCTGCGATATCTATGCTGCCGCGCGCCGTGTCAGTTGGGGCCGCACGACGACCTACGGCACGCTGGCGAAGGAGCTTGGTGCAGGGCCGGAGGCAGCGCGCGACGTCGGTCAGGCCATGGCCAAGAACCCTGTCGCGCTCATCATTCCCTGCCATCGTGTACTTGCCGCGGGCGGCAAGATCGGCGGTTTTTCGGCACCCGGCGGTTCGACCTCCAAGCTTCGTATGCTGGAGCTGGAAGGCGTGCATGTCGGCCCGCCCGCGCCTGCCCAGCAATCCCTCGATTTTTGAGGGCACACTGCAAGCAAGTGCTTGGAATCTGCTGAAAAACCTCGCTATAAATCTCTGTCTGTAGCGAGGTTTTTCATGAAGAAGATTTTCAACCCGCCATCTGTCCGCCGTCCCTTCGGAAATTACAATCACGGCCTGCTCGTACCGCCCGGCGCATCCCTGCTGGTCACGTCCGGCCAGCTTGGAATCGGTCTCGATGAAAAGGTCCCTCAGGATGTGGCGGCCCAGGCCGAACTCTGCTTCGAGGCGATCAAGGTGATCCTTGCCGAAGCCGAGATGAGCTTTGCCGATGTCATCCGCATTTCCGGCTTCGTCACGAAGCGGGAAGATTTCCCGGCCTATATGGCAGTGCGCGACCGCTTCACGCTCGACCCGAAACCTGTCTCGACGCTCATCATCATCAACGGCTTTACCCGGCCGGAATTCCTGGTCGAGGTGGAAGTAACGGCCGCGAAGGTTTTCTAAAGTTCGATCGCAAGCTCCGCAGCGATCACGACCGCGCAGCTCACCAGCGTGCGCAGCACGCATGCAAGCCGCTTGCTAAAGGGTATCGCAATCTTTCAGATCCGCTGCACATTTTTGCGCGACTTTAGAAGCGCTCCATCGCGCTCTTCACCTTGGCGAGAAACTCTGCCCGCGTCTCCGGGGTGCAATTGTTCATGTCGTAATGAGCGAGAAAGGTGACCGGCTTGAGCGGATTGATCTGCGCCCGCAAAACACGCTTCACGATCTTCTTGGGGGGATTGCCGGCGACGAAAGCGCGGAAAGGTGTCGCGCCGTAGGTAAGCACCGCACCGAGCTTCCTGATATGGCGCAGGCGGGATTGAACCTTGCCTTCGACAAGTTCGAAGGAAACACCGGGGAGCCAGACCCGGTCGAAATAGCCCTTGAGGATCGCCGGGAAACCGAAGTTCCAGACCGGCGTGCAGATGACGAGCGCCTCGGCCTGCTTCAGCCTCTCGACATAGGGTTTCACCAGTGACGTATTGTCGGGATAATCGTGATAGACGAGCCGGTCATGTTTCGACAGGATGGGGTCGAAATTCTCCGCGTAGAGATCGCACGCATCCACCTCGTGCCCGGCCTTGGCGAGGCTCTCCAGGGTCTGTCTGTAGAGCGCCTTGCCGTAGCTTTCCTCGACCGGGTGCGAGTGGAGGACAAGAACCCTCATGAAGCCTCCATGACGGCGGCAAGGCCCGGGAAGAGGTAGTTCTTGCCGGCATTGAAATCGAAATTGGGATTCTCCCAGGCGATCATCTTGCCGGGGTTGAGCAGCCCTTTCGGATCCGTCTCATGCTTGAAGGCAAGCTGCACCTTGTCGGTGCGCTTCATGCCGCCTTCTTCCAGCGTATAGCGGTGCGGGTTGAAGATCGGGCAGCCATGATCCTGATGGATCTTGATGATCTCTTCCAGCCGCTCCTCTGTCGTGTAGCGCACCAGCGGCAGGCCCGAGCACTGGATCTGTCCGTCGAACTTGATGAATTCGAGATGGCCAGGCACCTCGTCCCCGAAAATCTCCACCATCTTCTGCACCTTGGCGACATGATCCGGCCCCGGATACTGCACCTGAAGATAGGTGAAATTCGGATCGACCTTAAGCGCCCGCAGCGTCGTATGGTTCCAGGCAAGCTCGTAGGCATGCGGGATGCCGCGCATGCTCTCGACCTTGTCGGAGCGGAACATGATCTCGCCCTTCTGCGCTGCCGTGAAGGCCAGGAAAGCATCCATGGAATGCGGAGCGATCATCAGCACGACGACCGACTGGCCCTGACGGATATAGGGCTTGTGACGGGTGAAATAGTCATGCGGGATCGGCGCGGCGATCGGCGCGATTTCCTTGACGAGAATGCCGTTGCATTTCGCCAGCGCGTCGGAGAAACGCACCGCGTCCATGAAGGTGTCATAACCGACGAGAACATCCACCCAGTCATAGGCCGGCGCGAGCGGCATTTCGATTTCGGTGATGATGCCGTTGGTGCCGTAGGCATGGCTGACCTTCTGCAGATCCCAGCCGGTAAGGTCGAGTACCCGCGGCTCCGCTTCCATGGTCACGACACGCAGGCGCAGGATATTGCCGAGGTCGCGCAACCCGCCCCAGGTGATCGAGCCCACACCGCCGGAACCGCCGGCAATGAAACCGCCGACCGTCGCCGTCTGCGCCGTCGAAGGATGAAAACGCAATTCCTGGCCGGAATGCGCGTTGGTCTGCTTGTCAAGCTGGGCAATTACGATGCCGGGTTCGCAGATGACGCGGCCCGGATGGATCTCCTTGATCTTGTCCATGGCCGCAAGGTTAAGCACGATCCCGCCGGAAAGCGGCATGGCCTGGCCGTAATTGCCCGTGCCTGCACCACGCGGTGTGACGGGCACGCCATGAGCGAAGGCGACCTTCAGCGTCTGGATGACTTCGGCCTCGTTCTTCGGCGTGACGACGATATCGGCGGTCACATTGTCGAGCTGCGCTTTCAGGATCGGTGAATACCAGTAGAAATCCCGGCTCTTCTGGCGAACGAGCGCCGGATTGTCCTCGATCGCGATACCTTCGAGTTCTTTTTTGATCTTCTGATAATCGGCCATGTCAGCCTCCAACGACGCTATCGAGTTCACGGTAATCCGGCAGGCTGCGGTCGATCACCTTGCCGCGACGAAGCACGACGCGGTCAGACTGCGGACGGGAAAGGAATTCGCTCCAGCGCCGGGCGCTGAAGAGCACGAGATCAGCAGGGCTGCCGACGGCAATACGGCCCATCTGCGGCTTGCCGGCAATCCTGGCCGGCGAGGTCGTGACGACTCGCGCCGCAGTGTCGAGCGGATGGTCGAGATGCAGGATGCGAACGGCCTCGCGAAACACTTCCACCGGATCGAGATCGCCATAGGCGTAGAAGGGGTCGCGCGTATTGTCGGAGGAGACAGCCGTCTCGACGCCGGCAGCCGCCAGTTCCTTGAACAGCGTGACACCGCGCCAGCGTGGCGTGCGGCTGGGATAACGATCCTGCAGGTACATATTGCACATCGGCAGCGAGATGACCGAAACCCCTGCTTTTTGAACAAGTTCCACTGTCCGCTGCGCCGTATCGTCGTCCTGCCGAGCGAGCGAGCAGCAATGGCCTGCTGTCACCTTGCCTTCGAACCGGTTGCGCAGAACGGCTTCAGCGATCGCCTTCAGTGTTTCTGCGCCAGGGTCGTCCGTCTCATCGACATGCAGATCGACATCGAGACCATTCTCCGCCGCTGCCCGCAAAAGCGTATCGAGTTGCCAGTCGAGCGTTGGTCCTATCCTGGTGACACCGCCAAGCAGCCCACCCTTGTCCTTTACGACAGCAACGAGATCAGCGAAAAATGCCTCGTCGACCATATTGTCCAGCGGGAAGAGAGCGACTGCCTGCAAGGCGATCTTGTCTTTCCATTCCTCCTGGATCTCGGCAAAGACCTCGAAGGAAATACGGTGCTGGGGTGCCAACGAATCCAGATGCGTGCGGATCAGCCCGGTGCCATGCGCATAGGCCGAGCGAAGTGAAAATTCCATGCGCTTGCGCACATCTGCGGCCGACCAGTTTGCCTCACGGTCCCGGCCAACCGCCTCCAGCGCACCCATGAAAGTCCCATCGGGATTGGGTTTGCGCGGCCAGATATGGCCCTTGTCCAGATGCGTATGGATATCGGCAAAGCACGGCCAGACCATGCCCTCTTTCATATCGGACTTGGCGAATTCGGCCGGTGCTGTTCCGGAAGGCAGGATTGCCGCGATGAAGCCGTCGGCAATCACGATATCCGCCTTGACGAGGCCTTCATTGGAGGCAGCAGCAAAGCCGCTGATGGCGACGGCAGGAAGTGTCGCATTGGCCAGCACGAAGCGGCTCGCATTCGGGGGAGACATGAAGGAATAGGTCATCAATTTTCCCGCTTCAGGCTGCTCTCATGCCAGCGATGCAGGCTGAGCCATGAAATGAAGGAGGTAATGGCGAAGATCGCGACGCCGAGCATGGAGAGCATGAAGAGCGCCGCAAAAAGGCGGGGAATGTTCATGCGATATTGCGATTCCAGCAGGCGGAAGGCGAGGCCGGAGCCTGCACCTGCGGAGCCTGCGGCGAATTCGGCAACCACGGCGGCAATCAGTGCAAGTCCGCCGCCGATGCGAAGCCCCGTCATGAAATATGGCTGGGCTGCCGGGATCTTCAGATAGATCAGCGTCTGCCAGCGCGAGGCGCCGTAAAGTTCGAAGAGATTGATCAGGTTGTGATCGACGCTCTTCAGGCCCTGGACCATGTTCGACAGGATCGGGAAGAAGGCGACGAGGAAGGCACAGATCAAAAGCGCCACCTGCGTTGACGGCGCATAGATCAGGATCAGCGGCGAGATCGCTACGATTGGGGTCACCTGCAGGATGACCGCGAGTGGATAGAAGGCGATTTCGATCCAGCGCGATTGCACCAGGAAGATCGCAAAGCCGACGCCGCCAATCAGCGCCAGTATCAGTGAGATGAACGTGATCTGAGTCGTGACCCAGAGGGCAGGGGCAAGTGTGCCCCAGTCGTTGATGAAGGCAGAAGCGACTGCGCCGGGGCCAGGCAGGATGTAAGGCGGAACGCCCGAGAGCACCACATAAAGCTCCCAGATGACGATGAGCACGCCGATGACCAGGAAGGGCACGACAATGCGTAGCGCCAGATCGCGCCTGCTGGCATTGACGGGATTGGGAAGGGGCAGGGGCGCGACCTCGGTCGGTTCGATGCTATCGACGCTCATCAGTGTTCCTCCGCCCCACCAATGGCCTCGATCAGCGAGCGTGACGCCGTTTCGCAGGCCTGCCGGTATTCTTCCGAGGTTCGGTAATGCGAATCCCGCTCCAGGCTGGTCGTCAGCGGAAAGTCCGCGTGGACACGGCCCGGCCGCGCCTTCATCACCACGATGCGGTTGGAGAGATAGGCAGATTCAAAGACGGAGTGCGTCACGAAGATCACCGTAATGCCCGTTGCCTTCCATAGCCGCAGAACGTCGTCATTGAGCTTCTGTCGGGTGATCTCGTCGAGCGCTGCGAAAGGCTCGTCCATCAACAAGAGCTTCGGGTTGGTCACCAGCGCGCGGGCGATCGAAACGCGCATTTTCATGCCGCCCGAGAGCTCACGCGGATAGGCATCGGCAAATTCCTCAAGGCCGACGGTTGCAAGCACCTCCATGATCCGGGCACTTGCTTCCGCCTTGGAAACGCCGCGCAGTTTCAGTGGCAGGTAGACATTGCCGAACACGGTCTTCCACGGCATCAGCGTCGGCTCCTGGAAGACGAAGCCGATATCGCCCTCCGGCAGGCCCTTCGAATTGATGCGCGAACTTGGCCAGTCGATCTTGCCCGACGTGGCGTCGCCAAGACCGGCGATGATGCGCAAGGCCGTGGATTTACCGCAGCCGGAAGGGCCGAGAAGGCTGATGAATTCGCCACTCTCGACCGTCAGCGACATGCCTGAAAGCGCGATCGTGCCGCTGGAAAAGACCTTCGAGACGGACTGCATGACGACCAACGGCCGCTTGCGTATTTCCTTCGAAGGCGCCGCCTTGGTTTCGGCTAGGGACATTGTCTCGCTCTTTTATCGAAGGGAAACGGCCCGCCGCCGGATGGCGACGGACCTTGCCTTGGGAGGCTTATTTCTTCAGCGATACACCGACGCTCTTGCAGACGAATTTCGTCGTAAAGGCCTTGGTGTAGTCGGTCTCAGGCTTGAAGACCTTGATCGCCACCATTTCGTCGAAGAACTTCTTGTAGTGAGCGTCGGTGATGCAGCCGATGCCCTTTTCCAGCCCCTCACCGGATTCGATGATGCCGTATTCCTTCATCTTGCCGATCGAATAAGCGATCTGGCCATCGGTGATTTCCGGATTGTCCTTCTTGATCAGCGCATTGGCCTTGCTGTTGTCGCCGTAGAGATAGCTGTACCATCCCTCGATCGAGGCATCGACGAAGCGCTGCACGACGTCAGGTTTGGTCTCAACCATCTGCTGGGTCGTGGTGATCATCGTCGAATAGGGTGAATAGCCATTATCGGCGAGAAGAAAGACCTTCGGCTCCCAGCCGGTCTGCTTCTGGATCTCGTAGGGCTCCGAGGTCAGGTAACCCTGCTGGGCGGATTGCTTGTCGGCGAGGAAGGGGCCTGGATTGAAATTGTAGGGCTTGTACTGCTCATCCTTGAACCCCGGAAAATTTGCCTTCATCCACTCGAAATAGGTGAGGTAGCCATCCTTGCTGAGGAACAGGGTCTTCAGTTTCGCGAGATCCCCGAACTTGTCGACGCCGACGTCGGGATGAGCGATCAGGATCTGCGGGTCTTTCTGAAAGATCGCAGCGACATCGACGAGTGGAATACCCTGTTCGACGGCGGAGATTTCGCCCTGCGGCCCGCCCATATAGAAGTCGATCTTGCCTGAGATCAGCAGCGCGTTGTTGGCGGCATTCGGCCCGCCCTGTACGATGGAAACGTCAAGGCCATATTTTGCATAGGTTCCGTCGGCGACCGCTTGATAGAAGCCGCCGTGCTCGGCCTGTGCGAGCCAGTTGGTGCCATAGCTAACCTTGTCGAGCGCATAGCCGGGCACGCTGGCGGCAAGCATGCCGCCAAGCCCAAGAACTGCAGAAAATACGGATGTTTTCAATATGTTGGACATGGTGGCGTTCCCCTTCTGGTGCCTTGGAAGCTCGTTTTCGGCCCCCGATTTTCTTCATTTGAGCGATTGCTTCGCTCTTTGAAAAGCAGCAAAATTCGTGCGCAGTGATGCCTTTTTGGCATCTCACTAGATGTCTGTGCCTAATTTGGGCGCTGTGCTTAAAAACGATGCAACGAGGTCCGCGATGCTGCACTCCAGAAAGCTTCTCTACATCAACGAGATCGCCAGGACGGGCTCGATCCGGAAGGCAGCAGCACGCCTCAACGTCGCCTCTTCGGCGATCAACCGGCAGATATTGGCACTCGAAGAGGAGATGGGCGCACCGCTCTTCGAACGCCTGCCGCGCGGCCTCCGTCTGACGGCCGCGGGCGAACTCTGCATCGAGCATATTCGCGAGGTTCTAAAGAACTACGAGCGGCTGGAAGGGCGCATCAGAAGCCTGAAAATGCAGCAGGCCGGCAAGGTGCGGCTGGTAACGACGGTCGGTCTCGCGGCAGGGCCGTTGCCGGAAATCATCGCTCGCTTTCAGTCGGAGCATCCGCGCGTTTTCATCCACCTGCGCAACGATGCCGGTACGATGACGGTCAATCCGGTGCTGTCGGGTGAGGTGGATATCGGCCTCGGCTTCAACATTCCGGCAACACCCGGCATCCGCACGCTCGGCAATTTCGATATCCCGATCGGCGTTATCCTGCCGCCAGGCCATCCGCTGATCGGACCCGGACCGATCAGCCTGGCCGATGTCGTACAGGAGCGGCTGGTGCTTGCGCAGCAGGGTACCAGCCTGCGTGAGGTCATCAACCTCGCAATGGCGAGGCTCGATGTCCCTATCGAGCCGGTTCTGGAGACCAACGCCTCGGAAATGCTGAAGAAACTGGTCAAATGCGGGGCGGGGCTCTCCATGCTGAACCCGCTCGATGTCATCACCGAATGCCGCCAGGGCGAACTGGTATTCCGCCCGATTGCCGAGCCGCACAGCCGCCATCAGCCGATGAAGCTCTTCGCCCGCGCCCGCGCGCCGCTCGATTCCGCGACCAGCCTCTTCGTTGAATATTTGCTGGCCGAGCTTGCCGGCCTTGTTCAGGAACTGCAGGCCAAGGGGCACATACCGTTGGAGCGGCCTGTCGTCGCCTGATTACTGCGAATAAAGGTTGGAGAGTGGATAGCGCTTCAAGTCATGGAGAAGCTCAACAAAGCCCTTCACCTGATGGCGGCAGATCGCTTCACCCTTTTCGGCCGTGCCTTTCGAGGCGTCGCCGACAACGCCGTTCGGATTGAGATCGTGCGCGATCCAGGCGAGCGAATGCGGCGGCAGCGGCTGGATATACTGCGATTGTTCCCGCATCCATTCAGCCTTCGATGTGAAATTCTCAGCCTTCTCCATCCGCACCAGTTCCGGCCGGAAATGCAGCATCAGCGAGGTTTCTACCTCGCCGCCATGAATGCCGTACCGCGTCTCGTGCTCGCTGATCATGCCGTCAGGATTGCCGAACCGGCCCCATTGTGTGGAAACGACGGCCATCTGATAGCGCACACGCAACTCGCGGGCGACGATACTCATGATATCGACATTGCCGCCATGAGAATTGACGATGACGAGCTTGCGCAGCCCGGCTTCCGCCACCTTCGCGCCAATCGCAGTCCAGACGGGGATCAGCAGCTCGGCGCCGAGGGAAAGCGTGCCTGGACCGTAGACGTGCTCATTGGCCTTGCCGATTTCCTGGGTCGGCAGGACGAGGATATCGAGGTCCTCTGGCCGTTGCCGGCGCAGTTCCGCCAGCATACCGTTGGCAATCGCTACATCGGTTGCTATGGGCAGATGCGGACCGTGTTGCTCTGTCGAAGCGATCGGCAGGATGGCGATGGTCGTGTCGGCAGAGAGAGCGGCAAAATCATAGGTGTTCAGTTCATTCCAGTAGAATGGTGTCGCCATCGCCGCTTCCCTCTTTGTCATTCTTCGATAGTGAGTAGGGAATAACGCGGCATGCGAAAAGCATCGATTTGCGCGCGCGCCGCTGCCTTTTTGCGCGCAGGATGTCGCTAAGCCTACCTCCCGCCACGCCTGCACGCGGAAATAAATATTCCGCCGTTGCCCCTTTCGGGGAAGGCTTTGGTTTGACCGCGCTCGGCGCAGGTCTGTAGATAGTCATCTGCACGCAGAACTGCCTGTGAGTGCTCAGATTTAACGATCCGCAATTGGAGGGCCGACCATGAGCCTACGTATCAACGATATTGCTCCCGATTTCACCGCCGACACAACCCAGGGCCCTGTTCAGTTCCATGACTGGATCGGCAATGGCTGGGCCGTCCTCTTCTCGCATCCGAAGAACTTCACGCCGGTCTGCACGACTGAGCTCGGCACCATGGCTGGCCTCGAAGGTGAGTTTAAGAAGCGCGGCGTCAAAATCATCGGCATCTCAGTCGATCCGGTTGAAAGCCACGGCAAGTGGAAGAACGACATCAAGACGGCGACCGGCTTCGATGTCGAATATCCGCTGATCGGCGACAAGGACCTCAAGGTCGCCAAGCTCTACGACATGCTGCCCGCCGGTGCCGGCGAGAGCTCCGAAGGCCGCACGCCCGCCGACAACGCCACTGTGCGCTCGGTCTTCGTTATTGGCCCGGACAAGAAGATCAAGCTGATCCTCACCTACCCGATGACGACGGGCCGCAATTTCAACGAGATCCTGCGCGCCATCGATTCTATCCAGCTGACCGCCAAGCACCAGGTTGCAACGCCGGCCAACTGGAACCAGGGCGACGACGTCATCATCACTGCCGCGGTCTCCAACGAAGACGCCATCGCCCGCTTCGGCTCTTTCGATACGGTTCTGCCCTATCTCAGAAAGACGAAGCAGCCGTCTGCGTGAGTTAGCCACTGCGCTGCTACTGTGATTGGATCAAAAGACGCCCCGGCATCCGGGGCGTCTTTATTTTTTCGGTGGCGCAGGCCTCGAGCAGAGACGCATTCTCGCTTGCCGCGAACGAGAATGGTTGCCGCGAATGTCGAAGTAGGATTGCCCGCTGCGGCGCCGCTTTGGAACGCAGGTCGGCCCGGCCTATTCGGACGGCGTTACACGGGTCCAGAAGTCGTTGAACGCGACCGAATCGAAGAAGGCCGAAGCGCGGACGATCCGGTCGTCGCGCATGTCGAGGAACCAGGCATAGGTGTTGACGTAGGGTTTCCCGTCGCGGGCGATGCCGCGGGCATCGAAAAAGACGATCACGGTGTCGCCGTCGGCATAGACGTTGCGGATCACGGGCTTCAGCGGTGCCTTCATCCGGGCATTGAACGGGCGGATCACCTCCCGCAGAAACGCCTCGCGGCTCGGATAGGTCTTCGATGCCAGCGAGTAGCCCTCGATCGTCCAGCGGACGTCGTCGGCGAGCAGGTCATAAGGGCTGCCCGTGCCGGTCGCCCAGGCGTCAAAGCCGGCCTCCACGGTTGCCTTGTTGCGGCGTTCGGTTTCGGTCTGCGCCTGTGGTGCTGCGCGCGCTTCCAGCCCTCCCAAGGCCAGGATAGCAGCGGCAATGCCGAGGGCAGCGTTGAAGATGCGGCGGGCGAGAGATCCCGGGCTGTGGACGGTTGCGCTTGCGGTGATGGACATGGCTTCCTCCAAAGATTGATGGTGGTGCGACACCCGCTGATCGGGCGTCGCCTGCGAGGCTCTGCGCCGATCAGATCTGGTTTTCCCAGGCCTTGAGCTGGTGCTCCTTCAGCATGTCTTCGATGACCTTCGGAACCACGTTGCGAAACTTGCCTGTGTCGGCGGGGACGACCTCGATCATCCGGTCGATCATTTCCTGCGGGTCCATCTTGCCTTCAGGGGTGGCGAAGAAGTCGTTGAAGCCGTTGCGCAGGTCTGCCCGCTTGGTGAAGTTCTTGCTGTCATCGAGCCAGCGGAACGGATTATCGGCCATGGTCTCGTTATAGCCGGTGTAGTAGGCGCCCGGATTGATCGTCTGGATCTTGATGCCGTAAGAACCAAGCTCCTGCTGCAGCGCTTCGGCGATTGATTCCAGAGCGTGTTTGGTGGAGACGTAGGTGCCCCAGTTGGCAGGAGTGAACAGGCCGCCCATCGAGGAGGTGAAGACCACTTTGCCCTTCTTGCCTTGGCGCACCCATTTCTGGACGACACCCTGGGTCAGTACCAGCGGCAAGAAGACATTGACTTCATAGTTCTTGCGGACGAGTTCGACCGGAATTTCCCAGACTGGGCCGGCCTCGCCCATGCCTGCATTGTTCCACAGCACGTCGAAATCCCAGCCCTGCGCCTGTTTGATGTCATAGGGGTCGGTGAGGTCGAGGCGCTCGACGCGAAAGTTCTTCAGGCCGAGAGCGGCCGCTTCTTCGCGCAGCGGCGTGACCTGCGACGAAACCTGCGTGGTGGCGATGATGGTATGGCCGTTCTTGGCCATGCCGATGCCGGCGGCTTTGCCGAAACCGGACCCTGCGCCAGTGATGAGAATGGTCTTGGTCATAATAACGTCCTTTCGATGTGCTTGGGGTTGAAAAAGCATTTCAAGCGGCGAGGGCGGCCGCTGCAGCCTGGGCAATTTCGAGGTCCTGGGCGACGGCGCCTCCCGATACTCCGACCGCACCGATCACGATGTTGCTTCCATCGGTGAGGGGAATGCCGCCGGCGAAGACGACGAGGCCGCCATTGGTCTGCTCCAGGCCGAACGAGGTGCCGCCGGGTCTGCAGAATTCGCCGATTGCTTCGGTGCGCATGGAAAACAGTGCCGCCGTCCGGGCCTTGTTAACGGCGATGTCGATGGAGCCCAGCAGGGCTCCGTCCATGCGGACAAACGCCTTCATATGGGCGCCTGCGTCGAGGACCGCGATATTGGCTGGAACGCCGATTTCTCTTGCCCGCGCCTCACCGGCGGCGATGACCCTGCGGGCTTCGTCAGTGGTAATCATTTCCCTGTCTCCCGTTTCGTTCGGGGATTAATGCTCCCCGTTCGATGAGACAGGTGTAGGCCGGAAGGCGCTTTGCGGTATTTCCATCTCTTGCTGCAGTATTTGCAGATCTTGCGCTCGGACTGGCGCACAAAGGGCGGGCGAACGCGTCAGGACGGCGGATATTGCTATTTAGGAGGTGAAGAGTGCGCGGTACTGGCCAGGCGTCAAGCCGGTCATCTTACGGAAGACACGAGTGAAATTGGCCTGCGAGCCGAAGCCTGTATCGATGGCAATCTCCACCAGCGAGGACTGCGCTAGCCGCAGCTTCTCCTTGGCCGCCTCGATCCGTCGCAGGGTGACGTATCGATGTGGTGCGAAACCGGTGGCCGCACGAAACGTGCGGGAAAAATGAAAGGGGCTGAGGCAAGCCTCGGCGGCAAGGTCTTCGAGCGAGATCTCCGCCGCGATGCGGGCCTCGATGAAATCTAGGACGCGCCTTAGCCTTTTCGGATCGATGGCGGGTGTCCGCGTCGGCGGACGCCAGCGGGTGGACGAATAGGTGCCGAGCAAATGCGCCGCGAGGGCCAGCTGAATCCCGTCGAGAAACAGCCGGTCCGTCGCTTCCAGCTTTCGATTCAGCACGCCACGAAAGAGCTCACCGATCTGCAAGACCACTGGATCAGGGACACCGCCCGCATAGGCGAGCTGCACCTTGGTCGGGTCTATGTCGAAATTCGACAGCGCGTGCTCACCGACGAGCGATGGCGGCAGGAAGATGTGAAGGGACTCGGGCATGCTGCCGACGATCTCTACGGCGCTTTCATTGACACCGGCAGGACATACCCATGCGACGCCGGGGCGGGCGATTGCCTCCCGCCGGTGACCGTCGCCGGTCCACCTGATCTTCGACTGACCCGACAACAGGACTGCTATTTCCGTGCATTCGAGTGTAAGATCGACCTGCCAGCCCGGATCGAAGCGCCGGAGTTCGACCTGCAGCCCTGAACATTCAACAAGCCCGCCCACCTGCTTGCTGGTCGGATATTTTCTGTCCCCTTGCGATGCGTCGAAATCCATATCGCATCCTCGTCGTGAAGATCGGTCTTCTATTTTGATTTATGAATGAAAATCGGGTCACGCTGATATAGGGAGCCCGCGCATTGCGATCAGGATTTTGACGAAAATTCAGGCGAGTGCAAGTACGCACCGCTACCGTCGGCCGATGCAAAGAGGCTATCGGCCTTGGTTTCTTCCTTCAACAGCAACGGAATGTTGTCTCCGGAGGCCAGCATTGATCGGCCTATCTTCTTGGCTATGCCAAAGCGCCTGGCTTTCTCCCCAACCGTTCGCGCCGTGATGTGGACGCCGGTGGCTGCCGTGCTGCGTTCGGCGATTTGCTGGGGAGTTCGGAGATTGTCGAGGATGTCGGTCATTGGCCACCAATTGCCACACGGATCGCCGCCGGCACGAATGCCGAAAGCATCCTGATCTTCCTCAATGTGATGGATAGGCGGGATGGCCTGCGCGGATCGGTGGGCTATTGAAACGAAATGGAGCGGTCAAAGTATCGTGAGCGTCAAGAATAGGCACCAAAAGCCAAGAGAAGTGCGCCGACCGCGATAATGGCAATGGCCTGCCAGTTTTGGGATATTCCGAGGAACCTGATGCCTTGGTGCCGTGGTTCCAGCGTGCTGCCGCCCTGGGGCATTTGATGCGGATCACTCGCTCGTCGACGAAGCGCCGATAAAAAGAAAAAAAGTAACCCGCCAATTATAAGAGCGGCACCGATCAAGATAGACCACATCGTAGCCTCCGCTAGCGACAAGTGTCTGAGTTAAACCAGATTCGGACTTGATAGTTCCGCCTTAGCTGAGGGCAGGTGATGTCATTTCGCCGTCTGACAGGAAGATGACGTCCCTCTCGAGGACGGCCGAGGACGAATATTATGTTCAGGTCATTGGCGCCCGCTGTAAGCCGCTGCGCGTGTTTGTGCAGGAGATCAGCGGAGACGCCTCGAATTGCCTATAGGTTTCCATCCTGCCGGCAGGCGAGCGGCGCGTTTTTACACGCCGCGGACGACGACCGTTGCGCCTTAGCGCGGTCGTCGATCTCTCCAGCCGATGGCGGTCCGCTGCTCTGCCCGTCGGTTCCTGTTGCCACATGGCCGGTGGGAAGATCTTTTTACCATGCCGCCACAAGCGTGCCCGTCGGCCTCACCAGCCGGCGGGCAAACCTTTTCGGAAGTACGGTTATCCACATGAGTCGAACCGCAGAAAACGCGTTTTCAAAAGCGGGGGGGAAATGAGGAAGAAAAGCGCCTGCTTCGGAAGTCTCAACGAAA
This sequence comes from Rhizobium viscosum, assembly GCF_014873945.1. NCBI lineage: Bacteria > Pseudomonadati > Pseudomonadota > Alphaproteobacteria > Hyphomicrobiales > Rhizobiaceae > Rhizobium > Rhizobium viscosum. Next base: position 206,261 of record NZ_JADBEC010000001.1, on the reverse strand, counting down.
ACAGGCGCTTTTCTTCAAATATGGCTCCCCGGGCCGGATTCGAACCGGCGACCTGTCGATTAACAGTCGAATGCTCTACCGCTGAGCTACCAGGGATCACCGCTTGGCCGCGGCGTGAGCGGGGTAATACAAATGCTTTCCCGATTTGCCAAGCAGTTTTTTCAAAAAAATGAAATCAGCTTGTATTCGCGGGGCCTGCGCCCATCTCTTGTGGATGACTAGCAGGCAAAATGGGCCGAAAAAGGCCGGAGAAAAGCGTTTCGGTATCGATCATAGGGATGGCAAGCTGGTTCTCGGCTCGCTGCGGGTGCCGATGCCGCGCTCGCGCATCGCACGCATGACGACCGGAGCGCTGCTCATTTTCGGTGGCATTCTGGGTTTTTTGCCTGTCCTCGGGTTCTGGATGCTGCCGCTCGGCTTCCTCGTCTTATCCCACGACCTGCCGATAGCACGCAGATGCCGGCGACGCGTCGCGGTCTGGTGGCATCGCCGAAAGCGCCCTGCGTGAAGTCGCCAAGGAAGCCATAAGCGGCCATGTCGACGACGGGCTGATTGAACTGCCTGCCGGCAGATCGGTACACTGCGGGTTGCGTGGTGGTGAGCTCCTTTACTGCGGAGAGACGGCGGGCCTTTGGCCAGAGGCTGGAGAGGTCGTGCCCGCCTCTGTGATCTCCGAGAGGTGGATTGGCAGTTCGCCATTTTCCTCAAGCGCCGTCGCCGTGATCACAAGTGCACCGACGAGAATTATCAGCAGCTTCACCGCATGGGAGCTGAGGTTGGCTTTTCGCCACCAGCCGGTCTGAACACGCGAAGGCTCGAGATAATATTTGTAATAAAATTCGGGATCGCTGGTTTCGACGAGATTGTCATAGATATGCGGCGGCACCCCGACATGCCGGACTGGGCGACGACCGGCGAATTTGGCATGAAGAACCTGGGTTCCTGGATCGTAGGATACGGCGCGGATCTGTTTGGAATTCAACGGCACCCAATTCATCTCTGCTCCTGTCTCTCCCATAGGGGAGCATGGAATGACGATTCTGAAAGTCAAGTTAAGAATTCGTTACTAATGCTTGAGGGGATGTTTTGATTTCCCTAATATAAAGAAAGTGAAGGCGTTGTTACGATTGCAGATTGCGCCTTCTGGATGAATATAAGTGATCAGCTAAACTCGTTGAGATATGCCTATTGTGCAATTCAGATAGCCTGGAGGCCTGTCTGAGTAGCTGTTAGCCCAATTGTTGTTCAACCGAGCGCAAATTTCCAGCGGAATGGGCCTTTTATCATCAGCTGTGCGTACGACTGTCGCGGCGTCCGTCGAGGCTGGATCGGTGCTTGTTCTGTAGGCGCCGGATGTGGCCGGAGTTTGAAATTGCAGGAAATGTTTTTGGAAAGCCCTCTTGCGATTTCCTTACGATCATTCTAAACGCTCGCCACGGCTAGAATGACAGCCTATGAGGCCTCGTGGCGGAGTGGTGACGCAGAGGACTGCAAATCCTTGTACCCCGGTTCAATTCCGGGCGAGGCCTCCAAAAAATTTCCACCACATAGAAATCTGATCCGCTTCATAAATGAGGCGTGGCAGCGTTGCGTCAGTCTCGCATCACCAGATGCAGGGAACCTGGGCGAAATCGAATTGGGCTGGCTTGATGCCGGTGAGGAAATAAAGCGCCCGCAATCCGCCGCTGCGCAGGCCCGCCAGATAGCCGGCATCGTCCTCTGCCGTTTGGTTCTCTATGTGCATATCGGGGCCGAGCAGTCGTTGAACCGCCTGCGCCGATATCCGTGTGAAATTACAGATGGCGCCGCTTTTGAACTTCACAAGCAACAGCCGCGCTTCCGGATTGTAGTGAAGCGCTTCGATATCTGGTGATTGAATGGCGAATGTTTGCATGCGGCCAAACTAGCGAAAGCCGCGACCGGCGCAACAATATGGTTGATATAGAGTTAATGGCGTAATCGACTGTGCCGACTTGATCCGACTGGGCGTCGAAATCTATTTCTCCGGCGCGCCGTGCGAGCGGCCAGGAAATTTTTACTGGGAGAGACCGATCTGTTCAGCTCGTCTCGCGGTCCAGCAGCCCGCAGCAGAATATGCCGACGAGCGCTGCGGCGATGAAAAAGTCGAACAGCGTGAAATATTCCAGAATGGCAGACATGGCCTGCTCCTCCTCATTTCCTCCGATTAGAATAATATCATGGAATCGTAATTTGCTCCACGCGGAAGTTGCAGCAATCGTTTTTCAGCTGTTGCATGCGGGGAGGGGTTTCCGGGATTCTTCAAACGGGTCTCCGGCAAGCCTTGAAAGCATCGGTGCCGGAGATTAAGAGACGGAAGACAGAACCGCTTTCATCGGCGAGAGGATATGATGGATTTCGAAGCAGCACGCGTAAAGATGGTCGACAACCAGGTCCGCACCACGGACGTTACCTCGCATTCGGTGCTGACGGCCTTCCTCACCGTCCCGCGCGAGGCGTTCGTGCCGGAGAAGGCGAAGATGTTGGCTTATATCGATAATGATATCGAAATTGCTCCGGCAACCGTCGGCAATCCAGGCCGTTTCATCATGGAGGCGTCTCCGCTCGCCAAGCTGCTGCAGCTAGCCGCCGTCACCAAGGATGATGCCGTTCTCGAAGTCGGTGCCGGCACGGGGTACGCCTCCGCTCTGCTGTCGCTGATCGCGGGCTCCGTCGTGGCGCTCGAATCGGACGAGACCCTTGCTGCTGAAGCCAAGGCAAATCTCGCCGGTTATGCAAATGTGCAGGTGGCAACTGGCCCGCTTGAGAAGGGCAATGCCGCCGGCGCCCCCTATGATCTGATCTTCATCAACGGTTCGGCGGAAGAAGTTCCTGCGGCGCTTCTTGGCCAGTTGCAGGATGGCGGCCGTCTCGTTGTCGTGCAGGGTTATGGCAATGCTGCTCGCGCGAAAGTCTTCGTCAGCGAGCGCGGCGCTGTTTCCGAAAACGTCTTCTTCAATGCTTCGGTCAAACCGCTGCCCGGTTTCGCCAAGGCTCGTGAATTCGTATTCTAAGGCGTTTCTACCGACGGTTTTTTGAGCGGGCGCCATGGGCGCCCGTTTTTGTTTCGGCTGTCTTAAAAGCCTTCACAGACTTCGCTTACACTTGGGTAACAAAACTGTGCATGGCTGCATTTGTTTGATTCGCGCTGATTTTTTTCCCCTTTGGGGTATTCTAAGGTCATAGTGATTCGGGTGCATGCTCCACGCCATCCGGTCGTTGTTTAAGGGATAACGGGGATAGATATGGCTCAGCCAGGTGTAGTGCGTGAACCGTCCATGGAAGAGATCCTGGCCTCCATTCGCCAGATCATCGAAAGCAATGAGCCAGGCGCCGGAAAGGCGATTTCCGCCTCGCTTCCTCCCGTTTACGGTGCGGAAGAGGACAACGACTCCGAAATCCATCTGACGGTTGACGATACCTATGCCGGCGTCGAGTTCCCGGAGCCGTCTGCGCTGCGTCCCGATCCGCGTTTCGTCGCTGCAAATTCTGCCGGTATTGCGCCTGAGCCGGAAATGCCGGCCCGCGCCATGTCACTTGCCGATGTCGCAGCCCGCGTCCGCGCCGCTTCCGAGCGTAGTGCCGTTCAGGCCGGCCAGGTTCTCCGTGACATGCCGCGTGATATGCCCCAGGTGTTCCGCGAACCGCAGCCGCAATTCGAGCCGCAGTCAGCTTATGACGCGCCGCACGCAGCGCCCACCCCCCGCCCGGTCGAGCCGGCTCCGGCTCCCCGCGTTGCCCCCGTCCCCCACTATGCGCCCGAGCCTGCGCCGGTCTTTGCCGAGCAGCGCCTGCCCGAGGTTCCGCAGCCCGCGCTCGTCGAGGAGGCACCCATGCTTCCCGTCGTCGAACAGCGCGTCGAGCCGGTGGCCTTCCAGCCCGCCGAAGTTACACCTTTGCGTGTAGCGGAAGACGTTCAGCCGTCACTTCTGTCCCAGAAAACCGGCCTGCAGGTTGGCCGTTCTTTCGAAGAGCTCGCCGCTGCCATCGATGGCGCAGCCGAGCGCCGCTCGCTGGATGAGATTGCCGAAGACATGCTGCGGCCGATGCTGCGCGAATGGCTAGACGACAATCTGCCGACGCTCGTCGAACGCCTCGTGCGCGAAGAGATCGAACGTGTGGCGCGCGGCCCGCGCCGCTGATCGGAAACGCTTTTTCCAGACAAGAGCCGCTCCGGTCCCCGGGGCGGCTTTTTTATTGACTTGGCCGTGGCCATCCTATTTACAAAACGCCCATCCTCGAACCTCGAATTGGTCAGAAAATGCTCGAAAAGACCTACGATTCCGCCGCAGTCGAACCGAAAATCGCCGCGAAATGGGATGAGGCCGATGCCTTCCGCGCCGGCGCCAATGCCAAGCCAGGCGCCGAGAGCTTCACCATCGTCATCCCGCCGCCGAATGTCACCGGCTCGCTGCACATGGGCCACGCGCTGAACAACACGCTGCAGGATGTCTTGGTGCGGTTCGAGCGTATGCGCGGCAAGGATGTGCTCTGGCAGCCCGGCATGGACCATGCCGGCATCGCCACGCAGATGGTTGTCGAGCGCAAGCTGATGGAACAGCAGCTTCCCGGCCGCCGCGAGATGGGCCGCGATGCCTTCATCGAAAAGGTTTGGGAGTGGAAGGGCGAATCGGGCGGCCTGATCTTCAACCAGTTGAAGCGTCTCGGCGCTTCCTGTGATTGGTCGCGTGAGCGCTTCACCATGGACGAAGGCCTGTCGCAGGCCGTTCTCGAAGTCTTTGTCACGCTCTACAAGGAAGGGCTGATCTATAAGGACAAGCGCCTCGTCAATTGGGATCCGAAGTTGCTGACGGCGATTTCCGACATGGAAGTCGAGCAGATCGAGCTCAAAGGCAATCTCTGGCATCTTCGCTATCCGCTGGAAGACGGCGTCACCTACCAGTTTCCAATCGCTTTTGATGAGGAGGGCAAGCCCACCGAATTCGAAACGCGCGACTACCTCGTAGTTGCAACGACGCGGCCGGAGACGATGCTTGGCGATACCGGCGTTGCGGTTAATCCCAAGGACGAGCGTTACAAGTCGATCATCGGCAAGCACGTCATCCTGCCGATCGTTGGCCGACGCATTCCGATCGTTGCCGACAGCTACGCCGATCCGACCGCCGGCAGCGGCGCGGTCAAGGTTACACCGGCGCATGACTTCAACGATTTCGATGTCGGCAGGCGCACCGGGCTGCGTGTCATCAACATCATGAATGTCGACGCCACGATTACGATCAAGGACAATGAGGATTTCCTGGAAGGTCTCGATCACCCGGCCGCCTTGCATGGCGCATGGGACCGGCTGGAAGGCCAGGATCGTTTCGTTGCACGAAAGATCATTGTCGAGATTTTCGAGGAAGCCGGCCTGCTCGACAAGATCGAGCCGCATAAGCATATGGTTCCGCATGGGGATCGGGGTGGCGTGCCGATCGAGCCGCGTCTGACCGAGCAATGGTGGGTTGACAACAAGACCCTTGCCAAGCCTGCCATTGCCTCCGTTCGCGAAGGCCGAACAAAGTTCGTCCCGAAGAACTGGGAAAACACCTATTTCCAATGGATGGACAATATCCAGCCGTGGTGCATCTCCCGTCAGTTGTGGTGGGGGCACCAGATTCCGGCCTGGTATGGCCCGGATGGTCAGGTTTTCGTCGAGAAGACTGAAGAGGAGGCGCTGCAGGCTGCCATCCAGCACTACCTGTCGCATGAAGGACCGATGAAGGCCTATGTCGAGGACCTGCTCGAGAACTTCAGGCCGGGCGAGATTCTGGTCCGTGACGAAGACGTGCTCGACACCTGGTTCTCCTCGGCCCTCTGGCCGTTCTCGACGCTTGGCTGGCCGGACAAGACGCCCGAGCTGGAGCGATATTATCCGACCAGTGTTCTTGTCACCGGTTTCGATATCATCCCGTTCTGGGTTGTTCGCATGATGCAGATGGGCCTTCATTTCATGAAGGACGAGGACGATAACCCGGTCGAGCCGTTCCATACCGTCTATATTCACGCCCTGGTGCGCGACAAGAACGGTCAGAAGATGTCGAAGTCGAAGGGCAACGTCATCGACCCGCTCGAACTGATCGACGAATATGGTGCAGACGCGCTGCGTTTCACGCTGGCGATCATGGCTGCACAGGGCCGTGACGTGAAGCTCGACCCGGCTCGCATCGCCGGCTACCGCAATTTCGGCACCAAGCTCTGGAACGCCACGCGCTTTGCCGAAATGAACGGCGTCAAGAGCGATCCTCATTTCGTGCCGGAAGCGGCTGAACTCACCATCAACCGCTGGATCCTGACGGAGCTTGCCCGCGCGGAACGTGACGTAACGGAAGCGCTTGAAGCCTACCGCTTCAACGATGCCGCCGGGGCACTCTACCGGTTCGTCTGGAACCAGTTCTGCGATTGGTATCTCGAACTTTTGAAGCCGGTCTTTAGCGGTGAAGACGAAGGCGCGAAGGCCGAAGCTCAAGCCTGCAGCGCTTATGTTCTCGAAGAGATCTACAAGCTGCTGCATCCCTTCATGCCCTTCATGACCGAGGAGCTGTGGGCGCATACGGCGGGTGAGGGCCAGGAACGTGACGACTTGCTATGCCACACCGAATGGCCGTCGCCTTCTTACGCCGACAATGCTGCGGCCGATGAGATCAACTGGCTGATCGACCTCGTTTCCGGAATCCGCTCGGTGCGCTCGGAAATGAACGTGCCGCCGTCGGCCACCGCGCCGCTCGTCGTCGTTGGCGCCAACAGCTTGACGCGTGAACGGCTGTTCCGTCATGACGCGGCCATCAAGCGCCTGGCGCGTGTCGAGGCTATTTCGCTGGCGGAATCTGCACCGAAGGGTGCCGCTCAGATCATCGTCGCCGAAGCGACCGCCTGCCTGCCGCTTGGCAACCTAATCGATCTTGCGGCGGAAAAGAGCCGCCTCGAAAAGGCGATTGCAAAGGCCGAGGGCGAGATCGCGCGCATCGATGGCAAGCTCTCGAATGAGAAGTTTGTTGCCAATGCCAACCCCGAAGTGGTGGAGGCGGAACGCGAGCGTCACGCCGAACTGACGAGCCAGATCGAAAGCCTGAGGACTGCTCTGGCGCGAGTTAGCGAAGTAGGATAGTCGCGGGTAACGAGTATATTATTCCTGAAGGCGCGTTCCCTTGGAGCGCGCCTTTTGCGTTCAAAAGCATGATGATTCTATAAAATTAGCCCTTTTAGGGCCGCTACCCCTGTGGATATCACCCATTTGGGGCATGCTGTGCGCGAAAACTGACACTGTTGTCAGTTTGATACAGCTTCTACTGTTGATGAAAAAAGAATCTAACAGGCGCCCTGAAAGTCCACAGATTAAAGAATATAATTTTATTCATCCGATTTTTTGACGTGCCCGTCAATTAGTTACGTAAATTAGTCATAACGCAACTTCGCATCGCAGCGGAGCGCCTCGTTGCGATTTGTTAAGTTCACTAGCACAGTGTGATTACATCAATTGCTTGAGTGGGGGAGACACAATGGCAGCGCGTATGTTTTCCAGGGGCGTAACATCGCTCATTATTCTTTCGGCACTCGCTTCACCGTCCTTCGCGGGTGGTCTGGAGCGTGGCGGCTACAATATCGATCAGTTGTTCGATACGTCGCCTTTCTCGTTTCAGTCGGGCATCCTTTACGTGTCACCGCAGCGCAAGCTTAAGGACGCTCGTGACACGCAACCCTCGGCATCGACCGGTGGCGGCAATCTGAACAACCGTTCGAGCACCGCCGACGAGACTACCAATTATACGATCCCTTATTTTGGCTTTAAGGCTGGCTTTGCCGATGCGGTCGACTGCCTTGTTGACTATTCGGAGCCCTTCGGCGGCCATTCCAATCCCGGCTTGAACTGGGCCGGTGCCAACAACAACATCGAGACGGAGATCAAGACCCGTAATTATGGCGGCACCTGCTCCTATCGCTTCGATGTCGGTCCGGGACAGCTTCGCTTCATCGGCGGCGCCTTCTATCAGGAAGTCGAAGGCTTCAAGGAGCGTCTGGTTTCGACGGCCCCGATCGCCTTCGGCACGGGCAATGGCATCGGCCGCCTCGATCTCGAAGACAATAGCTGGGGCTGGCGCGCGGGTCTCGCTTATGAGATCCCGGAATATGCGATGCGCGCGAGCCTCGTCTATAACAGCCGCGTAAAGTACGACAATCTGACGGGTACGGTCGATCTCACTCAGGTTACTGGACCCGGTGCACCGCTGAATGCCGCTCCCTATGGAAGGGTCACCCCCGTTTTCGGTTCCGCCGAAGCACCGGATTCGTTGGAGTTGAAGTTACAGAGCGGTATCGCTCCGGATTGGCTCGCTTTCGGTTCGGTCAAATGGACGAACTGGAGTGTGCTGCAATCCGTGCCGTTCTGCCCGACATCGACAAAGGGCGTAATCGCCTGTACCTCTGGCGGCGATACGGAACTGACCTCGCTCGACCTTCTCTATCGCGACGGCTGGACCATCACCGGTGGCGTCGGCCACAAGTTCAATGACCAATGGGCCGGCGCCGTCAGCCTGACCTGGGATCGTGGCACCAGCCAGGGCTATGGCGCTCAGACTGATAGCTGGACGCTCGGTGTCGGTGCAGCCTTCACGCCGACCGAGCACATTGAATGGCGCGTCGCCGGTGCCGTTGGCGTGCTGACGAGCGGTTCATCCGGCGTCGTTACCCAGAACGGTGTCACCTTTGGAGATGATGTCTCCTATTCCTTTGGCAACGACCTTGTCGCCGCGTTGTCGACCAGCCTAAAGGTCAAGTTTTAATTCCCTGATTTGAAGAATTGAGGAGCCCGGCAGTGCCGGGCTCTTCTTCGTTTGCCGCCATTAATCATTCCATCTTCTCGTCTCGTTTTGTGACGATTCAGCAACACTTTTTTACGATGGTTCGCGTATGGTGTCGGCGGGGCGAATTTGTCCATTTCCCGCCACAAAGAGGGCGCAGCGCTATTAGCGGGCGAGGAGATGACAAGCGTAGGGTGTGCGTAAGCAGTAGCATGGGTCGAATTTTTTCCGGTAACGCCAGACAAAGCGACAGCAGGGGCGAGAAGCCAGCGGCAGCGGCCGTTTTGCTTTTCGCCAAAGGCATTTCCGGCCGGGAATCCGCCTCTCCGGTAGTGTTGCAGATTCACGACTTTCCGTCATTTTCGCGCCCCCGGCATGAAGCTTCGTTCTCTAGGCACGGTAGCGATACCGGTTTGGTCACATTTGCTGTTTACGAAGACGATAAAGGCGGACGGGCGGGGACTCGGGTCGCGAAAGGAGTACCGCAGGCATCACATGCGAGCCGTGCCGGAAGCCGGATGGTTCACAAGGATGTGCTGGTTTTGAAAGAGGGGCATGGGGCTGGAAGCGACGCGGGTAAAGGGGCCTTGGAGCCCGCCGCGGGATCGCTCGCCTGGAAGGAATGCATCCACGCGGGCAGAACGGCGAAGAAAGCCGCCGCCAGGCGTCTGTGATGAACGAAAGAAACCGGTAGAGATGGTAACGTCCGAGTTCAGATTGTTCAAATTCATGCTGGTCAGCATGTTGATGGCCGTTTCCCTGGCTTTAGCCTGTCCGGTCCTGGCATTCGACATCAAGACAGGTGTGACGAAGGAATCGGGACCTTTCGATCTCTTCAAATTCGGTTTCAAGGCTTACAAGAACGGTCAGAAGGAAGAGGCGGTCGAGGCTTATAAATACGCCGCCGAAAAGGGCCACACCGGTTCACGCTGGGCGCTCGCCAATATGTATGCTGATGGCGACGGTGTCGCGCAGGACGATTTCGAGGCCTTCAAGATCTACAGCGAGATTGCACAGCAGGGCGTCGAGCCTGGCTCGGAGGATACCGGCTTCTTCATCAACGCGCTGCTGTCGCTTGCCAACTATTACAAGCACGGCATTTCCGGCAGCCCGGTGAAGATTGATCTCAATCAGGCCCGCCAGCTCTATTTCCAGGTTGCCTCCACCTTCGGTGTTCCCGAGGCGCAGTTCCAGCTTGCGCAGATGATGCTGGCTGGCGAGGGCGGCAGCGCCAATATCAATCAGGCCAAGAAGTGGCTCAATCAGGCCCGTAAGAGCGGTCATCCTGGCGCCATGGCGGTCTTTGGCAACATCCTCTTCGATGAAGGCCAGTCTGCTCGCGGTCTCGCGCTGATGACGGCGGCTCTCGACCGCTGTAAGCCGAAGGATTGCAGCTGGATGCAATCGCTTCAGGAAGATGCCTTCTCGATCGCCAGCGAAGCGGATCGGCGCACGGCCGTATCCCTGTCGCACTCGATCGCGACCGGCTCGGACGATTGAGTTATCGAGCAATTCCAGCAAAAGTGCGCTGCGGTTTTGCGTCCGGAATCGCGTAAGACGGAAATGCCTTAAATCTCAGGCCGCGAAATCGAAGTAAGCCACGACAGGTACGTGGTCCGACGGCTTTTCCCAGGCGCGCACATGCTTTTCGATCGCCGCTGACGTCATGCGGTCGGCTGCTTCCGGCGACAGCATCAAATGGTCGATGCGGATGCCGTTGTTCTTCGGCCAGGCGCCGGCCTGATAATCCCAGAAGGAATAGAGCGCCGTCGCATCGGTTGCCGAACGCACCGCATCGACGAGACCGAGATTTTCCAGTCGGCGGAAGGCTTGGCGCGTCTGCGGCAGGAAGAGTGCGTCGCTTTCCCAGACCTTCGGGTCGAAGCAGTCGTGTGGCTCGGGAATGACATTGTAATCGCCGGCCAGAATGAAAATTTCCTCGTATTCGAGGCGCTCGGCCGCGAATTTGCGCAGGCGCTCCATCCAGGCGAGCTTGTAGGGGTATTTTTCCGTTTCCGGCGGGTTGCCGTTCGGCAGGTAGAGGCAGCAGACGCGCGCCACCTTGTTGCCGGGAAGGGAGAAGACGGCTTCGAGGAATCGCGCCTGCTCATCAAGCGGATCGCCCGGCAGGCCGCGATTGACTTCGGATGGCGAGCTTTTGGAGAGAATGGCAACGCCGTTGAAGCCCTTCTGACCATGCGTTTCCACATGGTAGCCGAGCGCCTCGATTTCCAGCCGCGGGAAGCCTTCGTCGATCGTCTTGATTTCCTGCAGGCAGACGATATCAGGACTGGAATCCTTCAGCCATTGCGTGAGGTTGTCGATACGCGCCTTGACGCCATTGATGTTCCAGGTCGCGATCTTCATGGCTTTATCCTGCTCTCTGTCCTGAGCGCTCTTCTATCGTGCTCCGGCGTCTGCGGACAAGACAAGAAACCGGCCGGAGGAAAATCTTCGGCCGGTTATCAATGGAAAGTAGTTCTTGAATCAGATTGCGAAGCTGGTTCCGCAGCCGCAGCTTGCCACCGCATTCGGGTTCTTGATCTGGAAGGACTGGCCGAGCAGGTTGTCGACGAAATCGATCTCGGAGCCGGCCATATAGACCAGCGAGAGACTGTCGATCAGCACCTTGGCATCATTCTTCTCGACGACGATATCATCGTCGGCTGCGCCATCCACAAGGTCGAATTTGTAGGAAAAGCCGGAACAGCCACCACCTTCGACGGAGACGCGCAGCGCGCTCTTGCCGGGATCGCTGCCGACGATAGCGGCAATACGCTTTGCCGCGGCATCGGAAAGGGTTACATTCGCTTCAGTCATTTTTCCTCCTGCCGGGGTCAAGATCCGGAGAGAATCTCATTTGGACGTTTGATGTTCAAACGCATGATATCAAAGAAACTTATCATGATCCTCCCGTAAAGGACAGGATCTGGCGAAGCGGCCGACATAGCGCCTCTTTGCCGTTTCTGTAAGCTATAGGTATGAAGAGCGGATAGCGGCGTCAATGGGCAAGGCTGCAACACGTTAGTGACGGTGAAGAATGAGCTTCGACAGGCATGCATTGGGTTTCGGTTATGGCGAGCGGGCGGCCTATGCGGCGGATCCATGGAATTCGCGTGGGCGTCTCTATCACGAGAGCGGCAGCCCGACGCGTTCCGATTTCCAGCGAGACCGCGATCGCATCATCCATACGACCGCCTTTCGCCGGCTGAAGCATAAGACGCAGGTTTTCATCGCCCAGGACGGCGACCATTACCGCACGCGTCTGACGCATACGATAGAGGTAGCACAGATTGCCCGCGCGCTTGCCCGCGCCCTGAAGGCTGACGAGGACTTGGCCGAGGGCGTGGCGCTCGTCCACGATTTCGGCCATACGCCCTTCGGCCATACAGGCGAGGATGCGCTGCATGAAGAACTGCTGCCCTATGGCGGCTTCGACCACAATGCCCAATCCTTGCGCATCGTCACCAAACTCGAGCGGCGTTATGCCGAATTCGACGGCATCAATCTGACTTGGGAGAGCCTTGAAGGCCTCGTCAAGCACAATGGTCCGCTGCTGACGGCCGATGGGGTCGGCACGCGCGGACCAGTGCCGCAGCCGATTCTCGATTATTGCGAACTGCATGATCTGGAGCTTGCAAGCTATGCGAGCCTGGAAGCCCAGGCAGCAGCGATCGCCGACGATATCGCCTACAATACCCATGACATTGATGATGGTCTGCGCTCGGGCTACCTGAATTTCGAGATGCTGGAGGAAATTCCCTTCCTCGCCGGGCTGATGGCCGAGGTAAGGGAGCGCTACCAGCATCTGGAGCCGAGCCGCTTCACGCATGAAATCATGCGCCGCCAGATCACGCGCATGGTGGAGGATGTCATCGGTGTGGCGCAGAAGCGCCTGGCAGAGCTGAAACCGCAGAGTGCTGACGATATCCGCAAGGCGGATCATGTGATCGCAACTTTTTCGGGTGAGATGGCCGAGACCGACAGGCAGATCAAGGAGATGCTCTTCAAGCGCATCTATCGCAACCACGATATTATGCGCATCCGCGCCGGTGCCGCCCAGATCGTCAAGGATCTCTTCGGCGCTTACATGGCCAATCCCAAGGAGATGCAGAGCCATTATTGGGTCGACCATATCGCCGGTCTCTCCGATGCGCCGAAAGCGCGGCATGTCGGGGATTATTTGGCCGGCATGACGGACACTTATGCCATCAGTGCCCACAGGCGATTGTTTGACCACACTCCGGATTTGCGATAGGCAGCGGGCGCCCGGCAACCGCCGGCAAACCTGTTGGCACAGCCTGTGCATGGAAGAGTGCGATGAACCTTTTTACCGATTTTGAAGCCAGGATTAAAAACGCCCTTGAACAGCTCGATCTGGTCAAGGAAAAGCGATCCGAGCTCGATTTCGGTCGCATTGCCGTAGAACCGCCGCGTGATGCGAGCCACGGCGATGTGGCGACCAACGCCGCCATGGTGCTTGCCAAATCGCTCGGCACCAGTCCGCGCGCGCTTGCCGAAATCATCATTGCCAAGCTGAAGGAAGACGCCGACGTCGCCGAGGTTTCGGTCGCCGGCCCGGGCTTCATCAATATCAGGCTCTCCGTCGGCTACTGGCAGCGCCTGCTGAGCGCAATGATCCAGTCAGGCACCGGCTATGGCCGCTCGGGACTGGGGCAGGGCAGGAAGGTCAACGTCGAATATGTCTCGGCCAACCCGACCGGCCCGATGCATGTCGGCCATTGCCGCGGCGCCGTCGTCGGTGACGCGCTGGCGAACCTGCTTGCCTTTGCCGGCTACGAAGTCGTCAAAGAATATTACATCAACGATGCCGGCTCGCAGATCGATGTGCTCGCTCGTTCCGTCTTCCTGCGTTACCGCGAGGCGCTCGGCGAGAAGATCGGCGAGATTCCGTCCGGTCTCTATCCTGGCGACTATCTGGTCCCGGTCGGAGAATCGCTTGCTGCCGAATATGGCGTGCGCCTGCACAACATGCCGGAAGAGCAGTGGATGCCGATCGTCAAGGATCGCGCCATCGAGATGATGATGGTGATGATCCGCGAGGATCTTGCCGCCCTCAACGTCCATCATGACATCTTCTTCTCGGAACGCATGCTGCATGCCAATGGCGCAGCGGCAATCCGCACCGCCATCAACGACCTGACCTTCAAGGGCTATGTCTACAAGGGTACGCTGCCGCCGCCGAAGGGCCAGTTGCCTGAGGATTGGGAAGACCGCGAACAGACTCTCTTCCGCTCGACCGAGGTCGGTGATGATATCGACCGTGCGCTCATCAAGTCGGACGGCTCCTACACCTATTTCGCCGCCGACCTCGCCTACTTCAAGAACAAGTTCGACCGCGGCTTCGACGAGATGATCTATGTGCTCGGCGCCGACCACGGTGGCTACGTCAAGCGTCTCGAGGCGGTTGCGCGCGGCGTTTCCGACGGTAAGGCGAAGCTGACGGTGCTGCTTTGCCAGCTCGTCAAGCTCTACCGCGACGGCGAGCCGGTGAAGATGTCGAAGCGGTCGGGCGATTTTGTCACATTGCGCGATGTCGTCGAAGAAGTCGGACGTGATTCGGTCCGCTTCATGATGCTTTACCGCAAGAACTCGGAGCCGTTGGACTTTGATTTTGCCAAAGTAACGGAGCAATCCAAAGATAATCCGGTCTTCTACGTGCAGTATGCACATGCGCGTTGCATGTCCGTCTTCCGGCAGGCGAGGGAAGCCTTCCCGGATCTTGCCCCGACACCGGAGCTTTTGGCGCAATCCGTTGCAGGCATTACGGATTCGGCCGAATTGCAGCTCATTGCCAAGGCTGCAGAATTCCCGCGTATCGTCGAAAGTGCAGCCCAGTCTCAGGAGCCGCATCGCATCGCTTTTTACCTCTATGATCTTGCCAGCGCCTTCCACGCGCATTGGAACAAAGGTAAAGATCAGACTGAATTACGATTTGTTAACGATAAGAACCGAGAATCAAGTATTGCCAGACTTGGGCTGGTGTACGCCGTCGCGTCGGTTTTGAAGTCGGGACTTGCCATTACAGGCACTGCCGCACCGGACGAAATGCGATAACGTCACCATTTCCCCACAATGCGCTGGCATTTGAGTGTTTGCGTTTTTGAGTGGGATGGGCATGGCTGATAAACGACTTGCGTATGACACGCGTGGAAAAGACGATATGTTTGCCGACGACGATCCGTTGGCAGAACTCGCTCGAATCGTTGGCTTTGAACCCCGCGTTGCGGCTAATACCGTAAGCGAACCTGAGCGGCATGAGCCGGCTCTCGATCTCGAGGATGAGCTTCTCCGCGAGTTCGAGCGTTACGATGCGCCGCGTCCCCTGGCTGATCTCGATCATCCTGCTGAGCCGATCGCTCAGGAAGTCGAAACCTACGACTATGTCGAGCCGGTGCACGAGGACGTGCCTTCCATCGGCGAAGAGCTTGCTCCGTCGGTTATGTCCGATTTCGAGACGCCCGTCGTCGAGCCCGAACTGGCCGCACCTGAACCGGTCGCAGCAGAATGGGAAGCGCCTGACGCCACCGATTGGGCTCCCGCTCCGTCGAAGCCTGTCGCTGTTCCCGCAGAACCTCCGGTTACCTTCACGGCCTATGGCGGCGCCCGCGATCTGATCGAAGAGCTTGAGCTTTCGATCGGCGGCTCTGTCGCTCCGGCCGTTCAGCCGCCGGCGAAGGCGCCGCAATGGTCGGCTGCCAGCATCCGGCTGCCGCTCGCCAATTTTCACGCGCCGCGTCGCGAAGAGCCGGTTCTTTCCGAGCCGGTCGTCGACACACCCGTTGTTGAGCCGACTCAGGATTCGGTTGAAGCTTTCGTAGACGAGCCCGGGTTTGTAGCCGAGCCGGAATTGACGGTCGAACCCGAAGTGGTTACGCCTGAGGTAACTGAAGAGCCTCAGGCGGTCGCCGCGGTTGAAGCAGCAGATTTCGAGCCGGTTGTGGCCTCCTTCGGTTTTCCGGCCGAGATCGATCGCCACGAAGACCTCGCCCTGCCTGAAGAGCCTGTCGCAACGTTCGAAGATGTTGCTGCCTTCGAAGAGCCGGCCGAGCCTGACAATGCCGGTTTCGATCTGATTGCGGCAGCAGCCGAAGGCGACGTCCATGCCGATGCAGCCTTGACGGAAGCCCTGCCGAAGTCGACCTTTGATGCGGATGCCTTTGATCTCGACGATCTCCTGGCGGATGTTTCCCGTTATCCGGTGCCGCAGCGTGCTGCTGCCCCCGTCGTGTCTGAGCCTGTTGCCACGCCACCGGCGCCGCAGCCGGTCGAGGCTCCTGCCGCGCCTGTTTTTGATGCTCCCGTCTTTGAGTCTCCCGTCTTTGAGGCCCCTATCTTCGAAGCGCCTGTCTTTGACGCGCCCGTTGCTCGTGCGACGGCTCAGCCGACAGTGATTGCGCCCGTGCCGATGAGCCGTGCGACGCCCGTTCTTCGTCAGCCCGAAGCGCCCAAGCCGGTCGTTCGGGAGCCGGTAGAGCCGGTCTCGCAGCCTATCGCGCCAGCGCCGGTCGTCACGGGTCAGCCGGAACTGGAGGCAGAAGACCCCTTTGCCGGCCACGATTTCGAATTGGATCTCGCCGGCATCGAGCTGGAGCTCGCCGATCTCGATTTCTCCGAGCCGCCGGCTCCTCAGCAGAAGCCTGAGCCCGTGCGTGCAGCGCCCGTGGTCGCAGCTCAGCCTGCGCCGCGTTTGCAGCCGCAATCCGCACCGGTTTTCGTGCCGGAGCCGCAGCCAGCACCGGTGAGTTATGCCAAGCCGGCGCCGGCAAGCGAATCCACCGAGGATCTGCCCTTCGATCCCTCGATGATCTCCGATCCGGAAGATCGTCCCGAGACGGTCGAGGACATGCATGTTCCGACACTACCGCCTGTCGAGCATACGGAGCCGGTCGCCAAGACCGCCGATTTTGATTTCGATCTCGATGCCGAGATCGCTAGCTTCTTCGAGCCCGCCAAGCGGCAGGAAAAGGCGCCGGTCGCCCCTGCCTGGACGCCCTCGGCCACTGCTGCAACGGCCGCCGCTGCGGCCAAGCCGGCAAGCAACGCCTTCGCTGATGGTCTTGATGATTTCGAACGCGCGCTGGAAGAGGACTTCCGCCGCAGTGTCCGCGAGCCGGTCGAGCGTCGCGAGAACGTTTCCGAAGTCCATATCGAATCCGCAAGCCAGACTGCCGATTTCAACCGCGCCCGCTCCATGCGCCGCCTGCTGGCTGCAGCCGCCATGCTGGTCGTTTTTGCCGGTGGCGCTTACGGCGTCTATAGCTGGGTGTCCAACGGTGCCGGCCTCAGCATCGCCAGCTCCGGCGAGCCGCGCGTCATCACTGCGGACAAGGATCCGGTGAAGGTCGCTCCCGAGAATCCGGGCGGCAAGACCGTGCCGAACCAGGACAAGGCTGTCTATGATCGTGTCGCAGGTGCCGCCGAAGAGCCGAAGCAGAAGGCTCTGGTCTCCTCCGACGAACAGCCGGTCGATGTCGTCCAGCGCACGCTGACGCCTGAAGTCTCGCCTGATGATGATGAGGGTAGTGGCGATTCAGTCCTGCCGACTGCCGTCGGCGAGACGCAGGATCCGCGCCTGCTGCCGGACCACAACGCGACTGCGGATGCCTCCGCAGCCGATGACGATGCAACGCCGTCCGTCTCGCCACGCAAGGTCCGCACTATGATCGTCAAGCCGGACGGTACACTGGTTGCCCGCGAAGAGCCGGCACCTGCCGAGCAGTCCGCGCCGGCAAAGGAAGTCGCATCGGCAACGCCCACAGCCCAGCCGGCCGCGACGCCGTCTGCCGCAAGCTTCCCGGCCAGCACCGGCAATCAGGATGGCAATCAGGTTGCCTCCGCCGCCCTTCCGCCCGTCGGAGCAGCGCCTGCAGCCCAGCCTGCTCAGACGGCCAAGGTGGCTGAGGTGAATGCCGCAAACGCAAATCAGGTCGACCCGCCGGTTCGTCCAGTCAAGACGACACCGATCACCGATGCAGCCCCCGCTCCGGCGACCGATACGGCGCCTGTCCCGACGGCTCGCCCGGCCGAACAGCCGGTCAATGTCGTCGGCACCGTAACCGAAAACGGCAATGTCCGCCCGACGGCCCAGCAGAAGCCGACGCAGGTTGCTTCTGCACCGGCAGCGGCCGCCCAGCCGGTTCCGGCAGCTGCTAGCGGCGGCTACGGCATCCAGATCGCATCGCTGCCATCAGAGGATGAGGCAAAGAAGTCCTACGCCAGCCTGTCGAAGAAGTTTGCAGGTGTTCTCGGTGGCCGCGCTTACGAAATCCGCAAGGCGGATATCGCCGGTAAGGGCACCTTCTACCGTGTCCGTATCCCGGCCGGTTCGAAGGATGAAGCCGCCGCGCTTTGCGAGCAGTATCGCTCGGCCGGCGGAAGCTGCCTGATCTCCAAGTAAGCTTTCTGGCTTCCTCTATCGCAACGGCGGGTTTGTCCCGCCGTTCTTTTTTGTGGGATCGCGCTTGACCTCGCTCGCAATTCGCTGAGCGACCCTTATGATTCGGGTATGACCGAATCAAAAGCAATGATCCTTGGCTGCAGCGGCCTCAAGCTGACCGACGAAGAGAAGGCCTTCTATAGGGCAGAGCGGCCGTGGGGCTTCATCCTTTTCGGGCGAAACATTTCCGAAGCCCAGCAAATCAGCGATCTCGTTGCCGAGCTGCGCGATTGCGTCGGCTGGCACGCGCCCGTGCTCATTGATCAGGAGGGCGGTCGCGTCCAACGCATCCGCCCGCCGATCCTGCAGCACTATCCGCCGGGGCGGGCGCTTGGCGATCTCTATCGCCGCGACCGTGCGCTTGGCCTGCGCGCCGCCTGGCTGATGTCGCGCCTGCATGCCTTCGATCTCCAGAGGTTAGGCATCAATGTCGATTGCCTGCCGGTGCTGGATGTACCGGTCGAAGGCAGCAGCAATGTCATCGGCAACAGGGCCTATGGCGGCGATCCCGTCACCGTCACGGAAATGGGCCGGGCCGCCGCCAAGGGGTTGAAAGCCGGCGGCCTGCTGCCGGTCATGAAGCACATGCCGGGGCATGGGCGCGGTTTTGCGGATTCCCATCTGGAGCTGCCAGTCGTCACGGTATCGCGCGAAGAGCTGGAAGCCCACGACTTCCCGCCCTTCATCGCCATGAAGGACGAGTTGATGGCCATGACCTGCCATCTCGTCTTCACGGCAATCGACCCGCATAATCCGGCAACCACTTCCCGCAAGGTGATCGACGAGGTCATCCGCACCGAGATCGGCTTCAAGGGCTTGCTCCTGTCCGACGACAGCTCGATGAATGCGCTTTCCGGCACGATCGGCGAACGTGCGGCGAATATCATTGCGGGCGGCTGCGATATTGTGCTGCATTGCAACGGCCATATGGACGAGATGCGCGAGGTCGTGGCAAATGTTCCGCCGCTGACAGGTCTTGCGCGCGAGCGGGCACGACTGGTCGAGGAAGGTTTCCCGACGGCCGATGCTACGGACGAGGCAACGATAAGAGCAGAATTCGACGCGATGTTTGCGACAGCTTGAGCAGGGGCCGGAAAGGCAGGGTAGGGTGAATACGATCAAAGGCACGGAGCGGTCTCATGCGGCGTCGACGCCGATGGACAAGCTGTGGCAGGAGAATGGCGCCGAACGCGCCACTCATGAGCCGGCGCTGGTGATCGATGTCGCCGGCTTCGAAGGCCCGCTCGACCTTTTGCTCTATCTCGCCCGCAACCAGAAGGTCGATCTGTCGCGCATTTCGGTCCTGGCTCTTGCCGAGCAATATCTGCAGTTCGTCGAAAGCGCGCGGCGTATCCGCATCGAGCTTGCTGCCGATTATCTCGTCATGGCGGCCTGGCTCGCCTATCTGAAATCGCGACTGCTGATCCCGCAGCAGGTGAAGGATGATGGCCCCTCGGGTGAGGAAATGGCCGCAACGCTCGCCTTCCGGCTGAAGCGGTTGGAAGCGATGCGCCAGGTGGCCGATGGCCTCGTCAACCGCAACCGGCTCGGTCGCGATATCTTCACTCGCGGCGCGCCCGAACATATCCCGCATCGCCAGCAATCGGCCTATGAGGCCAATCTCTACGATCTTCTGAGCGCCTACGCAGCCTTGCGACAGCGTCATGCGATCACCCAGGTGACGATCGAGCGGCGCAACGTCTGGTCACTCACCGACGCCCGCGAACTGCTGACCCAGATGATCGGCGATATCGTCGACTGGACGGCGCTCGAGCAATATCTGCTGCGGTATCTTGCAAGCCCCGCCGAGCGCGTCACGGCCGTTGCCAGCGCCTTTGCCGCCTCGCTGGAACTGGTGCGCGAGGGCAAGCTGGAGATCCGCCAGGATGGCGCCTTCCAGCCGATCTATATGCGTCGCGGCCCGAAACATGCCACCCTGCAGGTGGTCGAACAGGAGCAGTCGGATTGATCGGCGCGCAGGACGAGGACTTTGAAGGTGAAGATGGGGAAGGCGAAGACGTTTCCCGCAATCTGCAGGCGGAGATCGAAGCGGAGCGTATAGCCGAAGCGCTGGTCTTCGCCTCCGCCCAGCCGGTATCCGAAGGTTTCATCACCGAGCGTCTGCCGAAGGGGTTTAAGGCGCGTGAGATCATGCTGCGCCTGAAGGACTACTATGCGCCGCGTGGTGTCAACCTCGTGCAGGTCGATGATGCCTGGGCCTTCCGCACCGCTGCCGATCTATCCTTCTTCATCCGTCGCGATGAGAATGAGGTCCGCAAGCTTTCCCGTGCAGCCCTCGAAGTGCTGGCGATCATCGCCTATCACCAGCCGGTGACGCGCGCCGAGATCGAGGATATCAGAGGTGTTCAGACCTCGCGCGGCACACTCGACGTGCTGATGGAGGCGGGCTGGGTGCGTTTCCGTGGCCGCCGCCGCACGCCGGGCCGGCCGGTGACGCTTGGCACGACACGGGATTTCCTCGACCATTTCGGCCTCGAGGAATTGCGCGATCTGCCGGGTCTCGAAGAGCTGAAGGGCGCCGGCCTTCTCTCCGGCCGCATCCCCGCCAATTTCAACATTCCGTCACCCCTCATGAACGATGAACTGACGGAGGACGAGGATCCGATTACACAACTGGACCTTGAAGAGCTTGGGCTGCTCGCCCCGGGCGGCGCTTCCGAGGAATGATGAAGCTTGGTCTTGCTTTTGCCACGCCCGCGCAAAACAATGTCAATCACGACTTTTCGATGGACGAATGGCTTGTCACAAAGGCCGATACCGTGACATTAAGCTCAATCCAGAAGGATTGATGTTGGAAACCGTATCGGAAATTCTTACATCGAGGGAACATCGCAACAGGGAGTATGAGTAATGGGTTCTTTTAGCATGTGGCACTGGCTTATCGTTCTGGCCATCGTGCTTTTGTTGTTCGGTCGCGGCAAGATCCCGGAACTGATGGGCGACGTTGCCAAGGGCATCAAGAGCTTCAAGAAGGGCATGACGGACGAAGACGCGCCGGAAGCAGCAAAGACCGTCGATCACAAGGCCGACGAAACGAAGTAATCACGTACGGGAAAGGGCGCTGCCCCCGCGCCGCCCGTTCAGGAGCCTTGCATGTTCGATATTGGCTGGACCGAACTTTTGGTTATCGCGGTCGTTCTGATCGTGGTTGTCGGTCCGAAGGATCTGCCGCCGATGCTGCGCGCTTTCGGCAAGATGACGGCACGTGCCCGCAAGGTCGCGGGCGAGTTTCGTGCCCAGTTCGACGAAGCGCTGCGCGAAGCCGAGCTTGACGACGTGCGTAGCACGATCAGCGACGCTCAGAAGCTCAACCCGGTCAACAGCCTGCGCGAGGCGATGAATCCGCTGCGCCAGATGGGCAACGAGATCAAGGCCGACCTGCAGAATTCGACGAAGGTCGAGAAGCCGGCAGAGCAGGACACGGAGAACAAGACGGAAGTCCCGCCTGCGGAAGTGACGGCGCCGGCGCCGTCTCTGAGCCTGCCGGAAACGCCGCCGGTCGTCCCCGCGCCGCAGCCGGTCGCCGCAGCAGCAGTTGCGCCGGTGGCGCTGGCTGAAAAACCGAAGGCCGTGCGCAAGCCGCGTGTTAAGGTGGCAGATAAGGCTGATGCGGCTGCAGTGGTTGCCGTGCCGGTCGAGAAGCCGAAGCGTGTTGCCGCAGCAAAGAAGCCGACAGAGGTCAAAAAGCCTGCCGCCAAAAAGAAGAAGGATGAGGCATGAGCGGTGATATACAAGACAAGCCGCAGCCGTTGATCGAGCACCTGATGGAGCTGCGCACGCGGCTGATCTGGTCGATCGCTGCCTTCTTCATCGCCTTCATCGTGTGCTTCATCTTCGCCAAGCACATCTTCAATTACCTCGTCTATCCCTACAAGCTTGCTGTTAGCTGGGCCCATCTCGATGTCGAGAAAGCGCAGCTGATCTATACGGCACCGCAGGAGTTCTTCTTCACGCAGGTCAAGGTCGCCATGTTCGGCGGTCTTGTGATCGCCTTCCCGATCATCGCAGCGCAGATCTACAAGTTCGTCGCTCCCGGCCTCTACAAGAACGAACGCCAGGCTTTCCTGCCGTTCTTGATCGCATCGCCGATCCTGTTCCTTATGGGCGGCGCGCTGGTCTATTTCTTCTTCACGCCGATGGTCATGTGGTTCTTCCTGTCGATGCAGCAGGCGCCGGGCCATGACGAAGTTGCGATCTCGCTCCTGCCGAAGGTCTCGGAATATCTGAGCCTCATCATGACGCTCGTCTTCTCCTTTGGCCTCGTCTTCCAGCTGCCGGTCATCACCACACTTCTGGCCCGCGTCGGTCTTCTGACATCGCAGTGGCTCGCCGAAAAGCGCAAGTTCGCGATCGTGCTTGCCTTCGTCGTGGCTGCGGTGCTGACGCCGCCCGATCCCATGTCCCAGATCGGTCTTGCGCTGCCGACGATCCTTCTCTACGAGATTTCCATCTACGCGGCACGACTCGTGGAGCGTCAGCGTTCCAAACAGGCGCTTGAAGAGGCCAGCAAATCCTCTGACGTCGCCAAGACGGACAGCGTCTGACCGGTTCCTGACATTTCCTTGAGTACTGCTGTTTCCATCCGGTCGGGGTTTCTCCGACCGTTCATGTCTGTTGAAACGATCTGGAACGACGATGCTCGATATCAAATGGATCCGTGAGAATCCCGAGGCTCTCGATGCCGCCCTCGCAAAGCGTGGTGCGGAGCCCTTGTCGCAATCTCTCATCGCCCTTGATGAAAAGCGCCGCTCCGCCGTGCAGAAGGCGCAGGACCTGCTCTCCCGCCGCAACGCCGCCTCCAAGGAGATCGGTGCTGCCATGGCGCAGAAGAACGCCGAGCTTGCCGACAAGCTGAAGGCCGAGGTCGCCGAGATCAAGGAAACGCTGCCGGCTGCTGAAGAGGAAGAGCGTGCGTTTTCCGCCGAACTCAACGACCAGCTTTCGCGCATCCCGAACGTACCGCTCGACGATGTGCCGGTTGGCAAGGACGAGCACGACAATGTCGTGACCCGCATCGTTGGCGAAAGGCCACGCTGGAACCATACACCGAAGGAGCATTTCGAAATCGGCGAAGCCCTAGGCTATATGGATTTCGAGCGTGCAGCCAAACTCTCGGGCTCGCGCTTCACCGTTCTGACCAGCCAATTGGCCAAGCTCGAACGTGCGCTCGGCCAGTTCATGATCGACCTGCACACGACCGAGCACGGCTATACCGAAGTGTCTTCGCCGTTGATGGTGCGCAACGAAGCGCTGTTCGGCACTGGCAACCTGCCGAAGTTCGAGGAAGATCTCTTCAAGACGACCGATGGTCGTTACCTCATCCCGACGGCGGAAGTGACGCTGACCAACCTGGTACGTGAGGAAATCCTCGATCAGGAGAAACTGCCGCTGCGTTTCACCGCT
The DNA here is from genome assembly GCF_014873945.1 of Rhizobium viscosum. Taxonomy (NCBI): domain Bacteria; kingdom Pseudomonadati; phylum Pseudomonadota; class Alphaproteobacteria; order Hyphomicrobiales; family Rhizobiaceae; genus Rhizobium; species Rhizobium viscosum. Next base: position 182,564 of record NZ_JADBEC010000001.1, on the reverse strand, counting down.
CTCACGCCGTCCTTCCGTTCGGAGGCAGGCTCTGCCGGTCGCGACACGCGTGGCATGCTGCGCCAGCACCAGTTCTGGAAGTGCGAGCTGGTCTCGATCACCGATGCAGAAAGCTCGATTGCCGAGCACGAACGCATGACCGCCTGCGCCGAGGAAGTGCTGAAGCGTCTCGGCCTGCATTTCCGCACGATGACGCTCTGCACCGGCGATATGGGCTTCGGCTCGCGCAAGACCTATGACCTTGAGGTCTGGTTGCCGGGGCAGAATACGTTCCGCGAGATATCGTCCTGCTCGGTCTGCGGCGATTTCCAGGCACGGCGCATGAACGCCCGCTATCGCGGCAAGGACGACAAGGCGACGAAGTTCGTTCATACGCTGAACGGTTCCGGCACAGCTGTCGGCCGCTGCCTGATCGCGGTCTTGGAAAATTATCTGAACGAGGATGGTTCCGTCACGATTCCGGACGCTTTGCTGCCCTATATGGGCGGTCTGACGAAGATCGAACGGGCGGCTTGAGACAATGCGCATCCTGCTGACGAATGACGACGGTATCCATGCCGAAGGCTTGGGTGCGCTGGAAAGGATCGCAAGGGCGCTTTCCGACGATGTCTGGATCGTCGCCCCCGAAACCGACCAGAGCGGCCTTGCGCATTCGCTCAGCCTTTCGGAGCCGTTGCGGCTCCGAAAGATTTCCGACAAACACTATGCGCTGCGCGGCACGCCGACCGATTGCGTCATCATGGGCGTCAAGCAGGTGCTGGATATCAAGCCGGACCTCGTTCTGTCCGGTGTTAATTCCGGCTCCAACGTCGCCGATGACGTGACCTATTCCGGCACCATCGCCGGAGCCATCGAAGGAACGATGCAGGGCGTGCGCTCCTTCGCCCTCAGTCAGGCCTATATCTATGATGACGGTGCCCGCATCCTGCCCTGGGAGGTGTGCGAGGCACACGCGCCGGCGCTGCTCGAAAAGCTGATGACGGTCGATCTTCCTGAGGGCACCTTCCTGAACCTTAATTTCCCGAACTGTCGTCCGGACGAAGTCGAGGGCGTTGACGTGACCGCGCAAGGCAAGCTTGCCTTCAACCTGCAGGTCGATGCGCGCACGGATGGTCGTGGCTTCCCCTATTATTGGCTGAAATTCGGCGAGCGCGCCGGCGCCTTTACCGAGGGCAGCGATATTCACGCTCTGAAGCATAATAAGATTTCGGTAACACCTTTGAAACTTGATCTGACCGATTATTCCGTGACGGACCGCGTGGCGCGGGCCCTCGGACACGGAGTAAAGGGTTGACGGCAAAACTGGCCGAGAAGGAAGGCTTCGCAGCGCTGGTCTTGAGATTGCGTGCGGAAGGCATTTCCGACATCGATTTGCTGACGGCTGTCGAGCAGACGCCGCGCTCGCTTTTCGTCCCGCCGCAATTCACCGAGAACGCCTATTCCAGCCGCACTATCCCGATCGAGTGCGGCTCCTTTCTGGAGGGCGTCGATTTCGCCGTCCGTCTTTTGCATCATCTGAAGATCCGCCCTGGTCAGCGCGTGCTCGAAATCGGCACGGGCAGCGGCTTTACCGCGGCGGTCATCGGTCGCATTGCAGAGCGCGTATTGACGGTCGATCGCTACAAGACGTTGACGCTTTCGGCCCAGCGCCGCATGGAGACGCTCAGCCTGCGCAGCGTCATTATCCGTCAGGCAGATGGCAGCAACGGGATGCAGGGCGAGGGCACTTTCGATCGCATCCTCGTTACGGCTGCCTTCAATTCCATGCCGCGCTTTTATGCCGATCAGCTGGTGTCCGGCGGTTCCATGATTGCGCCGCTGATGATCTCCGAGAATGAATGTCGCATGGTGCGGCTGACAAAGACCGGCAGCCGCTTCGAGCGGGAAGAGCTCTTCGACGCTCCCTATCTGCCGATTGTTCCAAGGCTTGCTTCGCAGCTTTAGACCGGCAGCCTACAAGGCCTGGCGGGCTATGATTTTTCGCCCGCAAACTTATGGTTATCAAGTTCTCAAAAATATAGCACTGATTCCAGCGCCTTAACCGCATGGTAACACTAACGCGCTTTAATAGATTCACAAATGGTTGCGTTCTAAGTGGGTCGAGTCATGCGTTTCAGTCTTTCGCCGAAGTTCGGGAAATCGGCCGGCAATTTTCTGGTCGTCGCCTTGCTGGCGAGTGCAGCAACAGGCTGCAGCTCCGATGTAACACGTTTCGGCAGTCTGTTTTCCTCCTCCGGGCAGGATCAGATGACGACAAATTCGATCCCGCGCAGGAGTTTCAACGGGCCGCAGGGCGACCCGGTGCCGCGCGCCGATCTCGGTGGTTCGGCCATGCAGCCCTCCTACGCTCAGAATGATGCGATGAACCAGCCCTATCCGGGCCGCCCGAGCTATAATCCAGTCGCCACCTCAAGCTCCCCCGCACGGATGGCGTCCGCACCGGTTTCCGTTCAGCGCACCGAACTCGCGCCGCCGAGCGCAGCGTCTGTTTCTCCCCGTCAGCGGGAAAGAGACGTTGCGCTTGCCCAGCCGTTTCCGGCGGCTCCGAAACCCGATCGCATCGCTCCGGCGGGCGTGAATGCGCCGAGAGTTGCTCCCGATACGCTGACGACGGGCACGACGCCGAAGGTTTCGGGCTGGTCGGGGACCAATGCGCCGTCGGTCACGCTGCGTCCGGGTGAAAACATCGCTATCCTTTCCCGCCGCTATGGCGTTCCGGAAAAGGAAATCCTGCGTGTCAACAATCTGAAGACCGCTTCCGCGGCGCAACCCGGTCAGGCGATCCTCATCCCGACCTTCAACGGTGGCAACAATGCCGCCAAGGCCGCAGCCCAGTCCGCCGATCTTTCCAAGCCCGGCAACCTGCCGCAGCCGACGAAGGGCCAGGAGCAGAAGGTTGCAGTCGTTCCGGGCGCCAATTCGGTTCGCGACAAGACTGTCGCAAGCGCAGATCCGACAGGCAAGGTTCCTCCGGCAGGCGGCAAGAATCCGAACGGTGGTGCCGGCTCCTATACGGTCAAGCAGGGTGACTCGCTTGCCAAGATCGCCAAGGCGACGGGCGCCAACATCGACGATATCAAGGCGGCCAACAATCTGTCGGCGAGCTCGATCCGCATCGGTCAGGAACTGAAGATCCCGAATGGCGGGGCTTCCGCCGACACGGTCAAGACGGCCTCTATCCCGGCGCAGAAGGTCGAGCAGGTCAAGCCTGCCCAGCCGGCGAGCGCTCCGGTCCAGACAGCTTCCGCGCAGCCGGCGCCCTATAAAGCTCCTGCCGCCACACAGACGGTCGATGATGTCGAGAAGAAGTCCGATGTCAGCGCGGCTGCTCCGGAAGCCACCGGCATCGGCAAATATCGCTGGCCGGTCCGTGGCCAGGTGATCGCGGCCTATGGCGCCAACGTCAACGGCAGCCGCAATGATGGCATCGACATCTCGGTTCCGCAGGGCACTGCGATCAAGGCGGCTGAAAATGGCGTGGTCATCTATGCCGGTAACGGCCTGAAGGAACTCGGCAACACGGTTCTCGTCCGTCACGACGACGGCACCGTCACCGTCTACGGCAATGCCGATACGCTGAGCGTCACCCGCGGCCAGAAGATCCAGCGTGGCCAGACGGTCGCCGTGTCGGGCATGAGCGGCAACGTCAAGCAGCCGCAGGTTCACTTCGAGGTTCGCAAGGATGCGTCCCCGGTCAACCCCATGACATTTCTTGAATAGGTGACATTTCTGAGTAGGTAGTGCGTCTCAGGAAAGTGCAAAAGCCGGGCAGCAGCCGGGCTTTTGTCGTTTTCCGGGCTTTTATCGTTTTAAAGCGTGTCACCCAAACCCGTAGCGGTTTCGCGATGACCATACGCGCCAGGGAATGCTTAAGCGCGGTCGAGATGGATCCGCATGCGGCCGGCCAGGTCCTGGATATATTGCCAGGCGACACGACCGGAGCGGGCGCCGCGGGTCGTTGCCCATTCCAGCGCCTCGGCATGCATCTTCTCGCGCTCAAGGCCGAGCTTGAAGTGTTCGGCATAGCCGTCGATCATCGTCAGATAATCTTCCTGGCTGCATTTGTGGAAACCGAGCCACAGGCCGAAACGGTCAGAGAGTGAAACTTTCTCCTCGACAGCTTCGGACGGATTGATTGCCGTCGACTGCTCGTTTTCCATCATGTGACGCGGCAGCAGGTGGCGCCGGTTGGACGTGGCATAAAACAGCACATTGTCAGGACGCCCTTCCACGCCGCCATCGAGCGCCGCCTTGAGCGACTTATAAGCGGTATCGTCATGGTCGAAGGAAAGGTCGTCGCAGAAGACGATGACGCGATGCGGCGTATCCTTGAGGAGGTCGAGGAGCGTCGGCAGGCTGGCAATATCTTCGCGATGCACTTCAACGAGCTTCAGTGATACGCTGCTCTCGCGGCGCACATCTTCATGCACGGCCTTGACCAGCGAAGACTTACCCATGCCACGTGCGCCCCAGAGCAGCACGTTGTTGGCTGCATAGCCCTCGGCAAAGCGCACGGTGTTTTCGTGCAGGATATCGCGCACGTGATCGACGCCGCGGATGAGCTTCAGAGCCACGCGATTGGGGTGCTTGACGGGCTGCAGATACTGGCGGGCAGGGGACCAGACGAAACAGTCGGCGGCGTTCCAATCATTGGCAGCAGGTGGGGCGCCGGCCAGCCGTTCGACTGCATCTGCAAGCCTCTTCAGCTCCTGCAGCAGAACGCTATTGATTTCTTCGGCCATCGGGTGCCTCCTTCATAGATTGCAGCGATCATCCGCTTTCGCTTTTTTGATGCGGGGTAGCATGGCGTTTCCACAGCGGAAAGGTTATGAGGCAGCGGAATCGGTACGCTTTCCGGCTGTTTTTGTTGCATTCACAAGGGCTGCAACTATAGTCCGGCGACTTGAAAAGAGAGGCGGGGTTCCGCCGCCCATAGCCTGAGGAGCTTAGCATGTTTATCACCCCGGCATTTGCCCAGAGCGCAACTGACGCCACGAGTGCTTTCGGCGGCTCAGGCCTCGAAATGATCATCCTATTCGTACCGCTGATGGTGGTCTGGTATTTCCTGCTCATCCGCCCGCAACGCGCGCAGGCCAAGAAGCGTGAAGAGACCTTGAAGGCGATCCGTCGCGGCGACCAGATCGTCACCGGCGGCGGCCTCGTTGGCAAGGTCACGAAGGTTGTCGACGAGAAGGAAGTCGAAGTCGAAATCGCCGAAGGCGTGCGTGTGCGCATCGTCCGCACCGGCATTTCCGAGGTCCGCGTCAAGGGCGAACCGGTCAAGGCCGACGCTGCATAACATGCGATAGCAACACCCGCCGGATCGGAAGATAGTCGAGAGAATGCACAATTTTTCCCGCTTGAAAACACTTCTGATCTGGTTGGTTGCGATTGCCGCTGTTGTCGTTGCTGCGCCCAATCTCCTGAGCCAGGCGCAGCTCTCTTCCCTGCCAAGCTGGATCCGGCAGGACCGCGTCACGCTCGGTCTCGATCTGCAGGGCGGCTCCCGTATCGTACTGCGCCTCGAACGCTCCGATATTATCCGGGACCGGCTCGAGGCAACGGTTGCCAGCGTTCGTGACAAGCTCCGCGGCGCCGGTATCCGCTATACGGGGCTTACCGGAACAGCACAGACGGTGACGGTCAAGGTCACCGATACGGCGCAGCTTCAGGCCGCCGCCGATCTCCTGAAGCCGCTGACCTCAGCCAATGTCTCGCTCCAGCAGGGCAATGATGGTCAGTTGACGCTGCAGATCTCGGACGAGGCTATCGATGCAGACACAGTTGCTGCGCAGACCCGCTCGCTCGATATTGTCGCCCGCCGCATCGCCGGTTTCGGCAAAGAGAATTTCACTGTTCGTCCCGACGGAAACGATCGTATCGCTGTGCAGGTTCTGGGCTCCGTCGATGCCGAACGGCTGAAGAACCTGCTGAACGAGCCTGCCGCACTCTCCTTCCACCTCATTGATGAGAGCATGACTGCCCAGCAGGCGCTCGCTGGTCGCTGGCCCGCGACATCGCAGGTGCTTTATTCGCTCGATGATCCGCCGGTTCCCTATCTCGTCGATCGCACTGCGATAGCGACAGGTGCCGATTTTGCCGAAGTCGATACCAAGACCGATCCGCAGACCCAGGACAGCGCGATTGTCTACAGGCTGAATGCCGAGGCGGCAAAACGTCTGGCTCAGGCAACGAGCGCCAATGTCGGAAAACACCTTGCCATCGTCTTCGACGATCAGGTCATGGCCGACCCGGTCATCGAAACGCCGATTTCAGATGGAAGCGGCGAGATATCAGCCAATTTCTCCGAAGAGGGCGTTCAGGACCTGGCCGTCATGCTGAGGGCAGGCGCGCTGCCGGCGACGTTGACGTCAGTGGAAGAGCGCACCGTCAGCCCGGTCTTCGGCTCCGAATCCGTTTTTTCCGGTCTTGTCGCCGGCATTGTCGCTGTCGTGCTCGTGGCAACGCTGATGATTGCACTCTACCGCATGCTCGGCATCATCGCCGTCGTGTCGCTGGCCTTCAATCTGGTGTTGATCGTCGCGGTGCTGAGCCTTGCGGGTGCGATACTGACGCTTCCGGGCATTGCCGGCCTCGTGTTGATCGTCGGCATGGCCGTGGATTCCAACGTGCTGATCTATGAGCGTATCCGCGAAGAGGAGAGGGTGCCGCATACCGCCTTCGCCCAGGCGGTCGAGCGTGGCTTCTCGCGCGCCTTTGCTACGATCGTCGACGCTAACGTTACGATCTTCATCGCTGCCGTCATTCTGTTTTTTGTCGGCAGCGAATCCATCCGTGGCTTTGCGGTGACGCTGGCCGTCGGCATCCTGACGACCATTTTGACGGCCTTCACGTTGACGCGCAGCTTCGTGGCCACGTGGCTTGCAAGACGTCATCCGCGCCATTTGCCGAAGAGTGCGCTGACCGGACTGTTCGAGCATGCCAACATTCGTTTCATGGGCATCCGCCGTTACGTCTTCACGGCATCGGCGGCACTTTGCATCGCCGCCATGCTGGCCTTCGCGACGGTCGGTCTGCAGCTCGGCATCGACTTTACGGGCGGTTCGCTGATCGAGGTCAAGGCGAAGCAGGGTAATGCCGATATTGCCGATCTGCGTGCCCGCCTCAACGAATTGAACCTTGGACCGGTGCGTGTTGAGCGCATCGGCGACGCGACGAATGCGCTGATCCGTGTCGGCTCGCAGGACGGCGGCGAAAATGCCGAACAGTCGGTCGCAACGTTCATTCGCGGCGAACTGGCTGAGGACTACGATTTCCGCCGCGTCGAGGTCGTCGGCCCCGCCGTCTCCGGCGAGTTGACGATGCTGGCGACGATCGGCATTCTTGCCTCGCTATTCGCCATCCTCGTCTATATCTGGATCCGCTTCGAATGGCAGTTTGCGGTCGGCGCAATCGTTGCGACGCTGCACGATGTCATCATCATGCTCGGCCTCTTCGTACTGACTGGCATGGAGTTCAATCTGACGAGCGTCGCAGCGCTTCTGACCGTCGTCGGCTATTCGCTGAACGATACCGTTGTCGTGTACGACCGCATGCGCGAAAACCTGAAGCGCTACCGGAAGATGCCGCTGCCGATCCTGATCGATGCGGCAATCAACCAGACACTCTCGCGCACCATCCTGACGGCCGCCACGACCCTGCTTGCGCTGCTTGCGCTCTACATCTTCGGCGGCGCCGTCATCCGCTCCTTCACATTCACCATGCTCTTCGGCGTTGCGCTTGGGACATTCTCCTCCATCTATATAGCGGCGCCCGTTCTCATCATCTTCCGGCTGCGCCGGGAGAGCGGTGGCGAGGACGAGGGCGATATCAGCATGAAATCCGGCAAGCCGGCGGTATAGTTACATGGCAAAAGGCATTGAAATCCGCGACGCCCATTTCCCGGGTCGCGCTCCCATCGACACCTACGGCAATGGCGGCTTCCGCTTTGCGGATATGTCGCATCGTGGCTCCATCCTCTGCCTGCCCTCGGGCATTCACGGCTGGGATATGGACGTGACAAAGCCGCTATCGGTGGAGAATTTTCGCCGTGTAATCGATGAGGCCGCCGATATCGAAGTGCTCCTCGTCGGCACCGGTACGGAACTGCGTCGCTTGCCTCAGGAATTGCGCGCGGCGCTGAAGGCGCGGGGTATCTCTTCCGACCCGATGAGCACGGGTGCTGCCGTGCGCACCTTCAATATCATGCTCTCCGAACAGCGTGCCGCCGCCGCCGCCCTGATCGCGGTCTGAACATGACCGATCCAAAGACGAACCAGGATGTCAGCCTGGCGATGCTGCGCGACACCGATCGCGACCGGTACCTCGCTTGCCTGCTGTCGCCTGATGACAAGCGCGGCGCGCTCGCCGCTCTCTATGCCTTCAATGCCGAGCTCGCCCGTATTCGCGACCTCGTGCACGAACCGCTGCCCGGCGAAATCCGCATGCAATATTGGCGCGACCTTCTGGAAGGCAATGCACACGGTTCGACCGAGGCCAATCCGCTCGCGGCAGCCCTTCTTTCGGCCGTCGAGGCGCACAGGCTTCCACGCCAGACGCTCGTGAACATGATCGAGGCGCGGATATTCGATCTCTACGACGACCCGATGGAAAGCCGCACCGCGCTGGAAGGCTATGCGGGCGAAACGGCCTCTGCCCTCATCCAGCTTGCTGGCCTCATCCTTTCCCCTGATGAGGCGATGAAATCCGCCGATGCCGCCGGTCATGCCGGCGTGGCCCAGGCGATTTCTGGCATGCTGCTGCTAATGCCGCTCCATCGACGCCGCGGCCAAGTGTATATCCCGCTCGAAATTCTCTCGGCGACGGGTCTCGACCGGGAGACCTTCCTGGCTGGTGCCGATAAGCCGCGGATCTCTGCGGCCATCGAAGCGTTTGCCGGGCTCGGCCGTGATCACCTTGCCAAGGCGAGGGCGTCTGTTCTGCCGCCATCGGTACTGCCCGCCTTCCTGCCTGTTGTGCTTGCGGAACCGGTACTGATGAAGGCGCAGAAGCGCGGTGCAACCGTTCTGGAAGCATCGCTTCAGGAGCCGCAATGGCGCCGTCAGATGCGTATGGCATTTGCCGGCATGCGCAAGAAAATCTGACAACGGTCAAATTCGCGCAAGTCTCGCGCGTTATGTCAGGCACAACCCCATTCTAAACGGAGAATCCGCGTGGGCATTATCGTCTGGTGCGTTCTTTTCGCCATCGTCATCCTCTTTGCCTTCGTGGCGACGCGCATGGCTGCTCAGAACAAGGAAGATGGCCTGCACGATACGGGCCTTGCCATCATCGAATTCGGCCGTGCTTTCCCCAATGAAGCAATCCGCCAGCTTCAGGCGACCGTTGACGGTCAGGCCGTTTTCGTGCGTCTGCATGACAACAAGGCTGGCTTCATGCGCAATATGTCGCGCCACTTTTCCTGCCATCTGATCGAGCCGGGGACCGTGCGGGTTCTTGCCTCTGAAACGGGCAGGGGACTGAGCATCGATTTCATCAATGCGCCCCATCACAACGGCACTTACGAATTTGCCTCTGCGAAGGAAGCGTCCGAAGTGTCGCTCTGGCTGCTCGGCAACTATGTTGCCGAGCCGGATAAGGAATTGCCTGCGCCGAATTCGTCTGCCGCAAACGGCCACTAGTCAAAATAAAAATACAGGGCTTTCCCGAGCTTCGAAGAAAAGCGGAAATGCCTTATCTCAGGCGCTTTCGGCGAGCTTGACGTCCTGACCCAGCCAAGCGGCGCAATCTGCAAGCGCTCGCTTGGCAATCAACTGCCGCTTCATGATCGTCTTGTCCTTGCCACGGAAGCGCTTGACACCTTCGGGCTTGACGATCGAGCCGGGCTGAAGCTCCGGAAACAGACCGAAATTGATGTTCATCGGCTGGAATGAGCGCTTGCCCGGCTCCTCGTCGGTGACGATATGACCGCCGGTGATATGGCCGAGCAGCGAGCCGAGCGCCGTTGTTGCAGGAGGAGGCGAAACGGGCTCTCCCTTGCGTTCCGCAGCGGCAAAGCGGCCGGCCAGCAGACCCACGCTTGCGCTTTCCACATAACCTTCGCAGCCGGTGATCTGACCGGCAAAACGCAGGCCCGGCCGCGACTTCAGCGTCAGCGACGGATCGAGCAGGGTGGGCGAGTTGATGTAGGTGTTGCGGTGCAGGCCGCCGAGCCGGGCGAAGTCGGCATTCTCCAGGCCCGGAATCAGGCGGAAAATCTCTGCCTGCGCACCATATTTCAGCTTCGTCTGGAAGCCGACCATGTTGTAGAGCGTGCCGAGCGCATTATCCTGGCGAAGCTGCACGACGGCATAGGCTTTCACGGTCGGATTATGTGCGTTGGTCAGGCCCATCGGCTTCATCGGCCCATGGCGGAGCGTCTCACGCCCGCGCTCGGCCATGACCTCGATCGGCAGGCAGCCGTCGAAATAGGGCGTGCCCTCCCACTCCTTGAAGCCGACCGTATCGCCGGCAATGAGGGCATCGACGAAGGCATTGTACTGCTCTTCGGTCATCGGGCAGTTGATATAGTCCTTGCCGGTACCGCCGGGTCCAACCTTGTCGTAACGCGACTGATACCAGCAAATATCCATATCGATGCTGTCGCGATAGACGATCGGCGCAATGGCATCGAAGAAGGCAAGAGAATCCTCACCCGTTTCCGCCTGGATGGCACTCGCAAGCGACGGCGCCGTCAGCGGACCGGTGGCGATAACGGCCAGATCCCATTCCTTCGGCGGCAGGCCGGAGATTTCCTCGCGTACGACCGTGATCAGCGGATGTTCGTGGATTGCCTTGGTCACGGCAATAGAGAAGCCATCACGATCGACAGCCAGTGCGCCGCCTGCCGGCACCTGATGTTTGTCAGCCGACGCCATGATCAGCGAACCGGCCATGCGCATTTCCGCATGGATAACGCCAACGGCGTTGCTGGTAGCATCGTCCGAACGGAAGGAGTTGGAGCAGACAAGCTCGGCAAGTCCATCGGTCTTGTGCGCATCCGTGCCACGCACGCCGCGCATTTCATGCAGGATCACAGGAACGCCGGCATTGGCGATCTGCCATGCAGCTTCAGAGCCGGCCAGTCCGCCGCCGATGACATGGATAGGGGAGTAGGAGGAATTGTTGCTCATTGGCGGCTGATATCACGCCAGGACATGCGATCCAACAATAGAATCAAAAACGGCGCCGGGCCGGCGCCGCAACGTGATCAGTTCTGCTCTCTCGTTCCGGGCCATGCTTCGCGCTGGTCGGTATCTTCGAGGTCGGCAGCGACAACGTATGTGTCGCCATGTTCCCGCGCCGCTTCACGTTGTGCAGCAAGGTTAGGGAGATCGTCGGGAGTCGGTTCTTCCGCATGTGCGGTAAAGGCGTCTATTTCACCCTTTGGTGAGGGGTCATTCTTACGACGGGCATCTAGTGTCCGGGAGGTTTCGTCCGCAATTTCGCGCCGACGCGCGTCTGCAGCCGGGCTGTCTTCTGCCCGCGCATCGTCAGTTGCTTTTTCGAGAATGGTTCTGGCCATGATATTACCTCCAGAAGCGGCTTGTCTCGACGGATTGGCGGCCGAGCAGATAGCCGATGCTGAAAGCCAGAACGCCGATACCCACAACGACGGAGCTGGCAGTGTGGGGATGATCCGCCGCACCCGTTGCAACGGCCTGCACTTCGCGCTTGACTGCAGAGGCTGTATCGGAAGCAGCCTTGCGAATGCCTTCGGGCTTATTCGCCGGCTGGCCGGTAAAGCCGGCATTGAGTCGGTTTGCCATTTGTAGTCTCCTTTCGTGAAGGAGAACTGACGGAAGGCGGTAGGGTTCCGACAAAGAAAGAGCAAAGCCCAAAAACGAAAACGGCGCCTGATGACGCCGTCTTGGAGAATGGTGCTCGCTTTATTAGCGGAACGAGCGGGATGCGATGCCGCGGATGTCGTAACGGCTCACGCCGATGTCGGCGAGCGTCTGGTTGGACAGGTTGCCAAGTTCGTTGAGCGTGCGGCGGTAGCTAATCCAGCTCTTTGCAATGCGGATCGGGTTCATGGTCTTTTTCCTCAGATGTCTTGTGCAGGCGGCGGGGATCGCCGTCTCTGCGGTTGACATCTATATAATCGAGATCCCCGATATTGTGCAGTGCAAATAAAAGGCGTCTGCTATGCAATTGTGCAATCTGATGCTCGCAAATTATGCAGCGCACGATTTTTGAGCGGATAAAGAATTAACGCTTCCGCAACTTTTGCGGCAGCCTGACCGACAGGAAAAAAGAAAACGCCCGCTGCGCAGGCAGCAGGCGTTTTGGGAAGGCAATCTGCTTGGGAGGAGCAGCGATTACCTGTACTTAGCGGGCGGAAGCTTCGCGAGCAACGCGATGGATGTCCGAACGGTCGATGCCGAGGTCATGCAATTCGCGGTTGGTCATGCGACCGAGTTCAGTAACGGTCTGACGATACTTGCGCCAGTTATTGAAAGAGCGAGAGAAGTTCATGTTAATCCCCTTTCCTAGGGCTTGATCCTGCCAGCAGCCTGTCTTCGGCGCTGACCTCTACTTGATGACCAGAATATATGTTGCGCCGCGAAGAACTAACAGAGCCAAGATTTCAAGCCACCTATGCATGATTCGCAAAGCTCAAGCCGTGATTTACATGCTTTGGCCATTTTCTGGTCAATGAATAGGCAGAACGATTTTTTCTCAGCCTGCCATTTTCGCAGATGGATATTTGGTGTGCCGGGGGCGTCCGCGAATGGTCTTTCCCGTAGGTGCATTTTCTCGATGCGTCCTGGCGAACAACAACAGGCCTCGCGCTCTTAAAGCGCTCTCCCGACTGCCCCAGACGGCTTAACGATTGTTTTACCCTGCTTCACGCGAAAGCCCGAAAAGGCAGCGTGCTAATCGTTTAACCACCTGTTAAGCAAAACGCCCACCGGAGGAGGATCCGGCGGGCGTCATGATGGTGACTGGCAACTGGGAGGAGGAGTGTTGCCAGTCTATCGCAGGGCGCTGGGAGGAGGAGTGCGCGTCTGCGAATCTCGTCACGGACATATCATCCGCAGGCTTCCGGAAACCCGGGCCGGGGCGCCATCCCCGTGCTTCGATACGAGGTAAATAGTATGACTTTTGATTCTTTTGCAGTGCAATATATTCATGAGGGCTATGCGGTTCATGCATGCCTCTTCGCAACGAGTATATATTAGCAATGATGCGGTTAGTGTTTCGTTAACGGCTGACCTAATTAAGACCAGTGAGGAATTTGCATATTTCAAATACCGGCGTTTCCGCGCGCAGATCCTGCGCTATAAATGCAGAAGCCGAAGATGGCAGATCAATGCGGGGTAGGGCATGTATCGGGGCAGGTTGGAGCGGGATCTCTCGCTCTGGGTGGAGAAGGGACTTCTTGAGGAAGAGACGGCGAAGACGCTACTGGCCGAATACGACACCCGCCCGGCAAGTTTCAGCCTCGGCCGCGTGCTGATGGGATTGGCGGCCGTGCTGCTCGGGGCCGCCCTGCTGCTGCTCGTCGCCTCGAACTGGGAGTATATCCCGCGTCTCGTCCGCGTCGGCCTGATGCTGGCGCTCATCTGGGCCGTTCACATCGGCGCTGCACTTCTTCTTATGCGCGGCGCGCTCGCCACCGCCGGCGGTCTGCTCATCATTGGTACTCTGAGCTTCGGCGGCGCCATCTCGCTCATTGGCCAGATGTATCACCTCTCGGGCGATGAGCAGATGGTCATGTATCTCTGGTTCGCCGTGGCGACCGTTTCAGCGGTCCTTTTCCGCTCGGCTGCAGTGACCGTTGTCGCAGGCTTCCTCTCCTGGGCTTCGTTTGCAGTCTACCTTGAGAATTTCGATACGCGCTGGGTCGGATCTGGCCCCTATGCGCCGCTTGTCATGGCGGCTGTCGTCATCGGGCTCGTGCGATTTACCGGCGCCGACCGGGCGCGCCATCTCGCCTATCTGCTGGTCGTCGGCTGGCTCGCTTGGCTCTATGCGCTGACGGAAGAGATCTCCGTGGCGATCACTTTCGCCGTCCTCGGCATGGTGGCTTTCTTGTTGACCGCCTTGCCTGTCCGGCCGATTTCCACGCTCGTCAGGACCGCGGGTGCCGCCCCGGCATTCTATAGTTTCCTCGTCGCCGTCATGGGATTGTTCCTGCTTCACATCGAAATGGACGAAGGCGGGCGTATGGTCGTCATTGGCCTGCTGACTCTTGCTGCCGCCGTCGTGGCGATCGTGCTGCATGGCCGGGACAATGGCGCGGTACGCTATCTGGCCTATGGCGCCTTCGCCGCCGAGATGCTCTATCTGGCCTCGGTGACGGTCGGCACGATCTTGGGCACGTCGAGCCTCTTCCTGTTCTCGGGCCTGGTGGTCGCAGCCGTCGCCTGGGTTGTCATCCGCCTCGAAAGACGTTTCGCGGCCGGACCGGGATCAGTCGAGGCAGGGGAGGAACGCGCATGAGCTTTGCCTTTGCAAAACCGCCGGCCGGCCGCTTCTATATTGTTGCCGCGATCCTGGTCGCCGGCTTGCAGACGCTGATCCTCGGTTACATCATCCAGAGCCGTGCTTCCATCTTGGCAAGCGGCACCGAAGTGTTGCTGAAGACGGCCCCGGTTGATCCGCGCGATTTCCTGCGTGGCGACTACGTGGTGCTGAACTACGATATATCGTCGGTCCCGGTCTCGACAGTCACCGGTGGCATTCCGGCAGAAGCCGGCGAGCAGACACTGTGGGTACGCCTCAAGCGCCAACAGGATGGTTTCTGGGGCATTGTCGAATCGTCATTCAAGGAATTGCCGGCAACATCAGATACGGTCGTACTGCGCAGCATGCCTTTCTATAGCTATGGTCCTAATAATGGCGAAACCATCCGGGTCGAATACGGGATAGAGCGCTATTATGTACCGGAAGGCGAGGGCAAGCCGCTGGAGGAGGCTCGTAACGAGGGCGTCGTTTCGATTGCTGCCAGCGTTTCCTCCTCCGGTGCCGCGCAGATCCGCAGCCTCGTTGTGGACGGCAAGCCGGCCTATGAGGAGCCTCTCTATTGAGAACTGAGGCGGCTGACGGGAACGGTGCGCTTTTGCCCGCAAATCCCTGTCATTTGCCGTTCATTTTTCCTTTGCCTGTTCTAAATCGGGTGATATAGAGACGCCGCGCTCCGGAAGGCCTCATGTGCAGGCATATGCATGCGGTTTTGCGAACGCGGGTATGGTGAAATTGGTAGACACGCCAGATTTAGGTTCTGGTGCCGTAAGGCGTGGGAGTTCAAGTCTCTCTACCCGCACCAAGCTGCCTTGCAGGGCGGGAGGACTGGAACTTAGTTGTCCCGGATACCCGGAAAGCGAGTGCTGTTCCGCTTCGGACGGAACGAACAGGAATTGAGAAAAAGCCACGCGCGGCAGTTGGCCGGCGTCGTGCTCACCGAAACGAACGGCGTCTGGGCACGGCCGCCACTGAAATGAAGGTAGGAAGACATGCAGGTTATCGAAACGCTCGCTGAAGGGCTGAAGCGCGAAATCAAGGTCGTTATCCCGGCCAAGGACATGGAAAACAAGCTGAACGAACGTCTTGCCGACGTAAAGGACAAGGTTCGCATCAACGGTTTCCGTCCTGGCAAGGTTCCGACCGCCCACGTCAAGAAGCTTTACGGCAAGTCCATCATGGCCGATCTCGTCAACGAGATCGTTCGCGACCAGCCGACCCAGATCCTGTCCAGCCGTGGCGAGAAGTCGGCTACCCAGCCGGAAATCAACATGACGGAAGACAAGGACGAGGCAGACAAGATCCTTGCCGCCGAGCAGGATTTCGAATTCACCCTGTCTTATGAAGTTCTCCCGCCGATCGAGCTGAAGTCCAACGCGGGCATCAAGGTCACGCGCGAAGTCGTTGACATCTCCGACGACGAAGTCAATGAGCAGGTTCTCAAGGTCGCTGAAAGCGCCCGCGACTACGCCGAAAAGAAGGGCAAGGCAGCCAACGGCGACCGCGTCAAGATGGACTATCTCGGCAAGGTCGATGGCGTTGCCTTCGACGGCGGCACCGATCAGGACGCTGAACTGGTTCTCGGCTCCGGCCGTTTCATCCCCGGCTTCGAAGAGCAGCTCGTCGGCCTCAAGGCTGGCGATGAGAAGACCATCACCGTGACCTTCCCGGCCGACTATCCGGCAAAGAACCTTGCTGGTGCGGAAGCCACCTTCGACGTCACCGTCAAGGAAGTTGCTGCTCCGGCTGATGTCGAGATCAACGACGAACTCGCCAAGAAGCTCGGCCTCGAATCCGCCGATCGCCTCAAGGAAATCGTCCGCGGCCAGATCGAATCCCAGTACGGCTCGCTGACGCGCCAGAAGCTGAAGCGCCAGATCCTCGACCAGCTCGACGAACTGTACAAGTTCGAAACCCCGTCCAAACTCGTCGAAGCCGAATATAACGGCATCTGGAACCAGGTCAGCAATGACCTCGCCCAGTCCGGCAAGACCTTCGAGGATGAGGACACCACCGAAGAACAGGCGCGCGAAGAATACCAGAAGCTCGCCGAGCGCCGCGTCCGCCTCGGCCTCGTTCTCTCCGAAATCGGCGAAAAGGCCGGCGTCGAAGTCAGCGAAGACGAAATGCAGCGCGCGATCTACGAACAGCTGCGCCAGTATCCGGGCCAGGAAAAGCAGATCCTCGAGTTCTTCCGCAGCCAGCCGGGTGCCGCCGCTTCGATCCGCGCTCCGATCTTCGAAGAAAAGGTCATCGATCACCTGCTGACCGAAATCGCCGTCACCGACAAGAAGGTAACGAAGGAAGAGCTGCTCGCCGACGAAGAAGGCGAAAGCTCTGAAAAGGCCGACACCAAGAAGGCTGCTCCGAAGAAGAAGGCTGCAGCCAAGGCTGAGGCTTCTGCAGACGCTGCTGAAGGCGAAGAAGCTGCGCCGAAGAAGAAGGCCGCCCCGAAGAAGAAGGCTTCCGAAGACAGCGCCGAGTAATCGGTTCTTCCAGGCTGAAATTCAAAAGCCCTGCCGCTTGCGGCAGGGCTTTTTCATTGAAGCATTGAAATCAGACTGAACTATGCACCGGTCGACGTGCCTCCCATGGCAGAGACCGAAGTCACGCCTGCGGATGCCCGCCCGATCAAGCGTACACGCTCCGGAGCAGTTCATGCTGCTCGCCGGAGCGACGAGAGAAGGGGACGATGGATCGCCCTGCTTTGCTTTACCGATTGGATGATATAGAGGCTGAGGCAGGACGCGACCGCCATTAACTTAAGAATGGGGTCGGGCGGCAGATTGACGTCACGTCGCTGCCACGAGATCACGTGGCCGTTCTCTCTCAATTGCTCAATCGTGGCGCTTGCAGCATCGGCCCGAAAATCGGAATTGATTTTCGGAAAGCTGGATAGGATGATTCAAAGAGTTAAAGCGCCGCTAGTGCGTCCAGATGGACGCGCTACGCTCTAAACGGCCTTTCGAGTGTGGGTCAGTTCGGCAACCTTCTTGATGTGGCTGACGGCGGCCGTGCCGCCGGCGGTCTTTGTGAAAAGGTCGAGAACGTCCTCATCATCGTCAGCAACCGGCGTCAGGGCCTTGTCCATGTAGGTTTTGGCATCGGCCTTGCGGGCAATCAGGAACGCCGAGACGCTGAGTTTGATGATCGTGCCGGCGAGCGAAAGATGCTTGCGGATCGTGTCGAAGGTAAAACGTGGCCAGAACAGCAGCGGATGCTCGCGCTTCAGGCCGGGGCGCCGCTCTGAAGGATGCTTCAGGCGCAGAAGGCCGCTCTGCAGCGGATGGACGTTCTCCAGCGGCACGGTGGTCGCAAACGAGACCAGGACCTTGACGAGACTGCTGAGCTTGATGCCGGTTGCCGCGCCGCGGCGTAGCAGGGTCTTCATGTGGTCAGGCGAGTAATAGAGCGACCAGGCCTCCTGGTAGATGCTCTCCCACTCCTGCTTGCTCATCTTGGGATGCGCCGTGCAGACATGCTCGACGTCGTAGATATTGAGATCGGCATCCATCTCGACGCCTTTCTTCCAGAGAACCTGATGGTCCTCGGAACCGGGCAGTGGTGTCAGAACGAAGAATTCGATGACGTCGAGCGGCAGCTCTTCCTGAATGATCTTGATATCGCGCCGGATCGATTCCGGCGTGTCTGCCGGGAAACCCAGAATGTAGCCGGCAAGCGTCATGATGCCCTGTGCCTTCCAGGCAAGCAGCATCTTGCGGTATTCGGTGATTTTGTTCTGGTTCTTCTTGGCTGCTGTCAGATTGTCCGGATTGACGTTTTCGAGGCCGATAAAGACACGCGTGACGCCGGCGCGCTTCGATTTTTCGATGAAGTTCGGGATCTTGTGGCAGAGCGTGTCCACCTGGATCATCAGGCCGAGCGGAATGCCGTCCTTTTCCCTGAGCTCGATCAGCCGGTCGAAGATCGCTTCCCAGTCCTTGTTGCGGGCGAAATTGTCGTCGGTGATAAAGAATTTATGGATGCCCTGCGCCCAGTTCATGCGCACCAGCTTCTCGACATCGTCGGCCGAGCGGAAACGGGATTTACGGCCCTGCACGTTAATGATCGTGCAGAAGGAGCATTGGTAGGGGCAGCCGCGGCCCGCATCGAAACTGGTGCTGAGGCCAAGCGTGCGCTGGATATTATTCTTCGGCAGGAAAGGGACCGGCGTGCCGCCGATGCCGGGAAGGTCGTTCATGAAATTGTAGAGTGGCTTCAGCTCACCGGCTGCTGCATCTCGCAGTACCATCTCAAGCCGTCCTTCGGCTTCGCCGGCAAACATGGAAACACCCATCTTGCGGCATTCGTCGAGCCCGATCGCGTCGCCGTCAAGCATCGACAGGCATCCCGAGATATGGAAGCCACCCATCGAAACCGGCAGTCCCGCATCGCGGAAGGGACGGGCAATATCGAGCGCACGCGGATACTGGTTGGACTGGACGCCGATAAGCGCGATCATCCCGAAATTGTCATTGCGTTTGAACTGGGAGAGCAGCGCTGCAAAATCGATGCGCGTATTCGTCTCATCGATGACGGTGATGTCGATGGCTGTGTCGGTCCCAAGCACTTGCCGCTCCGCACACTCGGCGGCAATCCCATAGATCGCCGCCAGCGAGTTGGAGGGGATCATTGCCCGCCACCATCGGATCACGTAGCCGTCATCGTCGTAGTGCGACGGCTTTATCAGGACCAGCTGAAACCGTCTGCGAGCAGCCTCTGAAATATCGGGCAAAATATCTATCTTTCGTTGTAGTCTGCATTGCTGGACTTACTGGTACCGCAGGCCGATCTAAGACATGGATTTCAGGCTGTTGAAAGGCGCACCCCATACTTGGGGAGACAGTAAGCAAAACGCAACAGAACGATGCAAAGCGCGAACATGCTGACCTTACCAATATCTTTTGACATAGGATATAGGTAGTTGGCGCAGGGCACAGGCAATCGCCAGTAGCGTGCAACGAGACACCCTGCTGAAAAATAAAACTTAAGTATCAGCGATTTACATTCTGTTGCCTGGAAAGGCGAGGGCGTTCCCCTCGCTTCCTTAAAGTTCGGACTTTATATCGCCCATGCGGTTCCACGCATCGAGGCCGGCGATTTTATAGGCTTCGGCAAGCGTCGGGTAGTTGAAGGTATTTTCGACGAAATATTCGACAGTGCCCTTCAGGTTGAGCACTGCCTGGCCGATATGCACGAGCTCGGTAGCACCTTCGCCGACGATGTGTACGCCGAGCAGGCGGCGCGTCTTTAACGAGAAGATGAGCTTCAGAAGACCCGTATCGAGACCCATGATGTGGCCGCGCGATGTCTCCCGGAAACGGGCAATACCGCACTCATAGGGAATGCCACGCTCCTTCATTTCCTCTTCGGTCAGGCCGCAGGTGGAAATTTCAGGCACGGCATAGATGCCGTAGGGGAAATATTTCTGCGGCTCCTTGGCAACGGCGCCGATTGCGACGCGCGCAGCAATGCGGCCCTGTTCCATCGAGGTTGAGGCAAGGCTCGGAAAGCCGACAACGTCGCCGGCGGCATAGATATTAGGCACGGACGTCTGGAACGTCTCGGGATTGACCTTCAGGCGCCCGCGGCTGTCCGCCTCGAGACCGATGGCCTCCAGGTTGAGTGTGTCGGTGGCGCCCATGCGCCCGGCGGCGAAAAGCACCATGTCGGTCACGAGATGCCGGCCGCTGTCGAGTGTCAGCTGCACTTTGCCTGTCTCAAGCCGCTCGACCTTCTCGGCCTTTGTGCCGAGCAGCAGCTTCATATTGCGGTCGCGCAGCTGATAGGTGAAATCCTCGATGATTTCCTTGTCAATAAAGTCGAGCATGGTCGACTTTGGATCAATGACGGTCACGGCCGTATCCAGTGCCGAAAAGATCGTGGCATATTCAATACCGATGACGCCGGCGCCGATGACGACCATGCTGCGCGGCAATTCCTCGATATCGAGCAGTTCGTCGCTGTCGAGCACGGTCTTGCTGTCGAAGGGCATGTAATCGGGCCGAAACGGTTTGGTACCGACGGCGAGCAGGATGCTGGCGCCGGTCACCGTCATCGTGTCGCCGTCGTCCTTGATGATCTGCAGGGTATTGGTATCGACGAAGCTTGCCTTGCCGCGGATGTGCTGGACGCGGTTGCGGGCGAACTGATGTTCGAGCACTTCCACTTCATGATCCAGCGTGATCAGCAGGCGACGGCGCAGGTCTTCAGCACTGATCTCCTGCTTGACGCGGTAGCTGCGGCCGTAAAAGCCGCGCTCACGCCAGCCGGAAAGATTGAGTGCGGTTTCGCGCAGCGTCTTGGAAGGGATCGTGCCTGTATGGACGGACACGCCGCCGACACGTTTTCCCTGCTCGATGACCAGCACTTTCTTGCCGAGTTTTGCAGCCTGGATTGCGCCGCGGCGCCCTGCCGGACCGCTGCCGACTACCACGAGATCGTACTGGAACATCTTTAGCCCCGAACTGGAATTGGAATCATATTGCGACGCGAAATGTCGCGCGTTCATCGGTAGCCGGTCAATGTTACAGTTTGTATCCCGGTGCAGTTTAGGAGTTCAAAAAGCCGAACATTGGCTCAAGCCGCTCGAATGTGCGGTCCATCGCATAGGCGCCGATGAAGAAAAGCGACAGATGGCCGTATGTCAGCGAGATCTGCGACTCCGCAGCCATCTCTCCTTCCTTGGCAACACCGGCGACATAGATGGCCGAAGCCAGCCCTGTACGGTCGGCGCCGGCCTTGCAGTGGATGAGCATCGGCTTAGGCGCGGCGGCCATGATCGCCATCAGCTGGCGCCCTTCCTCGACGGAGAGTTCCTTCGTCGCCGACATATGGAAATCGATATGCTGGACATTAAGTCCCTTTGCTGCGGCGATCTCGTTGTCGTACCAGGCTTCGCCGCTGCTGTCGCCGCGCAGGTTCAGTACGGACTTGATGCCGTATTCCTTGACCAGTTCGCCAAGCTTTGCGGGGGAGGGCTGAGCGGAGCGATACACCTGGCCATCGACGACCGCATGTACATTGGTCGAAAGCTGCAGGTAGCCGAGATAGAGACCGGTTACCACAAGCAGCAGAAGTGTCAGTCGTATCAGCGATCGAAGGCTTGGCGGCGCGTACAGGCGACCAGGAGAAATGCCCATAATTCCCATCCTGTTGTCAGTCATTCAGCTTGGAGAACGCCAAGATGGCTTTTTCATGCCTTAGCCGGGGTCTTATATCAAGCGCAGGCCTTTGAGGCTCGCCTGTCCGTCTTTGCCAATGATGATGTGATCGTGGATGGCAATACCAAGCGGCTTCGCAGCATCGATGATCATCTTCGTCATCTCGATATCGGCGCGCGATGGCGTCGGGTCGCCCGAGGGATGATTGTGGACGAGAATAAGCGCCGTTGCCGAAAGCTCGAGCGCCCGCCTTACCACCTCACGCGGATAGACGGGTGTGTGGTCCACCGTTCCGCGCCCCTGCACCTCGTCGGCGATCAGCGCATTGCGCTTGTCGAGGAAGAGAATACGGAACTGCTCGCGCGTCTCATGCGCCATCGCCGCATGACAATATTGGATGACCGACGACCAGGAGGAAAGCACTTGCTTGCCCTTGAGCTCGCTCTTCAGCGCGCGATGGCTAATGGACGATATCAGCTTCAGATCCAGCGCCACCGCCTCTCCGACGCCTTTGACCTCCTGCAGCAGTGCTGCCGGTGCGCCGAAGACGGCGGCAAGCGAACCGAAGCGGTCGATCAATGCCTTGGCGATCGGTTTCGTGTCGCGGCGTGGGATCAGCCGGAAAAGCAGGAGTTCGAGGATTTCATAGTCGGCGAGCGCTGTATCGCCATTCTCACGGAAGCGGTTGCGCAGCCTTTCGCGATGGCCGTGATAATGCTCTTCCCTGGCGGGCAAGGCGGATTTTTTTGCAGGAATCGCGGCCTTTGCCGGCTGTCCGAAAAACGCCCGTTCGTCCACGGCGATATCCTCGTCCATGTCGAAAGGCAATTCGTCATCGCTAGCCTGCGGAACGGGGCCTTTCGCCATGGATGATATCACCCGTTCAGCGGTGGCAGGCCCGGCCGATCGAGGCCGGCGGGCGAAAGCGTGAAGATCTCGCAGCCATTGGCGGTTACGCCGACCGTATGTTCGTACTGCGCTGACAGCGAGCGATCGCGCGTCACGGCAGTCCAGCCGTCCGCCAGCACTTTCACATGCGGGCGTCCGAGATTGATCATCGGCTCGATGGTGAAGATCATGCCCTCGCGCAGTTCCGGCCCTTCATTGGCGCGGCCGTAATGCAGGATGTTTGGCGAATCGTGGAAGAGACGGCCGACACCATGGCCGCAGAAATCGCGCACGACGGAGCAGCGCTCGGCTTCTGCATAGGTCTGGATCGCTTCGCCGATCGCGCCGGTGCGTGCGCCGGGATGAACGGCGGCGATACCGCGCATCAGCGACTCATAGGTCACTTCCAGCAGGCGTTCAGCAGCGCGCTTGACCTGGCCGACCGGATACATGCGGCTCGAATCGCCATGCCAGCCATCGACGACGAAGGTCACGTCTATATTGACGATATCACCCTCGCGCAGCGGCTTGTCATCAGGAATGCCGTGGCAGACCACATGATTGATCGAAGTACAGGTGGACTTCGTATAGCCGCGATAGTTCAGCGTCGCCGGATAGGCGCCGTTATCCATGCCGAATTCGAAAACGAAACGGTCGATTTCATTGGTTGCGAGGCCCGGCTTGACGATATCGGCAAGCGCATCGAGGCAGCGCGCGGTCAGCTGGCACGCGTTGCGCATTCCCTCAAATGCTTCAGGGCCATAAAGCCTGATGGCGCCGGTATTCTTCGGCGGCGCGGTTGCGGCTTCGATATAATTCACCATTGCAAGGCCTTAGCAGAAATTGTCGTCTCTTTTCATAATGCAGCTATGCCGGGTTCGTCCATCGCGATCAACCGCAAGGGCAAGATTTCTCGGGCGCGCTATGTGGGATGAAAAATGCCGCCGGGCCGCCCACCAGCGTCAGCAGAGCCGCGGACAATCAATATCCACAGTCTTCTCAATTAGATAGGATTGTAGATGGAAAATTCCACTGTTACTCACCGATTGGTGACAGACCGGGGTTGACCGAATGCTGAATGAAAGTGCCGTGGCCGTGCTCGAACAGACGGGTGCTGCTGAACCTGAAAGGCGCATCCGCGACAGAAGCGCGACTGAGCGCGCCATCCTGAAAGCCGCCAAGAACCTGCTGGCGGAAGAAGGCTTCCAGAATTTCGGCATCAATGCCGTCGCCCGCCGCGCCGGCTGCGACAAGCAACTCATCTACCGCTATTATGGCGGCCTCGATGGCCTTGTCGAGGCGATCGGCGCCGATCTCGGCAATTGGGTCAAGGATCGCATCCCCGAAGATACCGGCGGCATGTTCCTCCTGACCTATGGCGACCTGATGGAGCGGCTGTCGCTGCTTTTCCTGGAAGCGCTGCGCGACGATCCCTTGATGCGCCGCATCGTCGCCTGGGAGATATCGGAAAATACCGAGCAGGTGAGGCGCCTTTCCGAAGCGCGCTCGAAAGCGCTGGGGCTCTGGCTCGACCGCATGCGCGGATCGCTGACGCCGCCTAAGGGCGTCGATACCGCGGCCGTCAATGCTCTGATCTTTGCTTCCATCCAGCATCTCGTGCTTTCGGCGGCTGCCGGCGGCCAGTGCGCGGGGCTGGTGTTGAAGAACGGCAAGGACTGGGAGAAGGCAGCCGGTGCGTTGAAGCGGCTGGTGCGCGGCGTCTACGGCTGAACAATCCACAGCCTCCGCCCGACCGTTAACCTTAACAATTGGTTTACGTTGCGTGGTGCTGGTTAACCCGCCAGTGTGGTCCACATTAGAAATGTAACGAATGTGGACCCGAGTTCAGTCATGGGAACCAGAGCAGCCAGAACCGCGTTGCTTGTCGCGGCGATGATGTTTTTCGCCGTGCTGGCGCTGGATATTGCCGTGCCCACGCTCGTACTCTGCATTATGGCATCGTCGGTCTGGCTCGTTTCCCTTGATATGCCGGTCCTGCGCAAGCACGAAGGAGAGGCCGCATGAAGTGGTTTCTGATCTTCTGGGCCGGTCCGATCGTCTTCCTGGCGGGATGGTACTGGCTTTCTTACTACGATCTGAACTTCGGCATCTTCATGCTGACGCGGCAGGTCCATGACCTGACCTTCCAGATTTACGGCAAGGCGCTCGGCCTGCCGCCGCAGGAAATCCCTCCGCTCGTCGCCCGAGCGATCGCCGTCGACAGCCTCGTCGTCTTTGCCATCATGGGCTTCCGCAAGCGCCGCCAGATCGCCGGCTGGTGGAAGGCGCGTCACGCCTCCGTGTCGTCTGCCGATCTCCCCAGCAAGGAAAGCCTGTCGAGCGCTCCCTGAAGGATGAAGCTCGCTGCGGCCGAATCGATGCGTTCGGCGCGTTTTGCCCGCGAAACATCCATTTCCAGCAGGGCCCGTTCGGCCGCCACCGTCGATAGCCGCTCATCCCAATAGATGAAGGGAAGGGCGGTCTTCTGCTCCATATTGCGCACGAAAGCCCGCGTCGCCTGCACGCGCGGTCCTGTCGACCCGTCCATATTCATCGGCAGGCCGATAACGAACGCCGCAACTTTCTCCTTCGCGGCAAAACTCAGCAGCGTCTCAGCATCGATGCTGAATTTCTCACGCTTGAGGACCGGGCGCGGCGTCGCAAAGCGGCGTCCGAGATCGGACATGGCAAGGCCGATCGTCTTGGTGCCGAGATCGAGGCCTGCGATCGCCTGTCCAGGGTCGAGTATTCCGGCCAGTTCCTCGATCGTAAGCACCGTCATTGCTATGTTATCCTGTCAAAAGAAATTGAAGTTCCCGCCGCTTTTCTTTGCGGCCATATCGGCTATGTCCTTAGTGCAATTCCAGGAAAAGTGCGAAACGGTTTTCCGGCCAGAATTGTCCCAAGCCTTTCTGGCCTCCGAAATCGCCTTTTGCATCACGTAATAAAGGAGACTTTTCATGAAGATCACCTGGCTCGGCCATTCTGCTTTCCGTATCGAGACGAAAGCGGCCAAAATCCTGATCGACCCTTTCCTGACCTATAACTCGTCCTTTGCCGGCCAGGACATAAAGGATGTGACCAAGGGCATCACCCATATCCTGCTGACCCACGGCCACGGTGACCATGTCGGCGATACCGTAGCCATCGCCAGGGAGACCGGTGCCGTCGTTCTCGCCAATGCCGATCTTGCCTCCTGGCTTGGTACGAAGGGTGTTGAAAAGCTGGAAATGGGTAATACCGGCGGCACGGTCTCGCTTGGTGGCTTCACCGCCACCTTCACCAATGCGCTGCATTCTTCCGCCCAGACGACGGAAGACGGTGTTTCGCATTCGCTCGGCAGCGCGAACGGCCTCATGCTGCATTTCGACGACGAGCCGAGCCTCTTCCACATGGGCGACACGGATATCTTTTCGGATATGGCGCTGATCAACGAACTGCATCAGCCCGATATCGGTATCGTGCCGATCGGCGACCGCTTCACCATGGGCGGCGCGGTGGCGGCTCTTGCCTGCCAGCGCTACTTCAACTTCAAGACGGCCATTCCCTGCCACTACGGCACCTTCCCGATCATCGACCAGACGCCGGAAAAATTCATTGCCGGCATGGAAGCGTCGAAGACGCAAGTGAAGGCGCCGAAGCCCGGCGAAAGCCTGTCGTTCTGATGCATAAGCCCTCAAATCCCGGTGAGTTTGAGGGCAGGAATTCTGCATTGCCGAAAAGGCAAACCCGTTGCACAGGACGGACATGGTCTTTATAGCGATAGGAAAATTGCTATCCGGAGAATGCCATGTCCGTCGATCTCGCCACCGTTAAGCGCGTTGCGCGCCTTGCCCGTATTGCCGTCTCGGAAGAAGAGGCAAATCGTATGGTTGGTGAATTGAACGGCATCCTCGGCTTCGTCGAGCAGCTCTCCGAAGTTGACGTCGAGGGCGTCGAAGCCATGACCTCAGTGACTCCGATGGACATGAAGAAGCGCACCGATATCGTCAATGACGGCAACAAGGCCGCCGACGTCGTTGCCAATGCGCCGATCACCGACCACAATTTCTTCCTGGTGCCGAAAGTCGTCGAATAAGGCTTTGTCCGCCTCTTTCCGACCCTGTTGCCATTTTCAGACCTGAAGCGAAAACACGATGAGCGAACTCACCAACCTGACCATTGCCGAAGCCCGCCAGAAGCTGCGCGCCAAGGAAATCACCGCGACCGAACTGACCGAGGCCTATATCTCGGCGATCGATGCGGCCAATGGCCATCTTAACGCTTATATCAAGGTCACGCCGGATCTCGCCCACCTCATGGCAAAGAACTCCGACGAACGCATTGCCGCCGGCAAGGCCGGCGATCTCGAAGGCATCCCGCTCGGCATCAAGGATCTGTTCGCCACCGTCGGCGTGCACACCCAGGCCTGCAGCCATATTCTCGACGGTTTCGAGCCGCGTTATGAATCGACCGTGACCCAGAACCTCTGGGATGACGGTGCCGTCATGCTCGGCAAGCTGAACATGGACGAGTTCGCGATGGGCTCTTCCAACGAAACCTCGCACTATGGCGCTGTCATCAACCCTTGGCGCGCCGCCGGCTCTAACCAGCAGCTCGTTCCGGGCGGCTCTTCCGGTGGTTCGGCTGCAGCCGTTGCCGCCCATCTCTGCGCAGGTGCTACTGCAACAGACACAGGCGGCTCGATCCGCCAGCCGGCTGCCTTCACCGGTACAGTCGGCATCAAGCCGACATATGGCCGCTGCTCGCGCTGGGGCACGGTTGCCTTCGCTTCCTCGCTCGATCAGGCCGGCCCGATCGCCCGCGACGTGCGCGATGCCGCAATCCTCCTGAAGTCGATGGCAAGCGTCGATGCCAAGGACACGACTTCCGTCGATCTGCCGGTTCCGGATTACGAAGCCGCCATCGGCCAGTCGCTGAAGGGCATGAAGATCGGCATTCCGAACGAATATCGCGTCGATGGCATGCCCGATGAGATCGAGGCCATCTGGCAGCAGGGCATCGCCTGGCTGAAGGATGCCGGTGCCGAGATCGTCAACATCTCGCTGCCCCACACGAAATACGCCCTTCCGGCCTACTACATCGTGGCGCCCGCCGAAGCCTCGTCGAACCTCGCCCGTTACGATGGCGTGCGCTACGGCCTGCGCGTCGACGGCAAGGATATCGTCGACATGTACGAGAAGACGCGCGCCGCCGGCTTCGGCCAGGAAGTTAAGCGCCGCATCATGATCGGCACCTATGTTCTGTCGGCCGGTTACTACGACGCCTATTACCTGCGCGCCCAGAAGGTCCGCACGCTGATCAAGCGCGACTTCGAACTCGCCTTCGATGCCGGCGTCGACGCCATCCTGACGCCGGCCACCCCTTCGTCCGCCTTTGGCGTTGCAGACGAGAACCTCGCCGCCGATCCGGTGAAGATGTACCTGAACGACATCTTCACGGTCACGGTGAACATGGCAGGCCTGCCAGGCATCGCCGTTCCCGCGGGCCTCGACCACAAGGGTCTGCCGCTCGGCCTGCAGCTCATCGGCAAGGCCTTCGACGAGGAAACCCTCTTCAAGACCGCCCATGTTATCGAACAGGCCGCCGGCAAGTTTACGCCTGCCAAGTGGTGGTAACCGCTCCAACGATACGAAAGATTGCAGACGCCGACCACAAAATGGTCGGCGTTGTTGGTTTTGCCGCATGGGCAGCAAGCAACGCCTTTGAAGACAGCTATCGAGATCCCGCTGTCATCGACCGGGTGAAGCAGGAATTCGCGATTTTTCCGGATGAGACGATGGGTGAGATCTTCGTCGCTGAACTTGACGGAGGAATCGTCGGCTGGAGCGCACGGGAGAATGTGCCAAACTATATTTCCGACCTTTGGGTGCATCCCGATCATCAGGGCAAAGGCATCGGCAAAGCGCTGCTGTTTCATCTCTGCGAGCTGATGAAAGGCGAAGGCCTGGAAACGGCGCGGCTCGACACGCATGCGAAGAACAGCGGTGCAATCCGCCTTTACGAGCGCTGCGGTTTCAAGATCATCTGGCATGGTATCGAGTTTGCGAAGAGCATGGGCGTCCCACTCGAAAAGGTGCATTTGCAGAAGCAATTAGCCGAGGACTAGCGCGGCAAGCCTGTTGCATTTGTGCAACGAACGGAGGTTCGCAACTTAGCGTTTCAATTTTCCCATTGCCATAACACCGCGAAATACCTTAAACGCAGCCTCCCGGTCGTCAGCCGGTGTGGACATCAACGGATGGAGTTCAAAACCTCCTCTCGTGCAGCCGGCTTTGCCGCCCTGTATACGGATGCCGCATCGGAGGTCGGAAGCGGATATAGCTCAGAGGAAGAGCGCCGGATTTGGCATCCGGAGGTCGTGGGTTCGAGTCCTACTATTTGCACCATTGGATGGCTCAGTGGGTAGAGCGTCAGACTTGTAATCTGAATGTCGAAGGTTCGAATCCTTCTCCAAGCGCTGGTTTGCGGTACCAGAAAAGCTGAAATTGACGGTTCGGGGACCGGAATGTCGAGGAGCGGAAAGAGGCTGAAAGGTCTCGGCCCATTCCAGAACCAGGGGCGCAAGCCAGAACGATAGTGACGATCAAGCCGCAGACCGGTCTGCCGAGGAGCACGCTCCAAGGCCCGCCTGCCTGCCGCAGCGTCCTCTCCTATTGTTCCGCAGACGCCGCCTGCCACCGGTTCCCGGATCAATGCCGGGTATGAATGCCTGAACTGAACGAGTGAAACACAAACGCAAGGAAAAATCGGTCGATGACTTAGCGAACCGAAGGAGCAACGAACATGATAGAACTTCTCTCGATGATTTTGGGACGCAGGCGCGTCCTTGTGAAGGAAAATGAACGTGTGATCGCCCTGAACAAGGGCCAGACTATAGGTGTGTACGGATCGGGCCTGCACTGGCTGCCGAACACACGCAATAGTCTTGAGATCGCCCGCCACGACCTGAACAACCCGGTATTCGTTTCGGCTTACGAGAAGGCTCTGTTCGACAAGTTCCCTGATGTCGCCGAGCAGAGCCTGGCCGTTTTCCGCACCGCTGCCGCGGAGGTGGCGGTGATCGAGCGGGATGGCGCAATCTTTGCAGTAATGCTGCCGAACCAGAAGCTGATCGTCTGGAAGGACGCTGGACCCTGGGCGGAAAAGCGGATCGACGTTTCGGAGAAGCTGACCGTCGACCCGGCGCTGATGCGCCGCATCGTGCAGGCCCGAAAGGCCGAGGCGGTGAGCGTGCATCTGGTCAATGAGGGACAGGTCGGCCTGCTTTTCATTGACGGCGTGCAGTCCGGAATGCTGTCCGCAGGCATCCACTCTTTCTGGAATGTCGGCAAGGCTTTCCAGGTGAAGGTGATCGACCTGAAGTGGCAGACGCTCGATGTTGCTGGCCAGGAACTCCTGACCCGTGACCGCGTGACGATCCGTATCAACATCTCTGCCGAATACCGTGTCGTAGACCCGGTCAAGGCGGTGACTGTGGTGAAGGACTTCTCGGATGGGCTCTACCGCGCGCTTCAGTTTGTCTTCCGCCGCACGCTTGGCAGCCTGACCCTCGACCAGATTCTCGAGCGTAAGGTGACGATCAATGCCGAAGCCGCCGAAAAGGTCCGTGAGGACATGGCGGCTGTTGGCATCGAGGTTTCCGGTATCGAACTCAAGGACGTGATCCTGCCGGGTGAGATGCGTGAGATCCTCAACCAGGTCGTTGCTGCTGAGAAGCAGGCCGAAGCGAATGTCATTCGTCGCCGTGAGGAAACGAACGCCACGCGTTCGCTCCTCAACACGGCGAAGGTCATGGCCGAAAACCCGGTCATGCTGCGTCTGAAGGAGCTTGAGGCCCTTGAAACCATTGCTGGCAAGGTTGGTCACCTGACCATCCACAACGGCACCGGCGGATTGATGAATGACATCATCAATCTCCGCGATTGAAGAAAGGCAGGCGCCGTCTCGGATTTCGAGGCGGCGCCTGTTATAGAAGGAGGTCTTTGCGAGGAGGGCCTCATGCCGAAACAAGATCTTGCGCGGTTGATCGGGGCCTTTGATCGCCTCGCTGCCAACGGCTTTAAATTAGGCGCAGAGTGGGAGGCGGTTCACGAAATCTGCCAGAACCACGAGGGTGAACAGGTTTTCGACTGGGGCCATGCCCTTTGCCATCGCGTTGAAGGCGACGACTGGAACGCCGGCTACTGGTATCGCCGCGCCGGCAAGACGATCGGAGCAGGCACGATTGCCGAGGAGTGGACGGCGATGCGCACAGAGCTTTCTGAAAAGCTCTGAAACGTTCCTGGCCGCACGACGACGTCGCCGCACGGCCAGGCGCTTGTCAGACCTATCTATTATCGAGCTGCGACCTGACGAGCTGCAGTCCTCTTTCGGTGATCCGATAGGGCTGACCGGCGGAAGATTTGATTGCCTTCAGCCGTTTCAGCTTGCGGAAAAGCTCCATGCCGAAGCCGGGATAGACCCAGCCGTCGCGGGTGAAACAACTCACCGTTTCGATCTTTTTATTGTCATCGCGGGTAATTTCGATACGGCCGCCCTGGGCCATAAGGTGCAGGATGCGCTGTTCTGCGCGCGAGATGTCCATTGCTGTTGATCCGGAAACGCGCCTTCATGAAGGCGCACGAAAACGATTTGGCGATCGGGCTTAGCCGATACGCCGCGGCTTCGTTTTTCGGGCCCATGCGCGCGAAGCTGTGCTTGCGGGCAGGGCCTTTACCGGGTCTCAGGCAGGTTAGACATAAAACACCTCTGACGGGCTTTTTATCAGCAACCACAATCCGGTCAAGCAGGCGCAGCGGAACAAAAAAGCCGCCCATAATATTGCTTTCGCTTCTTCATCTCATTGCAGGGGCTGGAAAACTCCCCGACTCAATGGTCTACTCTCTGTAGTAACGCGGAGGTGCCATTGATCCACATTCGCAATGCCCGCGAAGGCGACACGCAACTCTTGAGCGAAATCGGCTTGCGAGCCTGGCAAAGAGCGATGGCATTGATCGGCGAATCGGACGCCATGACGGATGGAGCCCGTACTGCCTTCCGAACGTTCGTGGACAGCAACTGGCTCACCATCACTGTCGTTGAACAGAACGGGCAGGTCGCCGGCTGGGCCGCGCGCGAAGGGCTGGACGAGACCATTTCCGACTTCTGGATCGATCCGAGTTTCAACCGTCAGGGGCTTGGTACTGCACTGCTGGAGCGTATCGAGGCCGATATCTTTGAGCAGGGTTTTGAGCAGGCTGCGATGCAGACCCATTCTGGAAATACAGAGGCGATCTCCTTTTTCCAGAAGCACGGCTACGCGATCCACTGGCTTTCGGTCGCCTATAATCCGAAGCTAGACCGCGACGTGCCATCAGTCGGTCTCAGCAAGCATCTTGGCCCGCAAGAGCCGGAAGGCTACGGCCCGGGTTTCTAGGCTGCCGAAAGCCTTGCACCGGCAGGCCATTTCCTTTACCTCACCTGTTGAAAAGAACAGCCTTCGAAGAGCATCTCATGACCATTGTCGACGTTCGCACGCCTGATCCGAAACGTTATATCCCCGGCGCCACCGGCGATTGGGAAGTCATCATCGGCTTGGAAGTCCATGCCCAGGTGCTTTCCAATTCCAAGCTTTTCTCCGGCGCCTCGACGGAATTCGGCAAGCCGCAGAATTCGAACGTCTCGCTCGTCGATGCGGCCATGCCCGGCATGCTGCCCGTCATCAACGAGGAATGTGTCAAGCAGGCGGTGCGCACCGGCCTCGGCCTGAAGGCCGCGATCAACAAGCGTTCGGTCTTCGACCGCAAGAACTATTTCTATCCGGACCTGCCGCAGGGCTATCAGATCTCGCAGTACAAGGACCCGATCGTCGGCGAGGGCAAGATTGTCATCTCCCTCGGCCCGGACCGCCAGGGCCAGTTCGAGGATATCGAGATCGGCATCGAGCGCCTGCACCTGGAACAGGACGCCGGTAAGTCGATGCACGACCAGCATCCGACTATGTCCTATGTGGACCTCAACCGTTCCGGCGTTGCGTTGATGGAAATCGTCTCCAAGCCGGATATGCGCACGTCGGATGAGGCCAAGGCCTACATGACGAAGCTGCGCTCGATCGTGCGCTACCTTGGCACCTGCGACGGCAACATGGATGAAGGCTCCATGCGCGCCGACGTCAACGTCTCCGTGCGCCGCCCGGGCGAGCCCTTCGGCACGCGCTGCGAAATCAAGAATGTCAACTCCATCCGCTTCATCGGCCAAGCCATCGAATACGAAGCCCGCCGCCAGATCGGCATTCTGGAGGACGGCGGTTCGATCGATCAGGAAACCCGTCTGTTCGATCCGAACAAGGGCGAGACGCGGTCCATGCGCACCAAGGAAGATGCGCATGACTATCGCTATTTCCCCGATCCGGACCTACTGCCGCTCGAATTCGACGATGCTTTTGTCCGTGATCTGGCTCAGCATCTGCCGGAGC
Source organism: Rhizobium viscosum (assembly GCF_014873945.1). NCBI lineage: Bacteria > Pseudomonadati > Pseudomonadota > Alphaproteobacteria > Hyphomicrobiales > Rhizobiaceae > Rhizobium > Rhizobium viscosum. The sequence goes on along the minus strand of NZ_JADBEC010000001.1, from coordinate 149,588 downwards.
TGCCCGACGACAAAAAAGAGCGTTTCGTTCGTGAGCTCGGTCTCTCGATCTACGACGCTTCGGTGCTCGTCTCGGAAAAGGCGATCGCCGACTACTTCGAAGCCGTTGCCGAAGGCCGTGACGGCAAGGCTGCCGCCAACTGGGTCATCAACGACCTGCTCGGTGCGCTGAACCGCACCGGCAAGGATATCGAGGAAACGCCTGTTTCTCCGGCTCAGCTCGGCGCCATCATCGACCTCATCAAGGCGGAGACCATCTCCGGCAAGATCGCCAAGGATGTTTTTGAAATCATCCTCAACGAAGGCGGCGACCCCGCCGAGATCGTCGAAAGCCGCGGCCTGAAGCAGGTGACGGATACCGGCGCGATCGAGAAGGCCGTCGATGAGATCATCGCCGCCAACCCCGATCAGGTCGCCAAGGTCAAGGCGAAGCCGACGCTTGCCGGCTGGTTCGTCGGCCAGGTCATGAAGGCGACCGGCGGCAAGGCCAATCCGCAGGCCGTTCAGGCTCTTGTCAAGGCCAAGCTCGGCATCGAGGAAGAATAAGCCAACGGCTTTGGCCGAACGGTCAGAAGCGGTTTTCGGAAGGCCGATGCCGCAAGGAGAAGGTCTTGGTTTATTTCGTTCGTACGGCCAGTGAGCGCGACCTGAAGAAGGTCCGCGCCCTATTGGTCGAGAGCTTTCATACCGCCTATGACGCTAGCCACGGCGTGGCAAAGGTCGATGAGCTGATCGCCAATCTCTTTTCGCCGGCTGCGCTGAAGGCGCGGCTGACAAAGAAGAATGCCGAATTCCTCGTTGCCGATGACGGCCGAGACATCGGCGGCATGGGTTATGCGGCCATGTCATCGGAGATGACGAAAACCGTCATGCTGCACCTTCTTTACGTGAAGCCTGATCTGCAGCGCCAGGGCATCGGTCGCGATATCTTCGCCGAACTCGAAACTTGCTTTCCGGATGCCGAGATCATGCGGCTGGAGGTCGAGGTTCAGAACCACGAAGCTGCCCACTTCTACTCAAGGCTCGGTTTCGTCGAGGCCAGCCGCAACGAAAACAGCGGTTCCGGCCAGTCTGGCATTCCGACGCTGATCTTCGAAAAGGCCCTTGAGGCGCATTGAAATGGCCGCAGCCGACATCATCATCCGCAAGGCGCGCGAGGCTGATCTGCCGGCTTTGATCGCCATGTTTGCCGCCGATCCGCTTGGCGGCCATGGTGACACGAGCGATCCCGAGGCCTATGCAGACTATGCCCTTGCCTTTGCGACGATAGAGGCGTCTTCCAACCAGACGCTTTTTGTGGCCGAGCGGGAAGGTGATGTCGTCGGCACCTTTCAGACGATGATTACCACCTCGCTCAATGCACGCGGCTCATCCGCCATGATCATCGAGGCGGTGCAGACGCGCGCCGATCTGCGTGGGCAGGGGATTGGTGCGCGGATGATCGAATTTGCCATTGCCGAGGCGAAAGGTCGCGGCGTACGGCTCGTCCAACTGACATCGAATGCAATACGCACGGATGCCCATCGTTTCTACGAAAGACTGGGTTTCAAGCCGTCGCATCTCGGTTTCAAGATGGCTCTCAAATGACCGCAGTTTCGGCGGGAATCACTGGACAATTCGGCTTGGCGGCGGCATAAGCGAAAAAGCCTATCTGCTTTCGTCCGCGTCCTGCGGCCACGAGGAAAAGACATGATCAAGTTCCTGCTGCACACCTTCACCTGGTGGAACAATTACACTTTCGGCACGCTGTTCGCCCTTCGCGGCTTCAAGCGTGTTGGTGAAGACGAGTTGGGCAATGTCTATTACGAAGGCGGTCTTTCCTCTTACGGCCTGCCGAAGCGTTGGGTGATCTACAAAGGTTACGCCGAAGCTTCCGCCATTCCTCCGGGCTGGCACGGCTGGATGCATCACCGCACTGACGTTCCTCCGTCCAAGGAAACCTACGTTGCCAAGGAATGGCAGAAGCCGCATCGCCCCAATCCCACAGGTTCGCCGCAGGCCTATCGTCCGCCAGGCTCGCTGTCCGTTGCGGGCGAACGTCCGCGCGTGACGGGTGACTACGACGCCTGGACGCCCGGTAACTGAGATCAAGGCATCCGATGGCGGGTCCTGCCCCGCGCTTTGGCCACAATTGACCTTTACCCGCAGGTTGGCCGCAATCGCTGCGGCCATGAACCTGATATGTGCTGGAGACGGGTAGATATGAAGCTTTCCCTGCGAAACACGGTCCTGCCGGCTGCGGGAGCTGTATCGCTGTTGGCGCTGTCCGCCGGGCTTCTTTCCAATCAGGCACAGGCTGCCCGCATCGACAATCCGGTCGCCGTCTTCTCCGGCCTCGACAAAATCACCGGTCGCATCACGACGTTTGACGTCTATGTCAACGAGACCGTACAGTTCGGCGCCTTGCAGGTGACGCCGAAGGCCTGTTATTCGCGCGACCAGTCGGAAGCCCAGAAGATCGATGGTTTTGTTGAAGTCGATGAGATCACGCTGGACCGCAAGATCCGCCGCATCTTCACCGGCTGGATGTTTGCCGACAGCCCCGGCCTCAATGCCGTCGAGCATCCGATCTATGACGTCTGGCTGAAGGACTGCAAGCAGAACTCCGACGTCCCGCCGCCGGACAGCGCCGGCGCCAAGTAAGGACGCGCGCCTGATCGACCGGGCTTTTAGCTGCAAATAACTATCTACAGCAAGATGATAGTGGCGCCGGGTGCGTCGCATAAGATCGTTCGATGCGACAGGCCTGCTGATGCTGGCCGCTATGCGTTGGGCGTCTTGTTGCCGGTAAAGAGCTTCCTCACAAAGCTGACTGCCCCGCCAAATACCACAAAGACAAGGATCCAGGCCTTCTTCAGGAAGGCAGCGGCGATGGCCAGCAGCCCGATCTTCGCGGCAACCTTAGCGCCAGCGCCTGCAGCGATCATGCCCGCCATCCCGTAGGCAGCGATCTTGTCGCCATCCACGTGATCGCTGTAGGCCATTCCCTTGTCGAATTGTACGAGCTTGGTCACGGTCGGGACGGCAGTCTCGATTTCCTTCAGCTGTTCGAGACCGGCAACGAAGTCGAATTGAAAGACGCCCTCACGGCCCAGCGTGCGCACGGAATAGTTCAGTGTATGCTGCGTATTTCCATTCTCGTTGAACAGCAGATCGCGCGCCCAGTGCAGGGCGTGTGCGGATTGGTCGTAATGCGGGGCAGAGGCCCAGCCGACGAGTGTCACCGTGGGAAAGCCCTGCTTCTGTCGCTCGGTATTGCTCTCCGAAATGGAGTCCTTGATGTTCTGCAGCAGTTCATCGTAGTCGATCGTCGCTGCGTCGGCATCCGATACATAGCCATCCGCGCTGAATTCGATGACCGAACCCCATGACCCGACATCAGTCGGGGAATATTGTGCAGGAAATAACATGCCCAACGCATCAGCCGCCGCGCCCGGAGGGTTGCCCCAGATATCGACGAGCACGGTCTTCGTATCTTCAGGGCTGAGATAATAGAACCCATCCGGTACGTTCAGCGTCGCCTTCGCAGCCGGCAGCCTGATCGCCCCCTGTTGGAAGTCGAGCTTCTGCAAAACCGGCTTCTCTTCATCGGAGAAATCCGTTCTTTTCGGAAACATTTCCTGATAGGGGCGGGCATCGGCTGTCCCGGCAGCCATGGCGAGCAGGATCGCTGCCGCAAAATATTGCTTCAAGATTTCACCCTCCGTTGCGTTCCAACCTTAATCGGAGCAGCCGGAAAATCAACGCTAGGATGAAAAATTCAACCTTAAAACTTTAGGTGCGGCGATTCCATCGCCGCGGCGAGCATCAGCGCGTAGTCCGTTTTCGGCACGTCGAGTGCCCCGAATGTTTTCAGATGCTCTGTCGTGAATTGCGTGTCGAGCAGGGTGAAGTGCTGCCGCTTCAGATGCTCGACGAGATGGACGAGACAGGCTTTCGAAGCGTCGGTGCGCCGCGAGAACATGCTTTCCCCAAAGAAGGCGGAGCCGAGAGAAACACCATAGAGGCCGCCGACGAGTTCATCGCCATCCCAGGCCTCGACAGAATGGGCATGGCCCATACGGTGCAGGGCGGAGTAGAGCGTTCGGATCGTCTCGTTGATCCAGGTACTCGGACGATCGGCCGTCTCTTGTGCGCAAGCGGTCATGACGGCATCGAAGGCGCTGTTGAAGCGGATATCGAAGGGCTTTTGCCGGATCGTCTTTCGAAGACTTTTGGAAACGTGGAAACGATCGTCCAGCGGCAGGACGCCGCGGACATCAGGTTCGACCCAGAAGATTTCCGGATCGTCGGCAGATTCGGCCATGGGGAAGAGGCCGATCGAATAGGCGCGCAGGAGGATCTCCGGGGTAATACCTGGCGATTTCCTGCGCGCTCCTGCCATTCTGTCCTATGCTGCCGGCTTGCTGTTGGCGAGATACTTTTCCAGCCAATGAATATCATAGTCGCCGTTGGCGATATCCTGGTTGGAAACGAGATCCTGGAACAGTGGCAGTGTTGTCTTGATGCCGTCAACGACAAATTCATCGAGCGCACGGCGCAGGCGCATCATGCATTCGACGCGTGTACGGCCATGGACAATCAGCTTGCCGATGAGGCTGTCGTAATAAGGCGGGATCTTGTAACCCTGATAGGCGCCGGAATCGATGCGTACGCCAAGACCGCCCGGTGCATGGAAATGCGTGATCGTGCCAGGCGAGGGCACGAAGGTGCGCGCGTCCTCAGCATTGATGCGGCATTCGATGGCGTGGCCCTGGAAGTGCACCTCGTCCTGCGTGACCGACAGACCGCCACCGGAGGCGACGCGGATCTGCTCATGCACGAGGTCGATGCCGGTGATGGCTTCCGTGACCGGATGCTCCACCTGCAGGCGGGTGTTCATTTCGATGAAATAGAACTCGCCATTTTCGTAGAGGAACTCGATCGTGCCGGCACCGCGATATTTCAGCTTCTTCATGGCATCGGCGCAGATCTGGCCGATCTTCATGCGCTGTTCGACGTTGAGCGCCGGAGAATTGGCTTCTTCCCAGACCTTCTGGTGGCGACGCTGCAGCGAGCAGTCGCGTTCGCCGAGATGGACCGCATTGCCCTCGCCATCGCCAAATACCTGGATTTCGATGTGGCGTGGCTTGCCGAGGTATTTTTCCATGTAGACGGCGTCGTTGCCGAAGGCGGCGGCCGCTTCAGTGCGAGCCGTCGACCAGGCTTCGATCAGATCGGCTTCGGTCTTGGCGACCTTCATGCCGCGTCCGCCGCCGCCGGCCGTTGCCTTGATTAGCACCGGATAGCCGATATAGGCAGCCGTCTTCAGCGCATCCTCTTCGGTCTTCACTTCGCCGTCAGAGCCGGGAACGACGGGAATACCCAGTTCCTGCGCAGTCGTCTTGGCGGTGATCTTGTCGCCCATGATGCGGATATGCTCGGCCGTCGGGCCGATGAAGGTGATGCCGTGCGCTTCGAGGATGTCGGCGAATTTGGCGTTTTCCGACAGGAAGCCATAGCCCGGATGCACGGCGTCAGCGCCGGTGATCTCGCAGGCCGCGACGATCTGGTGGATGTTCAGATAGCTCTCGCGCGATGGCGGCGGGCCGATGCACACACTTTCGTCGGCAAGACGCACATGCATGGCGTCGGCATCAGCCGTCGAATGTACGGCCACACTTGCGATGCCGAGCTCCTTGCAGGCGCGCAGCACACGAAGGGCGATCTCGCCGCGATTGGCTATGAGGATCTTCGAAATCATTGGCAAAGCCTTATTCGATGACGACGAGCGGCTGGCCGTATTCGACGGGCGAGCCGTCTTCGACGAGGATTTCAGTGACCTTGCCGGACTTCGGCGAAGGAATCTGGTTCATCGTCTTCATCGCTTCGATGATGAGGAGCGTCTGGCCTTCTTTGACCGTCGCGCCGAGCTCGATGAAGGCGCGCGCGCCCGGAGCCGGAGCCATGTAGACCGTACCGACCATCGGTGCGCTGACGGTGTTGGCCGGGTTGCGGGTTGCCGCGGCCGGTGCGGCAGCGACTGCCACCGGGGCTGCTGCAACCGGTGCCGCCGCCGCATAGGCGGGGGCCGCGATCGGCGCCTGGATGTACTGGGGCGTGCCTGCGCGCGAAACGCGGATACGCAGATCCTCCTGCTCGACTTCGATCTCGGTCAGATCGGTATCCTTGAGGATGTTGGCGAGATCGCGGATCAGCGCCTGATCGATACCGGATTTCTTTTCAGCCATGAGTGTAGCCCTGTCTTCTTCTTATGCCGTGATGTTCTTCAGCGCATGGAGCGCCAGGATGTAGCTGTGAGGCCCGAAGCCGCAGATCACGCCTTTGCATGCCGGCGCGATCATCGACTTGTGGCGGAATTCTTCCCGTGCATGCACGTTGGATATGTGGAGTTCGATGACGGGAATGGAAATGGCACGGATCGCATCATGCAGCGCGACCGACGTATGCGTATAGGCGCCCGCATTGATGGCAACGCCGACGGCCTTTTCATCCGCCTCGTGGAACCAGTCCACCAGCGTGCCTTCGTGATTGCTTTGACGGAAGTCGATGTCGAACCCAAGTTCGCGGCCCGCAGCCTTGCAGTCCGCCTCGATGTCCTTGAGCGTCTTGCCGCCATAGATGCCAGGTTCTCGCTTGCCCAGCATATTCAGGTTGGGCCCGTTCAGGACAAAAATCGTTTTCGTCATCGAATGTTCCGTTTGGCGCACCGGCTGTGGACCTCTGTGGATCAAGCAACCGTTACGCGGTTCAATGTATTCATCGCGTCCGATGCCAGCCCCTCGGCGACAAAGGCACGGGAATGCGCGAGCGCCACCTATAGACTCCACGCGGACTTATTGAAAGCCCTTACAGAATCGGCAGGGGACGCCGCGCCATGTTTGTCCACATGGCTGAAGCGCTTCGATTTAGGCGATTTGATGAGTGTCGGGTTCAGCAGCTCGTCTTGCCGCAGGCCCGCATGTTCTTCACCTTGGCCTCAAGATCGTCGATGCCGACGGCGCCGGGCACCATTTCATTGCCGATCACGTAGGACGGCGTGCCGCTGATCCCGAGATTGGCGGCGAGCTGATAGGTCGCCTGCACGATGTCATCGTTCGGGCTCTTTTTCATCTCCGCGCGGATTTTGTCTTCGCTGACGCCAAGGGAAGAGGCGACCTGGATTGCAGTGTCCTCGGAGGCGCGGCCGTCGCTGCTAAGCAGCGCGACATGGAAATCGCTGTACTTTTCCGGCGCAAGCCGGCGGAAGGCATCCGCCACGCGGTGTGCGGCAACCGAATCCGGGCCGAGGATCGGGAATTCCTTCAGCACGAAGCGGACATTCTTGTCCTTCTTCAGGAGCGCTTGCATATCGGGCAGGGCGTGACGGCAATAGGTGCAGTTATAGTCGAAGAATTCGACGACGGTCACATCGCCTTTGGGATTGCCGAGCGTCACGTCATTTTTTGAATCGAAGATCCTGTCCGTATTGTTCTCAATAGCCATGGTGGCCTTCACCTGCTGGGCCATCTGCTGCTTTTTCTGCAGCGCTTCCTGCACGTCGAGCATGATCTCCGGATTTTCGATCAGATACTGCTTGATGAATTCACCCAGTTCCTTCTTCTGCTGGTCATCGAATGCAAATGCCTGAGCCGGAAGGGCGATAGAGGCTGCAAGCGCCAGCGTAGTAAGCGTTTTGGAGAAGAAGGCCATGGTATCCTCGTCGTCGGCTGATGGATTTTCGAAGCGAAAAATATCATCGCCGGGTTAATGGGCTTGGATGCGTCCGCATCAAATTACGGCGCGTCGGGCCGCCATCAAACAGGAATTTTCCTCCGATCCAAGCCCTCGCGGGATTGTGATGAGCCGATTATTGCGGCAATTGTCTGGCCTTTATCGGAAGCCAGGCAGGAAGTGATCGTGTTTTCCATATCGAAACGCAGCGAAGTCGAACCATTCCACGCCATGGATGTTCTGGCCGAAGCGACGAAGAGACGTGCAGGCGGTCACCCCGTTATTTCCATGGCTGTTGGCCAGCCCTCGCATCCCGCACCCCATGCAGCCCTTGAAGCCGCCCGCACAGCGCTTGCCGAAGGGCGCATTGGCTATACGGATGCGCTCGGCACGGCGCGGCTGAAACATGCGCTCGCCTGGCACTATCGCGATCGCCACGGCCTTGAGATCGATCCCGTCCGCATCGCCATCACAACCGGCTCGTCGGCGGCCTTCAATCTCGCCTTCCTGTCGCTTTTTGATGCCGGCGATGCGGTTGCCATCGCCCGGCCGGGCTATCCTGCCTATCGCAACATCCTCGGTGCCCTCGGCCTCGATGTGGTCGAAGTGCCTGTCACATCAGAAACGCATTTCACGTTGACGCCCGAAAGCCTGGAAGCGATCCAGAAGGAAAAGGGTGTGAAGCTGAAGGGTGTGCTGCTTGCAAGCCCTGCAAATCCAACCGGCACAGTGACCGGCCGCGAAGGCCTGAAGGCGCTCGCCGCCTATTGCGATGCCAATGACATCGCCTTCATCTCCGACGAGATCTATCACGGCCTGACTTTTGCAGGCGAAGAGACGAGCGCGCTGGAACTGACGGACGAGGCAATCGTCATCAACTCCTTCTCCAAATATTATTGCATGACCGGCTGGCGCATCGGCTGGATGGTGCTGCCTGAGCGGCTGGTGCGCCCGATCGAGCGCGTCGCCCAGAGCCTCTATATTTCGCCGCCGGAGCTTTCGCAGATCGCCGCCACCGCAGCGCTCGGCGCCAGCGAAGAGCTGGATCGCGTCAAGGCAAGCTATGCCACCAATCGTGACCTGCTGCTCGACCGGCTGCCGAAGATCGGTCTTGCGCCGGCGTCACCGATGGATGGCGCCTTCTACGCCTATGTCGATGTTTCGCGCTTCACCAATGACAGCATGGATTTCGCGCGGCGCATGCTGGCGGAAATCAATGTCGCTGCTACGCCTGGCCTTGATTTCGACCCCGTGGAAGGGCCGCGCACGCTGCGTATGTCCTATGCTGGTTCGCGGGCCGAAATCGCCGAAGCTGTGGAGCGCATCGGCGACTGGCTGAAATAGGCGAACTTAGTTCCGATATTCCAGCGCCTGCCGGTCGAGAACGCGCCTGACGCTCTCGAGATGCAGCCGCGCGCTTTCCGGATCACCTTCGCGCATCTGCCTTGCCGCCTGTTCAGCGATATCTGAGGGAACCGGGATCAGCGAACGCCCGGTGCTCATCGCCTTGAGCTGAACCTCTGCCGCACGTTCCAGATAGTAGAGATCGTCCCAGGCTTCGGCGATGTTTGGCGCACAGACCATGACTCCATGGTTCCTCATGAAGAGGATGTCCTTGTCGCCGAGCACGGCGGCGATCCTGTCGCCCTCACGTTCATCGAGCGCCAGTCCGTTATAGCTCTCGTCGACGGCGACGCGGCCGTAGAATTTCAGCGACGTTTGCCCGGCCCAGATGAAGGGATCGCCCTCGATCATGCTGAGAGCCGTAGCATTCGGCATATGCGTATGGAAAGCCGCACCGACGCGGGGCGACATCTTGTGCAGGCGGGCATGGATGAAGAAGGCGGTTGCCTCAGGCACGCCATCACCGGCAATGACGTTGCCTTCAAAATCGCAGATCAGCAGCGATGAAGCAGTCGCCTCCTGAAAGGCCCAGCCGAGCCTGTTGACAAGAAAGAGATCGGGATGGCCGGGCACGACTGCCGAGAAATGGTTGCAGATGCCTTCCTCAAGTCCGAGCCGTGCCGCCATTCGAAGGCATGCAGCGAGATCGACGCGCGCCTGCCAGATCTCGTCGGTATCGAGTGGCAGATTACGCAATATCGCCGGATGCCCCTTCGCCAAGTTTAGTTCATGAGCCATGTCTTGCCTCCAATCGCGTCAATTACATCCAGCCGTTTGCGACAAAAAGACCGGCTACCTTGTCGAGCGTCGGCACGGCCTCGTTGGGGCGATAGTCGCTGAGTGGTTTCCGTCCCGTGTCACGATCAACCCAGATCGCACGAAAACCGAGTTCGCGCGCGGCGGTAAGATCAAGATGCGGGCTGGCGCAGATATGCACGAGATCATTCATGCCGATGCCGAGCGTTTTCCAGGCATGCCGGAAGATTTGCGGCGAGGGCTTATAGGCTTCCGCCTGCTCCGCCGTGATCACGCGATCGACGAAGCCGCCGAGCTGCGCGACATTGCCGGCAATGATCGCGTCGTCCGTATTGGAAATAATGGCGAGCCGGAATCCAGCTGCTTTCAGCCTGCCGAGCGTTTCGACGACTTCGGGGAAGGGTGGCATCCGGCCGATCGAGGATGTCAGCAGACCGGCATCTGCAGTGTGGAATGGCAGGCCGAATTCCTTCATGGCCAACTCCAGTGCGAGAGCCGTAATTCGGCTGAAGGATCGATGCGGCTTTTGTTGTTCAAGTTCGTGCTCGTAGCGGTCATAGACAGCAATGAAGGCGGCTTGGTCGATATCGCTGCCTTTGGCTGACAATATCGCCTCCATGGCGGCAAGCAGGCCTTCGTCCCATTGGATCAGCGTGCCGTAGCAATCGAAGGTCAGCCAGGTTGGTCGGTTTCCGGGAAGTGGCATCTCTCATCTCCATGATTTGGCTCATATTGACAAAGAACAGCATCATTGAGAAATTAAATGAAGTAATTAGTGATAGTGGAAAATCGAATGAGCTTCGCCTTCGACCTCGATCTTCTCCGAACCTTCACGGCGGTCGTCGATGCCGACGGCTTCACGCGGGCGGCTGAGCGTGTTCACCTTACCCAGTCCACCGTCAGCCAGCAGATCAAGAAGCTCGAGGCCAATATCGGCCACACCCTGCTTCTGCGCGACAAGTCGACGGGTGGCGTCCAGACGACGGAGGAGGGTGAGATTCTCTTGAGTTATGCCCGACGCTTGCTGGCGACGGCAGAAGAGGCAATGGACGTCATGCGCAAGCCCGCTGCGCCCAGGACCGTCAGGCTCGGCGTCCCAGAGGACTTTGCCGGCCGCAAGCTCATCGATCTTCTCTCCGGTTTTTCCGCCGCCTCTCCGCATATAAGGCTCGATACGGTGAGCGGCTGGAGCGTCGAGCTTCGCCGTCTTCTGGAAGCAGGTGAAATCGATCTTGCGCTCATCAAGCGTGAACCGGGCGATGGTGCCGCTCTGGCCAGCTGGGCGGAGGAATTGGTTTGGGTTGAAAGCATGCATCGGCCGGTGCGGGACGAGACAGTGCCGCTTGCTGTCTTTCCTGTCGGCTGCATCTACCGTGAACGGGCGATCCGCTTCATGGAGCGCAGCGGACGGCGCTGGCGTATCGCCTACACGAGCCAGGGGTTGATGGGTGTGCAGGCTGCGGTGGCTTCCGGCCTCGGCATTAGCCTGCTGCCTTCGGATGCGGTCCTGCCGGAGCATCGTCAGCTTGGAGCCGCGGATGGTTTCGATCCGCAGCCGGCGTCCGAACTCGCACTGGTCAAAGGACGGCTCCGCTTGTCGATGGAGAGCCGTTCCTTGGCCGATTTCCTCGCTGCTGAGCTTTAGGTCCGGGAGGAGAAGAGCGAAGCGAGCGTCGAAGCTGGCTTATTGTTCATCCGTGGCACGACGACGAGCTGCCTGATGTCACCGCGCCTGTAGGCGGCCAGGAAACGCTTGTAGTCCTTGAAGGAAACGCAGCCGTTGGAATCGCCGTTTCTGCCGAGCATATAGGTGTGCGCCAGCAGACCGACACGGTTGAAGATCGCGTCCGATCCCTGCACCGGCGTCAGGCGAATGGCCGCCACGCCATGGAACAGGGCTTCGCGCATCGTCAGGTTATAGGTGTGCGGCGGCGTCGGTCCGCGCATCTTCTGATCAATGTAGCGCGGGTTGTCGCGCATCTTTCCGAGACCGGAATGGGCCTCCAGCCGCTCGCCGTTCGGCAGGTAGACTGTCGCGTTTTCGATGTCGTATATCGCGACACCGGCCCGCAGACGCGGCGTAAAGACCGGCTTGTCGTAGCGCGGAACCGCATCGTCTTCGTCATCCTCGATCGGCGAGTTCGGCTTGGCGTAAGCAAGCACAGGCTCGGCAGTCCGCTGCGACCCCTTGGAGGCAGGCACCGGTTTGCCGACGAGGCCATCGGGCCGCGCCATCGGCAGCGGTACGGAATTCTCATCGGGCGCGAGAACTAGGTCGAAGGGCTGCTGGCCACTGTCCGCCTCGGCAACCTCCACCTCTGCTGGTTTGTCGACAGCACTATTGACTCGCGTAGGCTCGACGGGAGCAGGCACGACGCGAGGCCCCGCTTCCGCAAGGGCGAGCATGGCCGGCATTTCGGCGGCCGCGACAGCTTCCTTCGACGGAATGATGATCCGGTCGGCGTCATCGTCGCCAGACGCGGCAGCAGCGGTTTCGACGACGGTTGCCGGCGCCTCGAGCGCATCTTCCTTGTTGAAGCGCGGATTGTCGGAGACGGCAACGGGCTGAAGTTGCGCGACGGCGACGGGAAGGCGGTTGGTCTTCTTTGCGAGCGCCAGGGCTGCATTCGAGGCAGCTGATGTCTTCTCGGCATGCGATTGGATCAATTGTGCCGTCAAAGGCACGACCGGCTTGGCATCGAATGCCGCAAGGCGTGAAGCCTTGTTCACGTGAATGAGGCGCTCATGCGCAACGGCAGCAGGTGTTGCCCTCGGCGCTGCCGAGACTCGAGCAATCTCCTTTTGTGGGGAGAACGGCATCGACACGGATTGCATTGTTGCAACAGTGCCGATAAGCCACGTGGAGGTCAAAAGTCCGGCGATTGCGATGCCGGTAAGTAAACCACGGGATCTGCCTGAACGAACAGCGGATCCGCCAAAAGGGGCGACGTTATTGAACGTCCCTACCGCAAACGCCATACTCTACTCGTCTTCCAAAACGCGCTACGCAGGCCGGCAGCACTGACTTACTGATCTTTGCCGGAGCCGCTAACTGCCCAAAAAGGCCGAATTTTGGCCTGTTCGCGACATGCGACCGTTCCTTAAGGATGACGAACTATGGTTTCCAATTGGTTTACAGGTGAAGCGCTCTGCTTCGATTGTCGCGAAAAGAGACGCAATATTTTAGAAAAAGCTATTTTTCAAAGGCTTGCCGCGACCGGGCATGTCACTGCCCAGTGAAGGGTAGCCCGGCGTAAATTTTTCCGCTTTCAGCTGCGCGCCATCACATAGCTGCCGGGGGCTTCCTCGATCGCATTAAGCGCCGCTCCGCCCACCTTGCGGGCGGCCACCCGCCCGCTGGTTTGCGACTCGATCCACGCATGCCAGTGCGGCCACCAGGAACCCCTCGTCTCCTTTGCCTTGGCAAGCCATGCCTCATAGTCGCCCTTGGCCGGACCGCCGGTCCAGAACTGATACTTGTGCTTGTCCGGCGGATTGACGACGCCGGCAATATGGCCGGAACCAGCGACGACGAACTGCACCTTGCCGCCGAAGAACTGGCTGCCGAGGAAGACGGAATTTGCCGGCGCGATGTGATCCTCGCGGGTCGCGAGATTATAGATCGGGATCTTGATGTCCTTCAGCGACAAGGTCTTGCCGTCGAGGATCATCTCATCCTTGGTCAGCGCATTCCTGAGATAGCAGTTGCGCAGGTAGAAGGCATGGTTGGCTGCAGCCATACGGGTCGAATCGGCATTCCAAAACAACAGGTCGAAGGGCAGGGGCTCCTGGCCTTTCAGGTAGTTGTTGACGAAATAGGGCCAGATGAGTTCGCTCGCCCTGAGCATGTTGAACGCCGTCGACATGCGCGAGCCGTCGAGATAGCCGAGTTCCTGCATATGCGTTTCCAGCGCCTGAAGCTGCTCCTCGTCGACAAAGACCTTCAGGTCGCCCGCATGGGTGAAATCGACCTGGGTGGTGAAGAGCGTCGCACTCTTGATGCGCTTGTTCTTCTCCTTGGCGTGCAGGGCAAGGGTTGCAGCAAGCAGCGTGCCGCCGACGCAATAGCCGACGGCGTTGACTTCCTTCTCGCCGGTCGCCTTCTCGACCGTTTCCAGCGCGAAATCGACGCCTTCCCTCGCGTAAGCCGTCCAGTCTTTCAGCGCATGGCGGCTATCCGGATTGACCCAGGAGATGACGAAGACGGTATGCCCCTGGTCCACGCACCATTTGATGAAGGATTTCTGCGGGTTGAGATCCAGAATGTAGAATTTGTTGATCCACGGCGGGCAAATCAGTAGCGGCCGCTTGAGCACGGTTTCCGTCGATGGCTCGTATTGGATGATCTGGCAGATCTCGTTCTGGGCGATCACCTTGCCCGGCGTCAGCGCCATGTCGCGGCCGACGGCGAATTTGGTCATGTCGGTCTGGCGCAGGCGCAGTTCGCCGCGACCGGCAATGATATCCTCGGTCAGCATCTTCATGCCGCGCACGAGGTTTTCGCCGCTCGTTGCGATCGTCTCCCGGTAGACTTGCGGATTAGTGACCACGAAATTGGTGGGCGAAAGCGCTGCTGTGATCTGCTTCACATAGAAGCCGGCCTTGTGCTTGGTGTGTTCGTCGAGCCCTTCGGTTTCAGTAACCAGCTTTTCGGCCCAGTCGGCGGTCACGAAATAGACCTGCTTTAAAAATTCGAAGAAGGGATTCTTCTGCCAGTCTTCGTCGGCGAAGCGCTTATCCGCGCGGTCTATCGGTTCCGCTGCTAGCGGGCTGCCCTGCATCTTCTGCATGGAGTTCATCCATATGCCGAAGAACGAGCTCATCAGCTGCGTCTGCGCCTCGAAGGTTCGTCGCGGATCGGAAATCCAGTATTCCGTCACCTTGGAAAGCGTCTTCACCATGTCGGTGACGGGTTCGACGACCGTGTCCGAGATTTCGCCGCGCTCCCGCGGGCCGAGCCATGCCGAAGCTGCCTTGCCGAGGTTTTCGAGCGCACGGGCGAAGTTCATCGCCATGGCCTCGGGATCCTTCAGGAGATAGGGATCGAGATCCTTGGCGTCGAAATCCACCCTGGCACCATTCTCCCGCTTGCTGTCGGTCACGCACTTCCTCCGGCGGCAGCATCCATATTTGTTCGTTGTACATCTGCTGTGTTGAAGAAAACAAGTTCCGCTCGTCCGCTCTCATGCTATTGCTTTGTCGCTGCGACGAATTTAACAGTCGAAGCAGGCAGGATTGGATCATCAGGCATGACGACGACAGGCATTGGGCATATCGCGACCTTCACCCGCACCGCAGCAATCTGCGCGGCGGCCGCGGCCATGGCCTTTGCGCTTGCCGGATGCAACAAGACCGCCGAGGAGAAGAAGGCTTTTGCCCAACGCATGGCAGCGCCGACGGCAGTCGTGATGCCGGCCTCCAAGGGCGAACCCGTTGAAGGGGGCCTTACCAAAAGCCCGGACGGCTACCCGTCGTTCGGTGCGCCGCTGACGGCCGCCAACGTTCAGATGAACGACGAACAGGCGGCCGAGCTGCAGCATCAGCTGACCGCCCTTGGCGTCAAGCGCCAGGCGGGCACCATCTCGGAGGCGGAGTATCAGCGCCGCGTAGCTGAAATGCGGGAACTAGCGGCCCAACACGGGGCCGAAACGCTCTCCGAAATCACCAAATAAGCCTTGCCTTTAGGGCGATTTGGACGCAAAGCCTTCCGGATGGATCGGAAGGTGCAATTTTCCCGATAATGTGCCTCGTGCGCGGCTTCTCCGTCAAAGATTTGCCGCGCAGTTAAGTTGAAGAGGAATACGGCGCTGCGAGTCTGAAGCTCGTATCGCAGATGCCGGGAGACGGAACGAGCTTCGACAGCGGTCAGGTTGGCCGCATTTCCATGGGGAAAGAGATGGAAGAGTTTCACAAAGTCCGGCGTTTGCCGCCTTACGTTTTCGAACAGGTCAACCGTTTGAAAGCGAGCGCGCGAGCGGGCGGGGCCGATATCATCGATCTCGGCATGGGAAACCCTGACCTTCCTACCCCTCAGGCGATCGTCGACAAGCTGTGCGAAGTCGTCCAGGACCCACGCACGCACCGCTATTCGTCCTCCAAGGGTATTCCCGGTCTGCGCCGTGCGCAGGCTGCCTATTACGCCCGCCGATTCGGCGTGAAACTGAATCCCGATACGCAGGTCGTCGCCACTCTTGGCTCCAAGGAAGGCTTCGCCAACATGGCGCAGGCGATCACCGCACCGGGGGACGTCATCCTCTGCCCGAACCCGACCTACCCGATCCATGCCTTCGGCTTCCTGATGGCCGGCGGTGTGATCCGTTCCATGTCGGTCGAGCCGGATGAAAGCTTCTTTCCGCCGCTCGAGCGTGCCGTTCGCCATTCGATCCCGAAGCCGCTGGCACTGATCCTGAACTATCCGTCGAACCCGACGGCTTTCGTGGCGACGCTCGACTTCTACAAGGACGTCGTTGCTTTCGCCAAGAAGCACGACATCATCGTCCTTTCGGACCTTGCCTATTCGGAAATCTACTTCGATGGTGAGCCGCCACCGTCGGTTCTGCAGGTCCCGGGCGCGATGGATGTGACTGTCGAATTCACTTCGATGTCCAAAACCTTCTCCATGCCCGGCTGGCGCATGGGCTTTGCGGTCGGCAACGAGCGGCTGATCGCGGCGCTGACGCGTGTGAAGTCCTACCTCGATTACGGCGCCTTCACGCCGATCCAGGTTGCCGCAACCCATGCCCTGAATGGTGACGGTTCCGACATTGCGGAAGTCCGCAACGTCTACAAGCGCCGCCGCGACGTCATGGTCGAAAGCTTCGGCAAAGCCGGCTTCGAAGTGCCGCCGCCGGCCGCTACCATGTTCGCCTGGGCGAAGATCCCGGAAAAGTTCCGTCATCTCGGCTCGCTGGAGTTTTCCAAGCTGCTGGTCGAGAAGGCCGACGTTGCCGTTGCCCCGGGCATCGGCTTCGGCGAACAGGGTGACGACTATGTGCGTCTGGCGCTTGTCGAGAACGAACACCGCATCCGCCAGGCTGCGCGCAACATCAAGAAGTTCATGTCGACGGCAGACGAGACGATGCACAACGTCATCTCGCTCAACGCCCACCGTTAATTCCAACTTTGAAGACAGCCGCTCATCTGCGGCTGTCTCTCACCAGAGACATTTCAGGATCGATCCATGGCAGATGCCCTCAAAATCGGCATTGCGGGCTTGGGCACCGTTGGTGCCTCGCTTGTTCGCATCATCAAGCAGAAGAGCAACGAACTTGCAGTCACCTGCGGCCGCCCGATTACGATTACGGCAGTTTCGGCCCGTGACCGCTCGAAGGACCGCGGCATCGACCTGACCGGCATCACCTGGTACGAGCGCCCGGAAGAACTGGCTGAAAAGGCCGATATCGACGTGTTCGTCGAGCTGATCGGCGGTGCCGAAGGGGCTGCAAACGTGGCCGTTCGCACCGCTCTTTCCCGTGGTCTTCATGTGGTGACTGCCAACAAGGCGCTGCTTGCCTATCACGGCGTCGAGCTTGCGACGATTGCGGAGGAGAAGGGCTCGCTCCTGAACTTCGAAGCGGCCGTTGCCGGGGGCATCCCCGTCATCAAGGCGCTGCGTGAATCGCTGACGGGCAACACGATCTCGCGCGTCTACGGCATCATGAACGGCACCTGCAACTACATCCTCACCAAGATGGAGAAGGAAGGCCTGTCCTTTGCCGATTGCCTGAAGGAAGCCCAGCGTCTCGGTTATGCCGAAGCCGATCCGGCCTTCGACATCGAAGGCAATGACACCGCCCACAAGCTATCGATCCTGACGACGCTTGCTTTCGGCAACAAGATCGCTGCCGACGATATCTATCTCGAAGGCATCACGAATATTTCGATCGAGGATATCAGGGCTGCTGCCGAGCTCGGCTACCGTATCAAGCTGCTCGGCGTCGCCCAGCGCACGGATACCGGCATTGAACAGCGCGTGCATCCAACCATGGTGCCGGTCGATTCCGTCATTGCCCAGGTCGACGGCGTCACCAATGCGGTCGCAATCGAATCCGATATCCTCGGAGAACTCTTGATGGTCGGCCCCGGTGCCGGCGGCAATGCTACAGCCTCTTCGGTGCTCGGCGATATTGCCGACATCGCCAAAAGCCAGCCGGGCGCCCAGCGCGTTCCCGTTCTCGGCCATCCCGCCAAGTCGCTCGAGACCTATCGTAAGGCGCAGATCCAGAGCCATGAGGGCGGCTATTTCATCCGCCTGACTGTTCTCGACCGCACCGGTGTTTTTGCGAGCGTCGCGACCCGCATGGCGGAAAACCAGATTTCCCTGGAATCGATCGTCCAGCGTTCCAAGCAGCATCTGGCGCCCTCACACCACCAAACGATCATCCTCGTCACCCACGCGACGATGGAAGACTCAGTGCGCAAGGCAGTTGCCGCGATCAAGGAAGAGGGCTACCTCGTCGGGGAGCCGCAGGTGATCCGCATCGAGCGTCCCAAGGAAGAATCCTGACATTTATTCCAGATTGGAACAGATCAGTCCGTCCGGGATCACTCGGACGGGTTTTCTGTTATTAATCAAAGCATTTCGCCGAATTTATATTAACAGATATGTAGATATAGATATAATGAACCTGGGAGCCGTTGGAGTCGCGGGTTGAGGAATATCGAGCATACGCATGATCATGTTCGGACGGAGATCGAAAACCCTCAGGCGGGCTTGCTGAAATCTGCCCCGACGGCGCTTGGAGCAGCCTTCGAGCGCGAAGTGCCGAGAGGACGAAATTGGGCCACGCTCCTGATCCTGCTTTCGGTTCTCTTCGTCCAGCTGCTTGTTATCGGCTTGGTTATCTGGGCAATTTTCTGGTAATCCACAGGGCCTGAAATCAACCGCTTTGCTATCCGTTCTGCATCTGTAAAAAGGGCAGATGATGAAAGCGGAGTTTGGCATGGCAGATCAGGTCGATCCGGTACCACGCGCCTTCCTGGGCGTCGAAAAATCGGTTCTCGACAATCGCTGGGTTTCACGCCTCGATCAGGCGGGGCAGAATCGCGCGCTCGCCATGTCGCAGATGCATGGCCTGCCGGATCTGATCGCACGTGTGCTAGCCGGGCGCGGCGTGACGGTGGACGAGGCCGTCGAATTCCTGGATCCCACCATCCGCAGCCTCATGCCCGACCCCTACAAGCTGACGGATTGCGAGAAGGCCGCTAGGCGTCTTGCCGCTGCGATCCGTGATGGCGAGCCCGTCGCGATCTTCGGCGACTACGATGTCGATGGCGCAGCATCCTCCGCGCTCATGTATCGCTTCCTGACCCATTTCGGCGTCAAGGCGCATATCTATATTCCCGATCGCATCTTCGAAGGCTACGGCCCCAACCCGACCGCCATCAATCAGTTGATCGACAATGGTGCGAGCCTGATCGTCACGGTCGATTGCGGCTCCACCAGTCACGAGGCGCTGGCGGCTGCCGCGAACCGTAACATCGATGTCGTCGTTATCGATCACCACCAGGTGACACACGAGTTGCCGCCCTGCCATTCCCTCGTCAATCCAAACCGCGAAGACGATCTTTCCGGGCTTGGGCATCTTTGTGCGGCGGGCGTCGTTTTCATGGTGCTTGTGGCAACGCTGCGCCTGCTGCGCGAGGCCGGAGACAAGCGCATTCTCGCGATCGATCTCCTGCAGTGGCTGGATATCGTGGCACTCGCGACCGTCTGCGATGTCGTGCCCCTCAAGGGCCTCAACCGCGCCTACGTGGTCAAGGGATTGGTCGCCGCGCGCCACCAGAGCAATGCCGGCCTTGCCGCGCTATTCCGCAAAGCGGGCCTGGCAGGGCCGGTGACACCCTATCATTTCGGCTTCCTGATCGGCCCGCGCATCAATGCCGGCGGGCGAATCGGTGATGCAGCCCTTGGAAGCCGCCTGCTGACGCTGGATGATGCCGTTGAGGCGGAAGCTATCGCTCAGCGGCTGGACGAGCTCAACCGCGAACGGCAAGCCATGGAAGCGGTCATGCTGCAGGAGGCCGAGGCCGAAGCGCTGGCCGAGTATGGAGACGGCGAGGGGGCCTCCGTCATCGTCACCGCGCATGAGAAATGGCACCCCGGCATTGTTGGCCTCATTGCCGCGCGCCTCAAGGAGAGGTTCAAGCGACCTGCCTTCGCCATCGCCTTCGACCCATCAGGCAGGGGCACTGGCTCGGGGCGATCGATCAATGGCTTCGACATGGGCAGGATGGTGCGTGGGGCGGTCGATGAAGGACTGCTTGTGAAAGGCGGTGGTCATGCCATGGCGGCCGGTCTGACCGTCGAGCGCGGCAAGCTTGGCCTGCTGCGAGCCTTCTTCACCGAGAAGGCACAGAAGACGGTGTCGGCCCTTGTCGCCAATGAAACGCTGAAGATCGATGGCGCCATCGCTGCAAGCGGGGCAACGATCGAGCTTATCGACCGTCTGGAAACGGCTGGACCCTATGGCTCGGGGCATTCGCAGCCGGTCTTTGCCGTACCGGCGCATCGTGTGCGTGATTCCCGTCTGGTCGGCGAGCGGCATGTGAAAGTGACGCTGGAAGCCATGGATGGCGCGCGCCTCGACGGCATCGCCTTCAGGGCTGCGGAAACGCCGCTCGGCAACCTGCTTCTCAACTCCCGCGGCGCCAACCTGCATGTCGCAGGCTCTCTCGGTGCCGAACATTATCAGGGCTCGCGCAGAATCCAGCTGCGCATCAGCGACGGCGCGCCGGCCAAGTAACCGGCTGAAGGGCTATCGTTTCGGAAAAGGATCAGCGGCACGAGCCGAGATTCGCGCTGCCGCCGGTAGCGTATGATGCGTGATGTCACTGCGTCTGCCCTATCAATTCGCAAGCAGGCACAGCGGGATCCGCGAACGGAACTCTATGAAAAGACAGGGGGATGTTGAAGGAGAGTGGCACGCCCTAGGGGAGTCGAACCCCTCTTTACAGAATGAAAATCTGTCGTCCTAACCGATAGACGAAGGGCGCGTGCTCTGTGGTGGCGCCCTTATAGTCAGCACCTTTCTGCACCGCAAGCGGCAAAACGAGAATTTTTCGCCGGATTATGCAGATTTTTGTTGGGCTTGTGGAAAAGCCAGAGTCTTCAGGCGCAAGTGCTATCTCTAAGCCCGATTGCGGGCAGCATGCTTGGCTCATTGTAGCTCTATCCCCCCGGTAATCAATGGGGATGGGCATCCGAGATTTCGCGCTTAAGTTGATCTTTTGTTAAGTGGTAAAAACCAGCATTGCATTCACAGTGCTGAAGGCGTCTGCAGGCCTGACAAATAACGGTTTGGGCAACGCCATCGATGAGGTGGCCCAATGGATGACCCACTGGAAAGATACATTCGGTTTCTAGGGGCTGAGCAATCGCAGCTGGCTCCAAGCGTGTCGAACAAGCTCCGGATTGATCTTCCGGTTCGGATCTTGCCGAAATGGTTGATCGCTCGTGGTACGCCCTAGGGGAGTCGAACCCCTCTTTACAGAATGAGAATCTGTCGTCCTAACCGATAGACGAAGGGCGCAGGCTTTCAGCACAAATAGGAAAGCGCAACGCGTTCCGCAAGCGGTAAGTATAATGTCGAATCGGAAGAAGAAAGTGGCACGCCCTAGGGGAGTCGAACCCCTCTTTACAGAATGAAAATCTGTCGTCCTAACCGATAGACGAAGGGCGCGTGCTGTGGTGGCGCCCTTATAGTCAGGCACTTCCGATCCCGCAAGCGGCAAATTCGAAATTTTTCAAAAAAATGACAGGCCGTTTCCGCTTGTGGAAAACGAAGATTATTGCAGCCGAATCAAAGAGCTGCAGCGGCCGCCGGAAATCCGGTGGCGGCCGCTTCCCCTACGTGACGCTTTCAAAAGTTGAAAGGTCAGATCGCCCTTGCTGTAGCGATTGGCGCGCTCTTGCGGCCGCAGCCCCAGTTCCAGTCGCGGGCATTACCCGTGTCCAGATGGACCGAATCCGTGTGGCAATAGGTACCGACGCCGCCGCGGTTCGGGAGCGACCGGATATATTCGGCGATATCCCATTTGCTGACGCCGTTGATCTGGATATCGGCGGCTTCGCAGCTCTTGTGCATCGATTCCTCGGCGCCGCCGACTTCACGGTTATGCTGCGGATCGCGGTAACCTGACGTGACGACAACTGGCTTGCCGAAATGAGTCTCGACCGTCTCGATGACCCGCATGAGATCGGGCTTGAAGCAGCCGACCTGGACGCTGTCGTTCTGCACATGCAGGCCGTTTGGTGCGACACGCGTCATGCCGGGCAGCGATGCCTTCTGCAGCAGCCCGGAAAGGCTGCTGAGCAGGTTCTGCTTCGGCGCGCTGTAGAGCGCGTTCATTGTCGATCCAGGAATGCTTCCGCCGGCAAGCGAGGCTGTCTGAGGCGCAAGCTTCGTGCTGGTATTCTGTGATGATTGCTGCGGCAGAATCTCGCCTTGTTGTGGCTCGGGCGGCGCGCTGAATACGCTCGATCTTGGGCCGGCGTTCTCAGGTGCGTAGGCCTTTACGCCCTGCGGCTGGATGACCGTCGAGGTCGAATTGTTCTGCGGCAGCGGCTGATGATCGGAAAAGATGCTCATCGCCTGCGCATTGATTCGCGTCGACTGCATGACGAGACCGCCGATATTGGCTGGCTGCTGCGGTTGCATGGCCGGATCGACGGGCGGAGCGGCCATTGCCGCATTCGGATCTTGCACTGCTGCCTGCGCATCGACACCGGAGACGTTGGTCAGCATCGGATCGCGATAGGGCTGTTTCGATGTGGCCGACGATGCAGGCATTGCGGCTGCAAGCCGCGGCGCGGGCTGCCCCTCCACGGCCGGTGTGGCAAGGGCGGCCGAATCAAGCGCCTTCTTGTTGGAGACGCAGCCGGAAAGCGCCAGGATAGAGCTGGCGATCAGCAAAGCCCCGACAGCCTGCCGGCTCGAAGGGGCAATCCGCTTGTTGTTTCTGGTCAACCGAGAAATCTCCGGTGAAAGCGGAAGGCGCCCGAAAGCGCACTTCCGTTACGATAGAACCGGAGAATGCCTCGTGAAGCTTGCCTGCAGCTTGGCTTACCAGGCGCCGGTATTGCCCATGGACAGCCAGGGTTCGGCCGGAGCCAGTTTTTCGCCCTTCTGCAGGATCTCTATCGAGATGCCGTCAGGCGAGCGTACGAAGGCCATGTTACCGTCACGCGGGGGGCGGTTAATCGTAATACCATTGTCCATCAACTTCTGGCAGATCGCGTAGATGTCATCCACCTCATAGGCGAGGTGACCGAAATTGCGTCCTCCGGTATAATCTTCAGTGTCCCAGTTATAAGTGAGCTCCAGGCACGGAGCTTTTTCGCTGCGGGCGCGGTCGAGATCATCGCGAGCGGCCAGGAAAACGAGCGTGAAGCGGCCCTTCTCGTTCTCATGGCGTCGGATTTCCTCGAGTCCGAAGAGTGTGGTGTAAAAATGGAGGGAAGCGTCGAGGTCTTTGACGCGAACCATGGTGTGGAGATAACGCATTGTGTTTCCTCTCTCTATTTAGGCTAGCCCATCTGGAGTAACAGACGCCAGTTTCGGGCAAGTCATCTCGATAAAATGTACAGTTGGGAATAACCGAAAACTAGGACTTGCGCTTATCCGTTACCAAGATGTTAATCTTGATTTCAAGAATCAGTTAACCGTAACAGTGTGACGCGTATTGAGGGGCTGGCGACATGGCTGACAGGATTTCACCGAATGGCTTTACCGACCTCGAAGAGATGTCGGCGGAACCGGTTGACCTCGTTGAAATCACCGGCGTGGTGAAATGGTTCGACGTGGCCAAGGGTTTTGGCTTCATCGTTCCCGACAATGGCATGCAGGATGTGCTGCTGCACGTCACCTGCCTCCGCCGCGACGGCTACCAAACCATCCTCGAGGGCACCCGCATCGTCGCTCTCATCCAGCGCCGCGAGCGTGGTTTCCAGGCCTTCAAGATCCTCTCCATGGATCAGTCGACTGCGATCCATCCCTCGCAGATGCCACCGGTTCGCACCCATGTGCAGGTCACCGCAACCAGCGGCCTCGAGCGTGCCCTGGTGAAGTGGTTCAACCGCACCAAGGGCTTCGGCTTCCTGACACGCGGTGAGGGCACGGAAGATATCTTCGTGCATATGGAAACGCTCCGCCGCTTCGGCCTCACGGAACTGCGCCCCGGGCAGGTGGTGCTGGTGCGCTTCGGCGACGGCGAGAAGGGCCTGATGGCTGCCGAGATCCATCCTGACGTTCCGAGCCCGGTTGGCCGGTCTCATTGATGCGCAGCCTGTTTTCTATTGAGATGTTGAGAAGCGCCTTCATGGCGCTTTTTTTCATGGCCGCCCTGCCGGCATTCGCGCAGCAGGAAATGCACTTCGATAGAGAGCCGCTGATCATCCAGACAGCTGCCGGCAAAATGCTGCACTTCACCGTAGAGATCGCTGCGACCGGCGACCAGCGCGCCTACGGTCTGATGTTCCGCAAGGCAATGGCTGAAGACGCCGGCATGATCTTTGATTTCGGCGTATCGCGGCGTGTCACCATGTGGATGGAAAATACCGTCCTGCCTCTCGATATGCTCTTTGCGGACAACAGGGGCGTGATCACCCATATCAAGGAAGACGCGACACCCTATTCCCGCGACATCATCGATTCGATGGGCGAAGTGCGCTATGTAGTCGAGGTGAATGCCGGTGTCGCCCGTAAGCTCAATATCCGCCCCGGTGATCGCCTGGTCAGCGCCACGATAACGAAAAAGGCGAAGTAAGCCTGTGAAATCTGCCGGCCTAGGTGGATTTATGGGGTTGCTAGGGCGGGGGGAAGCGTGTATTCCCGCTGCCAACAACGGCTCGGAGTGTAGCGCAGTCTGGTAGCGCATCTGGTTTGGGACCAGAGGGTCGGGAGTTCGAATCTCTCCACTCCGACCATGTTTTTCCCTATGTCCCCCAGTGATTTGAGATCGGCACCACAGGTTGTGCCCTTGCCGTCTCAAGCAGGCCTTTGGTATCGGGGACACACGACAATATCATTCACATCGCAAAGCACGCCTGCCTAAGCGTGCCGTGATTCAGCCTTGAGCAAGCAGGCCGACATATTGGGCATAGCTGATCGCCGCGTAAAAAAACGCAGTGATACTGGCTCCAATCATGATGGCATGGAATTCTGCAGAGGTTCTCATAGCTCTCACCCGTGTCACAACGGTTGGTAGGCACCCTAGTCGCCTATGCCGGCTCTAACAATTAGAAAGCGATCAAAACATGCAACAATCCGAAACATTTCGGATTATGTGGCAGGATTGCCCGCTTATCCACGCCCGGCTGCGAGGGTTACGCCTGGTGCTCCTTATAAGAAACGCACGATCCGGCAATCGGTTTCGCTCACCTGTCCATGCTGTGATAACGGCGCTTTTCCCTTGAAAAAACGAGGATTCGCGGATAATCAAAATTCACTTCTTGCTGCGATATTGGGATACGCCAGCGAGCCTGATCAGGGTTGATTTATGAAAGGCGGGCGCCGCCCGCATATCGGAGGCACTGCAGCATGTCTGCTAAGATCTATCGTCCGGCCAAGACCGCAATGCAGTCCGGCAAGGCTAAGACCCATCTCTGGGTGCTGGAATTCGATCAGGAGCAGCCGCGCAAGATCGATCCGATCATGGGCTACACCTCGTCAGGCGACATGCGCCAGCAGGTCAAGCTGACCTTCGAAACGCAGGAACTTGCAGAAGCCTATGCCAAGCGCAGCGGCATCGAATACCGCGTGATCGCTCCGAAGGATCCCGTCCGTCAGGTCGTCGCTTACCCGGATAATTTCCGCTATACCCGTAACCAGCCCTGGACGCATTGATCCGTTCGCGGTTCAAGACAGATATGCCGCATGTCGTGAGACCGGGACATGCGAGACGGCCCCTTAGCTCAACTGGATAGAGCAGCTGCCTTCTAAGCAGCAGGTCGCAGGTTCGAGTCCTGCAGGGGTCGCCACTTTTTCAGAATTTTCTAGATATCGCGACATGACTGTGAACTCTGTTCGTGGCCAAGGGCGGCATTAAACTCGGTAACAACAAATAAGCCGGCGGCGCATCGTTATATCCGATGCGCCGCCGGCCTTTGTTTTCCTGGCTCTTGGGGTCTTAGCCCTCGGGCGACAGCGTCATCGACGTGCCTGTCGCGGCAACATTGAGGCCGAGCTGGCCCGTGACGCTGATTGTCTGCAGGTGGATCGAGCCGGAAGTACCGCCAAAGAGCACGTTGGTGCCGACGCCGCCGACAAGCGTGGCTTCAGCGGTCGCGCCCTGGTAGAGGCCGGCCAAGGAGCCGCGGTGATAGCCGGCTGTCGGCGCGAAGACGGCCCAAAGCAGGCGACCACGCGTGGTGAAACCGAGATCCACGCCGAACTTGCGCAAAGCACCGCTGTAATGTTCAGGCGATTCGCCACTGCTCGTGGGCTGGAAGACGCAATCGATCTGCTTGGAAGAGCCGAGCACATAGCCGACGCCGCCGCCGATCTCGCAATCGAGGTAGCCGATCTTCACGCCCCCGCTTACATCGGGAGCGGCCGGCGGCTCCGTCCGTACCAGGTCCGCCGCGCTGGCGCTCATGGCAAAGGCCTGGAGCAACGAGGCTGCGGCGATTGTGGTCGCGAGTATCTTTTTCATTTTCGTCTCCTGTGAATATCGCTGGAAGGATATAACGTCGGCTTTGTCATAACCAAGGCAGGAAAGTCTTCGCCGTCATTTTGGTTCCGACAGTCGCCTGCGCCAAGCTGCCGCGCCCATCTTTTATGGAACCCTATCGGCCTGCATCGGTTGTCCAGATGTCCATTTTCAAACAATGGAGATCAGAATGAGCAAGACCAATGCAGACGACATCCGCAAGAAAACAGAGCGGCAGGTCGAGAACACCAGTGCCGGGGGACATCTCGGCGGAACCTATTTCGGCCAGCAGCCCGATGGTAAGACGGCATCTTCCAGCAGTTCCGAGGCACGAAAGTCTCGGCCGAACGACGGCAGCAACTAACCTCAGGACGATTGTAACGGGCATTCGCGACTGGTCCGAGAGGCCAGTCGTATCATCCAAAGGTGCTATTTGTGCCAGGTTGAAACGCTCGAATCCGGTAAATTTTAGGGTATTTTAACCATGATTTTCGCTCGGCAGCTTCCCTGAAACATTCGCAGCCTGCGGCGTTTAATTCGCACGGGCTAATCCAATGGAGGGTCGCCGGCTCGATCGAAGATACGCCTGTTCCTCGGTTTCTTGCCGGAAGGTTTCGGCTTCGGGAAAACGGAGGAAGTCATGAAGGACATGTTTCACGGGCGCTCGCTTGCGCTTTTCGAGCGGTCTGGACGCCGGAGCAATGCCTCAGTGGGCGGAGCCAACGGTACCAATGCCAATGTTATGCATCCGCAAGTGGCGGACGCTGTATCAACGGTGACGTGGGTGCGCGCATCGGTGGCGGCAACGGCGTGACAGCCAGAGCAAACGCTGATGTCGATGGCAGAGATGGTGTCAATGCCAACGTCGATCTTGGTGTTGGTGGGTAGCGGCGGTGTCAGTGTCAACATACGCACGCTCGGCATTTCGGGCAGCGCCGCAAACGTCTGTGCCAGCGTCGGGGGTGACGGAACGGCTCCTACGCCTTTCTGGTCGAATGGCTCGAATCTCGACCTTAGTCTCGGAGCCGCCAGCACAAGTGGAAGGCGCGAGTTCCGGCGACGGTGGCGGTACCGGCAGTCAAGCAGCCCTACGCCGACAGTGGTGGTCCCACGCTTCCGGGAAAATGTCCGTCAACGACCAGAAGAAGATGCTTGTTCGCTGCCGGGATATATCCGTTTCCAGTGGGGTTATGATTCTGGTCTCGCAGAGCCGTGCGGTCTGCTGCGCTCTGCGGCGCCCCGCCAGAACGCATGAAAAACCCGCCGGTAATCAGTCGGCGGGTTTTGAATGTTGTATCTGCCTGATCAGTGCAGGATCTGGCTGAGGAACAGCTTGGTGCGCTCGTGCTGCGGATTGTCGAAGAATTCGGCAGGCGAATTCTGTTCGACGATCTGGCCCTGGTCCATGAAGATCACGCGGTTCGCAACCTGGCGCGCAAAGCCCATTTCGTGGGTGACGCAGAGCATGGTCATGCCTTCCTCCGCAAGACCCACCATCGTATCAAGCACTTCCTTGATCATTTCCGGGTCGAGCGCTGAGGTCGGCTCGTCGAACAGCATGATCTTCGGGTTCATGCAGAGCGAGCGGGCGATCGCCACGCGCTGCTGCTGGCCGCCCGACAGCTGGCCCGGATATTTGTTGGCCTGTTCGGGGATCTTGACTCGCTTCAGGAAGTGCATGGCCACATCTTCCGCCTGCTTCTTCGGCATCTTGCGCACCCAGATCGGCGCCAGCGTGCAGTTTTCCAGGATCGTCAGATGCGGGAAGAGGTTGAAGTGCTGGAACACCATGCCGACTTCGCGGCGCACTTCATCGATCTTCTTCAGGTCGTTGGTCAGCTCCGTGCCGTCGACGATGATCTTGCCCTTCTGGTGTTCTTCCAGACGGTTGATGCAGCGGATCATCGTTGATTTGCCGGAACCGGAAGGGCCGGCGATGACGATGCGCTCGCCGCGCATGACCTTGAGGTTGATATCGCGAAGAACGTGGAAGTCACCGTACCACTTGTTCATGTTGATGATCTCGACGGCAACGTCGGTCGCCGACACGGTCATCTTTTTTGTTTGGGCTTCTGCCATTGCTTGTTCCTCTTTTTATCGTTTGTGGCCGGTGTCGAGATGACGTTCCATGAATGCTGAATAGCGTGACATGCCGAAGCAGAAAAGCCAGAAGACAAAGCCGGCGAAAATCAGCCCCGTCAACGGCGTCACCGCTGTTGCCCAGTTGGGATCGATGAAGAGGAAACGAACGATGCCGAGCAGGTCGTACATGCTGATGATCGACACCAGTGACGTATCCTTGAACATGCCGATGAAGGTATTGACGATACCGGGGATCACCAGCTTGATCGCCTGCGGCAAGATGATCAGCCGCATCTTCTGCCAGTAGCCGAGGCCAAGCGAATCGGCGCCTTCGAATTGCCCTTTCGGGATTGCCTGCAGGCCGCCGCGAATGACCTCGGCCATGTAGGCGGAGGCAAAGATCGATACACCCACGATCGCGCGCAGCAGTTTGTCCACGGTCCAGCCTGCCGGCAGGAAGAGTGGCAGCACGACGCTCGCCATGAACAGCACCGTGATCAGTGGCACTCCACGCACGACCTCGATGAAAATGACGCTCACCATGCGAATAACGGGCATGTGCGAGCGCCTGCCGAGCGCCAGGAGAATGCCGAGCGGGAAGGAAGCAGCGATGCCGACAAAGGATAGCACCAGCGTCACCATCAGCCCTCCCCAACGCGGAGTCTCGACGATTTCGAGGCCAAATCCGCCGTAAAGCAGAATGAAGGAAACGACCGGCAGCACGATGAAGAGCAGGAGGGCATTGAGGCCCTTGCGCGGCACCGACGGGATGAGCATCGGTACCAGCAGGAGTACGAAGAGAATGCCGACCAGCGTCGGCCGCCAGCGCTCGTCGAGCGGATAGCCCCCGTAGATGATCTGGTCGAACTTGGCATTGACGAATGCCCAGCAGGCACCGCTCCAGCCGTCCGGCTGGATGCCGCCCTGAACCGTTGTGGCGCAGAAGGTACGGTCTGGACCCGTCCAGACCGCCTGCACGAACAGCCAGTTGATGGCATGCGGCAGAGCCCAGGCGAGGAAGGTCACGGCCAGAAGGGTGAGGACAATATCCTTGGGCGTGGCCAGCAGGTTGCGGCGTATCCAGGGCCCCACACCCTTTTCTCCCGACGGTGGCGGTTCCTGCGCCAGCATGGTGGTTCTGACGAAACTATTGCTCATCTTATCTCTCCACCAATGCCATCTTGGCGTTGAACCAGTTCATCAGCAGCGATGTCACGATGCTGATGGCGAGATAGATGACCATCCAGATCAGGATCACCTCGACGGACTGACCGGTCTGGTTGAGTGTCGTGCTGCCGACGGCGACGAGATCGGCAAAACCGATGGCAATAGCCAGTGACGAGTTCTTGGTGAGGTTCAGATACTGGCTGCTAAGCGGCGGAATGATGATGCGGAAAGCCTGCGGAATGACCACCAGTCGGGTGATTGCCGAAGGATGCAGGCCGAGTGCCGCTGCCGCCTCCGTCTGCCCCTTCGGCACGCCGCGAATGCCCGAGCGCACGATTTCGGCGATGAAGGCAGCCGTATAGAAGGAAAGCGCCAGGAAAAGCGACATGAATTCCGGGCCGATCACGGAACCGCCGGTCAAATTGAACTTGCCGGCGACCGGGAAATCGAAGGAAAGCGGTGCTCCTGCGATAAGGAAGGCAAGGAGCGGTAGGCCAACGATGAGGCCGATCGAAACCCAGATCGTGTGGAATGGTTGGCCTGTCGCCGCCTGCCGGCGATGCGCCCAGCGGGCGGTGATAACAGTGGCGATGATCGCGACCACGAAGGTAACGCCGACCAGCCAGAAACCGTCGCCGAAGATCGGCTTGGGGAAGGCGAGACCGCGATTGTTCAGATATGAACCGAGCGGTAGATGCAGCGAGTCACGGGCATTGGGCAGAATCGCCAGAACGCCCGAATACCAGAAGAAGATCACCAGCAACGGCGGAATGTTGCGGAAGACTTCCACATAGACCGTGCAGAGCTTTGCAATCAGCCAGTTCCGCGACAGGCGACCGATACCGATGATGAAACCGATGATCGTCGCGGTGATGATGCCGGTAACGGCGATCAGAAGCGTATTCAGAAAGCCGACGAGCAGTGCACGGCCATAGGTCGAATCACTGGAATACTGGATCAGTGACTGGCCGATTTCGAAGCCGGCGCGGCCGTTCAGAAAGCCGAAACCCGATGCGATGTTGGCGCGCGCCAGATTGACTGCCGTATTGTGAGCAATCGACCAGATCAGTGCGACCAGCAAGACAATGGTAAGAGCTTGGAAGAAGATGCCCCGAATTGTCGGGTCATAGAGGGCAGACTGGAAGCTCCAGCCGCTCCTAGTCAAAGAGGATGAATCCGCAACTTGATGCGTCATGCCTGGCCAATTCCCCACGTTATGCGCCCCTTTTCGGAGCTTTTTTATAGGAGGATGAGGAAAGGCGGTTTCCCGCCTTTCCGGCTTTTCATGCCCGATGCCGATTAGCGAACCGGCGGAGCGTACTGAATGCCGCCCTTGTTCCAGAGAGCGTTGAGGCCGCGTGCGATCTTCAGCGGGCTACCCTGGCCGATGTTTTTTTCGAAAACTTCGCCATAGTTGCCGACATTCTTGACGATGTTGTAGGCCCAGTCATTGGTCAGGCCGAGATCGGTACCGATCTTCGTATCGGCTTCAACGCCGAGGAAGCGTTTGATATCCGGGTTCGGCGAGTTCTTCATCTCGTCGACATTGGCCTGCGTGATGCCGAATTCTTCGGCATTGACCATCGCGTAGCCGACCCAGCTGACGATATCGAACCACTGGTCGTCACCCTGGCGAACGGCCGGGGCGAGCGGCTCCTTGGAGATGATCTCCGGCAGGATCATGTGCTCGTCGGGGTTCTTCAGCGTCAGACGCAGCGAGTAGAGACCCGACTGGTCAGTCGTGTAGACGTCGCAACGGCCGGAGTCATAGGCCGCGTTGACTTCGTCAAGCTTCTCGAAGACCACCGGATTGTACTGCAGATTATTGGCCTTGAAATAGTCGGCGAGGTTGAGTTCGGTCGTGGTGCCCGACTGAACGCAGACCGATGCGCCGGAAAGTTCGAGCGCCGACTTCACGTTCAGGCTCTTGCGAACCATGAAGCCCTGGCCGTCATAATAGTTGACGAAGCGGAAGTTCAGGCCGAGAGCGGTGTCGCGGTTGATCGTCCAGGTCGTATTGCGGGCGAGCACGTCGACTTCGCCGGACTGCAGGGCAGGGAAGCGGTTGGCGGCGCTGAGGGGGGTGAACTTTACCTTGTTGGGATCGCCGAAGACCGCAGCGGAAACCGCGTGGCAGAAGTCGACGTCGAAGCCCGACCAGTTGCCGGACGCGTCAGGGGCAGCAAAGCCGGCAAGACCGGTGTTGACGCCGCACTGGATAAAACCTTTTGCCTTTACGTCTCCGAGAGTTGTGGCCGAAGCGGCCGAAGCGCCAAGAGCGAAAACTGCTGCGCCGACAGCTGCGGACAGGAGCTTGTACTTCATTTTTCCCAACCTTTTTCCGTTGTCTTATCTTTATCTTTTTGAGGAGTGGCCGGATCGAAATTGCCCGTGTACCTCCCCGTTTCCCGCAACCCTCCCGGCGCGAGTGAGTCTATCACAGTCGCAAATGTCACTATGGTCAAGTGTCGCGGTCAATAATTGCGGCAAAATTCAGCATTTTGGTAGATTGCGCTGCGTCTCTAGGCACTTGGCTAGAAATTGGGCTCCAACTTGAGGAAAAATAGCGCTGAAATCGCGAAGTAAAGGTCGGCGGCTTCGCGGGGCGAGGCCGTCATGTCGAGTTGTAGGGGTTGACCCTGATGGCGACGGGGTTCAAGAGTTCGGCCTTTGCATACCTCGCCAGAAGGCCATTTTCCACATGAAAGATCTAGACAGTCTCCTGCCGGGCGCCGGCATCAATACCCGTCTTTCCCATATCGGCTATGATCCCAGCGACTATCACGGCTTCGTCAACCCGCCAGTGGTGCGTGCGTCCACGGTACTCTTTCCCGATGCCAAGTCCATGGAGACGCGCAACAAGAAATACACCTATGGCACGCGCGGGACGCCGACGACCGACGCCCTTGCCGAAGCGATCAATGCGCTAGAAGGTTCGGCCGGTACGGTGCTGGTACCCTCGGGCCTCGCTGCCGTCACGGTCGCCTTCCTGGCCTATGTCGCGGCGGGCGATCACGTCCTGGTCGTCGATTCCGTCTACGGTCCGACGCGCCATTTCTGTGACACGATCCTGAAGCGCATGGGGGTCGAGGTCGACTATTTCGATCCGGCGATCAACGCGGCCATCGAGACGCTCTTCAAGCCGAACACCACGGTCGTGCTGACCGAGGCCCCTGGCTCCAATACTTTCGAGATGCAGGATATCCCGGCCATCGCGGCTGTGGCACACAAACACGGCGCCGTCGTGCTAATGGACAACACCTGGGCCACACCTCTGTATTTCCGGCCGCTGGACTTCGGCGTCGACGTGTCCATTCATGCCTCGACCAAATATCCGTCGGGGCACTCCGATATCCTGATGGGAACCATTTCAGCCAATGCCGAGCACTGGCCGCGGCTGATAGAGACGCATGGAACGCTCGGCCTTTGCGGCGCGCCCGACGATTCCTATCAGATCCTGCGTGGCCTGCGCACGATGGGCATCCGGCTGGAGCGCCACTACGAAAGCGCGCTGGCGATCGCCACGTGGCTCGAAAACCGCGAAGAGGTTGCCCGCGTCCTGCATCCGGCCTTGCCGAGCTTCCCGTCGCACCATATCTGGAAGCGCGATTTCAAGGGCGCCAGCGGCATCTTTTCCTTCGTGCTCGATGTCGATGATCCGCAGAAGGTCAAGCCGAAGGCGCATGCCTTCCTTGATGCACTCTCCTATTTCGGCCTGGGCTATTCCTGGGGCGGTTATGAAAGCCTCGCCGTGCTGGTCAATCTGTCTGACCGGAAGATTGCCAAGGCGCCGGCCGAAGGCCCGGTCATTCGCCTGCAGATCGGCCTCGAAGATATCGTTGATCTCAAGGCCGATATCGAGCGCGGCTTTGCTGCGGCAAACGCCGTCTGATCAGCCGCCGTCTGGTCAGCCGCCATCTGGTCAGCCGATTGAGCGGTAGCCGTAAATCCAGTCGAGATCCGCCGCGAGGCTTTGCGGCGGTTTCAGCAACAGAACGATATCCCGGCCGATGCGGATCGGTCCGCTTGCATGATAGGCAAAACGGTTGAAGGCGCCACGCTGGCGGAGCTTGGCGATGCGCGGCATGCGATGCCGTTCAAAGAGCGAGATGGCTTCGGAAACCGGGCGGGTGGCGAGGAAGGCTGCAAGCTCGAATGCATCCTCGATCGCCATCGCAGCCCCCTGTGCCGCAAAGGGCATCATGGCATGTGCTGCATCGCCTATCAGCACGGTCTTGTCACCGTCCTGCCATTTGCCCGGCGTTGTCTCGAAAAGCGGCCAGAAAGTGATGTCGCTGTGCCGCCCGAGCAAGCCGGTAACAGCCGGATGCCAGCGGCGGAAGCGTGACCGCAGAAGCTCCTGCTGAGCCCGTGTCGGTTCGCCTTGCCAGTCCTGCGGCACCGTGTTGCCAGCGGTGATCGCCACCATGTTGAAGCCGTCGGTTTCCTTCAGCGGATAGCAGACCATATGCGCGGACGAACCGAGCAGGGCCGAGACACTGGCGCGATCGAGAAAGCCTGGCGCCTCTGCCTCTGCGATAGTGAAACGGAAGGCGACATTTCCCGAAAATTGCGGGGCAGGGGCACCCGGTATTGTCTGCCGTAATCTGGACCAGACACCATCGGCGCCGATGATCACGTCGCTCGAACGCCGGCCCTGTGGTAAATCCGATTCGAAACGTGTTCCGAGATGGAGTTGGCAGAGCGGATTGGCGTTGACCGCATCCAGCAGGGCCTTCTGAAGCGTCTTGCGATGCAGGACGCCGTAGGGCGCTCCCCAGCGGCTCCTGGCAAAACTCCCGGCCGGGACTGCTGCAAGTTCGCGCAGCGAACTGCCTGAGATCAGCCGGATGGATTGCGGCTCGAGCCAGAGGCTGATCAGCCCGTCAAGCAAGCCGAGTTCGGCAAGCACGCGCGATGCATTGGGAGAGATCTGCAGGCCGGCCCCCACCTCTGCAAGCTCGGGCGCCTGTTCGAAAATATCGGAACTGATACCACGTCTTGCGAGTGCCAGAGCAGCCGTCAGGCCGGCAATTCCGGCGCCGATAATGGCGGCATGTTCGACCGGCATGGGATATCCGATCTAAAGAGGAGGGAAATTACGCCGCCTTGACGTGGAAGACGCAGCCGGGCGGGTTGGTCTGGTTGGACTTCAGCGAAGCATTGTAGCGATAAAGCGTCGAGCAGTAGGAGCAGACCTTCTCATTGTCGTCGCCCATATCGATGAAGATATGCGGATGGTCGAAGGGAGCGGATGCGCCGGTGCACATGAATTCCTTGACGCCGACTTCAATAACGCGGTGACCGCCGTCGTTCTGGAAGTGGGGAATGCTGTGGCCGGCCATGTCTGTCTCCGAATGCTTTGAATTCTTCGCGGACCTTATAGGCCTTCGAAAGAAAAGTGTAGTGCCAAAGCATGGCTCCAATGCGAGTTTTTGGCTTCACGCTTAAAGGCCGCTCGACTATGGTCGCGCCAAATAAGGACGGCCCGATGAACCTGAATACACCTGCATTTTCAAGCCTTACCCATGATGGACTGAAACTCGCTTTCTTCGATGAGGGCGATCCCTCCGGCCCCCCGGTGCTGCTGATCCACGGCTTTGCCTCATCAGCCAACGTCAACTGGGTTCATCCGGGCTGGCTGAAGACTTTGGGTGACGCCGGCTACCGTGTCATTGCCATCGATAACAGGGGGCATGGCGCCAGCGACAAGCCGCGCGATGCCGAAGCTTACAGGCCATGGTTCATGGCTGGTGACGCGATCGCGCTGCTTGATCATCTCGGTATTCCCGAGGCCAATCTGATGGGCTACTCCATGGGCGCCCGCATCTCCGTCTTTGCGGCACTTGCCCATCCAGACCGCGTCCGCTCGCTGGTGCTCGGCGGCCTCGGTATCGGCATGACGGACGGGGTGGGCGATTGGGACCCGATCGCCGATGCACTGCTTGCGCCGTCGCTTGCCGACGTCACCCACCAGCGCGGCCAGATGTTCCGCGCTTTTGCCGAGCAGACGAAGAGTGACCGTGAGGCGCTTGCCGCCTGTATCAAGGGTTCGCGCGATCTGGTTGCTCGCGCCGACATGGGTAAGATCGATGCGCCCACCCTGATCGGGGTTGGAACGAAAGACGACATTGCCGGTTCTCCCCAGGAGCTTGCGGCGCTGATGCCCGACGCCGAAGCACTGGATATTCCCGGCCGCGACCACATGCTCGCCGTGGGTGACCGAGTGTTCAAGAAGGCAGTCCTGGAATTCTACGCCAAGGTCGCTGCCGGCTGATGTCGCCGGTGAGTGATATGAACGTGATTTCATGGAAAAACGCATTGAACCGGTCTGCCGCTGGCACCCATTTATGTTATCGGCGTTTTCCTCTATATAATCGCATTTCAACGGGAAATGAGGAGACCGGAAATGGTCGCTAAGACGGATATCCGCACGCTGGACGCAGCCCATCCGCTGAAGGTGATGGACCCTATCTGGGACAGTCTGCGCGAGGAAGCGCGCCTCGCTGCGGAAAGCGATCCGGTGCTGGCGGCCTTCCTCTATTCGACGGTCATCAACCATCGCTCGCTCGAAGAATGCGTCATTCACCGTATCTGCGAGCGCCTCGACCATCCCGACATGCAGGCAAACCTGCTGCGCCAGACCTTTGAGGAAATGCTGGAGGATTGGCCGGAATGGAGCTCGATCCTGCGCGTGGATATTCAGGCAGTCTATGATCGCGACCCCGCTTGCCTGCGCTTCATGGAAGCCGTTCTCTACTTCAAGGGCTTCCACGCGCTGCAGACGCACCGGCTGGCGCATTGGCTGCTGAACCGCGGCAGGCGCGACTTCGCGCTTTACTTGCAGAGCCGCTCCTCCAGCGTCTTCCAGACCGACATCAATCCGGCCGCTCGCATCGGCAAGGGCATCTTCCTCGACCACGCGACCGGCCTCGTCGTCGGCGAAACCGCCGTCATCGGTGACAACGTCTCCATCCTGCATGGTGTGACGCTCGGCGGTACTGGCAAGGAAGGGGCCGATCGTCACCCGAAGATCGGCACGGGCGTAATGATCGGCGCAGGCGCCAAGATCCTCGGCAATATCGAGATCGGCTTCTGCTCGCGCGTTGCGGCCGGCTCTGTCGTCCTGAAAGCAGTGCCGCCAAAGACCACGGTGGCAGGCGTGCCCGCCAAGGTCGTCGGTGAAGCGGGCTGTTCCGAGCCTGCCCGCGTAATGGATCAGGTTATCGGCGCCGATATCTGAGCCTTCATTGGAAAAATGCGGAAAAACGCCTAGATCCCGTTGGAGACAGTCGTTGCTAACTCGAGCCCGCGACCTTTACAGCGCCGCTTGACCTGTGCAAGAAGCGGCCAACCGAGATCGCTTACGGAGATCAAAAGAGT
Organism: Rhizobium viscosum; assembly: GCF_014873945.1. NCBI lineage: Bacteria > Pseudomonadati > Pseudomonadota > Alphaproteobacteria > Hyphomicrobiales > Rhizobiaceae > Rhizobium > Rhizobium viscosum. The sequence goes on along the minus strand of NZ_JADBEC010000001.1, from coordinate 112,434 downwards.
GAAGCCTGAAGAAATCAAGAAGCTCGACGCCTATTTCAAACGCACGCTGAACCCGCAGATCGTGGTGAAGGCGCGCCCGCGCAAGAACGACTCCGCGGAAGTTTACATTGGCGAAGAATTTCTGGGTGTCATCTACATCGATGACGAGGACGGTGACCGTTCCTACAATTTCTCGATGGCAATTCTCGACGTCGATCTCTGATCGGTCGTCACTTCGATCAAAAGCCGTGCATCGCCAGCCGATGCATGGCTTTTTTGTTTGCGCAGGTCGCCAAATACGCGGGTTCGCCAAAATTTATGATAACCCTGCGGTTGCAGTCGCCTGATATATATTAGCAAAATCAATGAAAGACGAACGTGCCCAAAAATCCGGTCTTTAATGTCGCTAACGACTACAACCAATGGATGTTTTGCAGCGCACAAGACTACTTGACTCTTTGTGCATTGCAGCTACCCTCTGCCTGCAACAGCCAATTGGAGGATGGTCATGTTTAATTTCGATGATGCGAACCGGAAGAGCAAGGAAGCCGTAGATTCGATGCTCAAGAGCTATTCCGATACTGCCAAGGGTTTTCAGGCGATCGCCTCTGAGGCGGCCGAATATTCCAAGAAGTCCTTCCAGGATGCCGTCACCCATTTCGAGACGCTGTCAGGCTTAAAGAGCTTCGAGGCGGCCTTCGAACTGCAGACCAATTATGCGAAGTCTTCCTATGAGGCTTTCGTTTCCGAAGCGACCAAGCTCGGCGAAATGTATGCTGACCTCGCCAAAAATGCTTATAAGCCTTATGAAGCACCGATGGCTGCTGCTGCTGCCAAGGTCTCGAAAGCGACCCCGGTAGCCCCCGCAGCCGCATAAATCTTGTGGCGCGTTGCGCGCCGCCTATTGAAAATCAAAGACCGGCACCGCATCTGCGGCCGGTCTTTTTTGTTTCCCGAAGCCTGCCCTGGTTTTTACGCAGACTTTTTTGGCCTTTGCGTCAAGTCCTGCGGAATTGTGATTGCAGTCGGAAACAAGGGGCTTAAAATCGCTCTATTATGAACTACCTTAGGGTTTCAGATATTCGTCGGGAAAGCACCCCTCCCATGCTCCCTGCCGGATTGATTGAGGAATGAATGACAATGATCGCCAGACCGATCCGGATGCAGAACGACAGCGAAAGGAACGGGGACAACGGAAATCGAACCTCGGTCATCACGCGCACCAAGCCGAAGACCAAGAAACCTAATCTCTATCGCGTACTGCTTTTGAACGACGACTACACCCCAATGGAATTCGTCATTCACATCCTGGAGCGTTTTTTTCAGAAGGATCGGGAAAGTGCCACCCGCATCATGCTGCATGTCCATAACCACGGCGTCGGCGAATGCGGAATATTCACATACGAGGTAGCGGAGACCAAGGTGAGCCAGGTGATGGACTTTGCCCGGCAGCATCAGCATCCGCTGCAATGCGTCATGGAAAAGAAGTGAGGAACTGAACGTGCCAACATTTTCGCCTAGTCTTGAGAAGGCGCTCCATCAGGCACTGACCTTTGCCAACGAGCGGCACCATGAATATGCGACGCTCGAGCATCTGCTGCTCGCCCTGATCGACGATGCCGATGCGGCTGCGGTCATGGGTGCCTGCAATGTCGACCTCGACGCGCTTCGCAAAACGCTCCTGGAATATGTCGATAACGAACTCTCCAACCTGGTCACCGGTTATGACGAGGACTCCAAGCCGACGTCGGGTTTCCAGCGCGTCATTCAGCGCGCGGTGATCCATGTCCAGTCTTCCGGCCGCGAGGAAGTGACCGGTGCCAACGTGCTCGTCGCGATCTTTGCTGAGCGCGAGAGCCATGCTGCCTATTTCCTGCAGGAGCAGGAAATGACCCGCTACGACGCCGTCAATTATATTTCCCACGGTATCGGTAAGCGCCCCGGTGCTTCCGAAAGCCGTCCGCCGCGTGGTGCCGAAGAAGAGTCCGAATCCAAGCCGACCGCACGCGGCGGCAACGAGGAAGAGGGTGGGCCGAAGAAGCAGCAGGATGCGCTGAAGGCTTACTGTGTGAACCTGAACGAGAAGGCCAAGGGCGGCAAGATTGACCCGTTGATCGGCCGTAACGCCGAGGTGAACCGGACCATCCAGATACTGTGCCGCCGCTCCAAGAATAACCCGCTCTATGTCGGTGACCCCGGCGTCGGTAAAACTGCTATTGCCGAAGGCCTTGCCAAGCGCATCGTCGAAGGCAAGGTTCCGGAAGCTCTGGCCGATGCCACGATCTTTTCGCTGGATATGGGCACGCTGCTCGCCGGCACGCGGTATCGCGGTGACTTCGAAGAGCGCCTCAAGCAGGTCGTCAAGGAACTGGAAGAATATCCGGGTGCCGTGCTCTTCATCGACGAAATCCACACCGTCATCGGTGCGGGTGCAACGTCGGGCGGAGCAATGGATGCCTCGAACCTGTTGAAGCCGGCTCTGTCTTCGGGCGCGATCCGCTGCATCGGTTCGACCACCTACAAGGAATACCGCCAGTTCTTCGAAAAGGATCGGGCTCTGGTCCGCCGCTTCCAGAAGATCGATGTCAATGAGCCGTCGATCGATGATGCGATCGAGATCATGAAGGGCCTGAAGCCCTATTTCGAAGAATACCACCACCTGCGCTACTCGAACGAGGCGATCAAGACCGCTGTCGAGCTCTCGGCTCGTTATATCTCGGACCGCAAGCTGCCGGATAAGGCGATCGACGTCATCGATGAGACCGGTGCGGCCCAGATGCTGCTCCCGCCGTCCAGGCGCCGCAAGTTGATCACCGAAAAGGAGATCGAAGCGACGATTGCGACGATGGCGCGCATCCCGGCGAAAACCGTCTCGAAGGACGACGAAGCCGTTCTTGCCAATCTCGAGCAGGAGCTGCGCTCGGTCGTCTATGGTCAGGATGTGGCGATCGAAGCCCTGTCCACCTCGATCAAGCTGGCACGCGCGGGCCTCCGCGAGCCGAACAAGCCGATCGGCGCCTATGTCTTCTCCGGCCCTACCGGCGTCGGCAAGACGGAAGTCGCCAAGCAGCTTGCTGCCTCGCTGGGTGTCGAGATTCTGCGCTTCGATATGTCGGAATACATGGAGCGGCATACGGTTTCCCGTCTGCTCGGTGCACCTCCCGGCTATGTCGGCTTCGACCAGGGCGGCCTCTTGACCGATGGCGTCGACCAGCATCCGCATTGCGTGGTCCTGCTCGACGAAATCGAGAAGGCGCATCCGGATATCTACAATATCCTGCTGCAGGTCATGGACCACGGCACGCTGACCGACCACAACGGCAAGAAGATCGACTTCCGCAACGTCATCCTGATCATGACGACCAATGCGGGTGCTTCGGAAATGGCCAAGGCCGCGATCGGCTTCGGTTCGTCCAAGCGCACCGGTGAAGACGAAGAGGCGCTGACCCGCCTGTTCACGCCGGAATTCCGCAACCGTCTCGACGCGATCATTCCGTTCGCGGCACTGCCGACGGCTGTCATCCACAAGGTCGTGCAGAAGTTCATCATGCAGCTGGAAGCTCAGCTGTCCGAACGCAACGTCACCTTCGACCTGCACGAGGATGCGATCGCCTGGTTGTCCGAAAAGGGTTACGACGAGAAGATGGGTGCCCGCCCGCTGTCCCGTGTGATCCAGGAAAACATCAAGAAGCCGCTGGCGAACGAAATCCTCTTCGGCAAGCTGAAAAAGGGCGGCGTCGTCAACGTCACTGTCGGCCCGAAGGAGGACGGAAAGCCCGGCCTCATTCTGGAAGCTATCCCGGAAACGGCCCCTATCAAGCCGAAGCCGGAAGCCGAGCTGGTTCATCCGGGAGCGGTCGCTGAGGATGACGGCGAGCTGAAGACCAAGCCGGTCAAGAAGACGAAGGCCAAGACTGTGCCACAGCCTGAACCTGAAGTCCGCGACGCCCCCAAGAAGGGCTCGACGGTTCCGAAGGTTCCACGCAAGAAGTAAGCTTCGAGTGAGACACATAAAAAGGCCGCTGAAAAGCGGCCTTTTTGTTTGTTACCGAATATTAGAGCTTGGTGTAGTCGATCTCGAGGAAATCAGCGACTTCGGGTACCCAGCGGTCGCGCACGAAGGCGACATGCAGCGGGTGGATGTTGTAGGCGTCGTAACCGGCCTGATCGTCGAACTCCATTGAGAAGCCGAAAGTGAAATCGTTCTTCGGGCTCGTCTGGCGAAGTTGCTCGAAATTTCTGACGCTTGGGATCTGCTTGAGCGTCAGCGCCTCATCGAGAAAAGCCTCTTCCTCGGCAGAGCCTGCAGCGTGCTTCAGGCGGAATGCGACGGTGTGGCGGATCATGATTTCCTCCTAAATCGATGAAGTAATTTAGTATTCTGGAAAATAAAGCGGTGTTTCCGTTACGCGAGTTCCGCCTTGATCTTCTCTGCGTTGGCCGCGAGCACCGCACCGTCTTCCATCTTGCCGGAATGCGGCTTGAGTGCCACTCCCTGATGCCGCGGGATGACATGGAAATGCAGATGGAAAACGGTCTGACCTGCCGCCGGCTCGTTGAACTGGGCGATGAACACGCCATCTGCGTCGAAGGCTTCCTTGACCGCATTGGCGACCTTTTGGACGACGGTGATTGTATGGGAAAGGGAGGCGGGATCGGCATCGAAGATATTGCGGGAAGGTGCCTTCGGCAGCACCAGAACATGACCCGGCGCCTGCGGCATCACATCCATGAAGACAACGGTCTTGTCGTCCTCGTAGACGCGATGCGACGGGATCTCGCCGCGCAGGATCTTGGCGAAGATATTGTTGTCGTCATAGGCGGCGCTGGTCATGGCGAAATCTCCTCGTGTTTCCCTTGATCGCGTAGCGCGCTGGAGCCAAGCGCGTCAATCCTCCTGCAGCCGTTCGCCTTTGCGGAAGGGAGTGTGTTCAGCAAGCATCTCATTCATATATTCGACATCCTCCCGCTCGCGCTCGAGATAGTCGGCAACGGCGCGCCGCAATCCCGCATGGGCGATATAGTGCGCCGAATGCGTTGTCACCGGCAGGTAACCGCGCGCAAGCTTATGTTCGCCCTGCGCTCCGGCCTCCACTTTCTTGAGGCCTTTTTCGAGCGCAAAATCGATGGCCTGATGGTAGCAGACCTCGAAATGCAGGAAGGGGTGATCCTCGATGCAGCCCCAGTGCCGCCCGTAGAGCGTATCGCCGCCGATGAAGTTGATGGCACCCGCTATATAACGGCCGTCGCGTTTTGCCATGACCAGCAGGATGTCGTCGGCCATGCGCTCGCCGATCAGCGAGTAGAATTTGCGCGTCAGATAAGGCCGGCCCCATTTGCGCCCGCCCGTATCCATGTAGAAGGCGAAGAACTGGTCCCAGGTTTTTTCGGTCAGGTCCTTGCCGGTCAGCCAGTCAATGGTGATGCCGTTCTCAACCGCCGTCCGACGCTCCTTGCGTAGTGCCTTGCGCTTGCGGGAGGCAAGCGTTTCCAGGAACGCGTCGTGATTGGCATAACCTTCATTGATGAAATGAAACTGCTTGTCGGTGCGGTGCAGGTAGCCGTCGGTCTCGAAGACCGGCATCTCGTCCTCGGGCACAAAAGTGATATGGGCCGAGGAAATATCGAGGCGGCGGACGACCTCTTTGAGGCTTTCCGCCATCGCATTCTGAATTGGCAGTCTTGCAAACCCTTGGGCCACGAGCAGGCGCGGGCCGGTCGCGGGCGTAAACGGGATCGAGCATTGCAGCTTCGGATAATAGCTGCCGCCGGCCCGTTCAAAAGCGTCTGCCCAGCCATGATCGAAGACATATTCGCCCTGGCTGTGGTTCTTGAGGTAGCCGGGCAAGGCGCCGACCAGTTCACCCTTGTCCGTCTCCAGAAGCATGTGATGGCCAAGCCAGCCGGTCTGAGCGGTGGCCGAGCCGGATTCTTCCAGCGACGAGAGAAAGGCGTGCGAGACGAAGGGATTATAAGTGACGCTGTCGCACGTCTTTGATGCTCCCGAAAGCCTGGACCAGCGTTCGGGGGAAATCGCGGTGAATGATCGCTCGATGCGGATGGAAAGTTCGTCTGACGATTCGTCTGTCATGAAGCAAATGCGAAGCCGTTAGGGGAGGGAGCGGGCTCCCTCCCAGTCTGCGCACGATCTTGTCGAAAAAGCGAGCGTCAAACCGCCGCGCGCGGATCGAAGCCCTCGAAAGTCATTTGATCGGCATTCTCGAAAGTCTGCTTGCGAGCCTGTTCATCACGCACCGTCCAGGTGATGACCGGAATGCCCTTGTCGCGCTGGCCGGCGATGAACGGATTCGGCAGGTCGGCATAATAATAGGAGATGAAATCGAGGCCGAGTCCCATCGCTTTTTCATGCTCTGCATATTCCTCCGGCGTATTGCCGTTGGCCGTCAGCCCGATCGGGTAGGGCGCGTTGAGCTCCTTGAGATCTTTCAGCAGCCAATGGTCGAAGCTCATCAGCGCGACCTTGCCTTCATAGCCCTCGAGCACGTCGAGAACGGCTTCGGCAAAGCCCTCGTCGTCGGCTTCGCGGCCCTTGAGTTCCAGCACCAGCGGCACCTTGCCCTGCACGAGCGCGAGAAGCTGCTTCAGCGTCGGCACCTTGTCCTTCGTGCCGCCGACGGCGATCAGCCCGAGTTCCTGGGAGGTCCGTTCCCGCACGTCGCCCTTGAGGTTGCAGAGACGTTCCAGATCTTCATCATGGAAGATGACCGGCACGCCATCAGAGGCATAGTGCAGGTCGCATTCGATGGCAAAGCCCGCTTCGACCGCCCGCGAAAAAGCCGAGAGCGTGTTTTCCCAGATGGCATTGTTGAGGTCGTGGTAGCCGCGATGCGCAACCGGCAGCTCTTTGATCCAGGCGGCATTCGTCATTATGCGATTTCCATGATAGCATCGATTTCGACTGCTGCATTGAGCGGCAGGGCTGCCATACCGACGGCAGCGCGGGCATGTTTGCCGGCTTCGCCGAGCACGCCGGCGATCAGGTTCGAAGCGCCGTTGATGACGAGGTGCTGCTCGACAAAATCAGGTGCTGACGCAACGAAGCCGTTGAGCTTGATGACGCGGCGGATGCGGCTGAGATCGCCGCCAAGGGCTGTCTTCGCCTGCGCAAGAATGTTGATGGCGCAAAGCTCTGCGGCGCGCTGGCCCGTGGCAACATCGACATCTTTGCCGAGATGTCCCGTCACGGCGACCTTGCCGCCTTCGAGCGGCAATTGACCGGAAATAGTGAGAAGATTGCCGCTGACGACATAGGGGACATAATTGGCGGCAGGTGCTGCGGCTTCGGGCAAGGTTATCCCCATTTCCGACAGGCGCGTTGCGATTTGATCGGACATTTTCGTCTCCGCTTTTGTTGTCAATGCTTCAAAAATTATGCATCAAGACTAGAATCTTTAATGTGACAGTTTCGAGCCTCGATTTGGCCGCCTCGATTTGGCCGAAACGGTTCTTATAACATCGCGGACGAGTCCAATAGGAGTTAATGAATGTTCCGATCGTCACTTGCCGCTCTTCTCCTCGCGAGCGTCTCCGCCAATGGTTCGGCGGCCGCGCCGGCGACGAGCGCTGCGATCGCGACCGGGCTCGTCGCTCACCGCGCCGTTTACGACCTGGAACTGAAGGACGCTTCGGAGCGCTCCGGCATCGCCTCCATGTATGGCCGCATGGTCTATGAGTTCGACGGCAATTACTGCGAAGGCTTTACCACCAATTTCCGCTTCGTCACCCAGATCGATACCGGCGACAACGTGCGCGTCAGCGACCAGCAGACCAAGACGTTCGAGAGCCTGAAGGATGGCAAGTTCACCTTCGATACAAAGTCTTTCACCGACGACCAGCTCGACAAGGAAGTCAACGGTGCGGCTCAGGATAAGCCGGAAGGCGTGAAGGTAGACCTCACGCAGCCGGCAAGCCGTGAACTCCAGCTCGAGGAAAGCCGCTTTCCGACCGAGCACATGCTCGACGTCATCAAGAACGCCAAGGATGGCAAGCGCTTCTTCGAGGCCCGCGTCTTCGACGGTTCCGACGATGGCGACAAATCCTTGGTGACAACGACGATCGTGGGCAAGCAAGAGACTCCGGTCACGGATGAGGCAGATGCCGGCAATGCCGGCCAGTTCGCCAAGGCCGCCTTCTGGCCGGTGACGATCTCCTATTTCAACGAGAATGCCAAATCCGACACCCTGCCGGTCTACCGCATGTCGTTCAAGCTCTATGAGAATGGCATTACGCGGGATTTGACGATGGACTACGGCGATTTCGTGCTGACCGGTAAGCTTGCCAAGCTCGAGCTTCTTGACAAGAAGGCCGCGCCGGTCTGCCAGTAAGGCGGCATTCGCCGCAAGCTTAAGCGACTGTCATAAAAGCTTATTTCTAGTGCCGCTAAACTGTGAGCTCGCAAATGAGTCGTTGCGGAGCCGGTATTGCGTGGATGCCGAGTTTCCCAGCCTCGAAAGTGGATGATCCATTTGCCGCTAAAATGGGTTTGCAATTCGTAAGACCAATTGCACCACAAGCCGAGAAAGACGACCCGAATGGCCGACACCGATCTCGCAACTGTTCAGAATGCCGCCCTGCCGCCCGTTGCTGCCGATCTCTCCGAAGTCGCCCGCATTACCGACACCATCAGTATTGCGGACCGCGCCGGAATTTCCGTCTACGGCGACCGCGCGCAGCAGGCCGTCAGTGACTATGCCGACAGGATCCTGCGCGAGGTGCGCAACAAGGATCTCGGCGATGTCGGCAGGCTTTTGACCGACATCATCCTGAAATCGAAGAGCCTCGATCCAGCGTCCCTCAAGGACAAGGGTTTCCTGAGCCGCATGTTCCTCTCCGCCAAGGCGCGTCTCGAACGCTTCAAGGAGGAGTTCGAAGACGTAGCTGGCCAGATCGACCGCATCGGCCTGGAGCTCGACCGCCACAAGGATACGCTGCGCCGCGACATCGCCCTGCTCGACGATCTGCATGAAGAGACGAAACAGTCGATCGTAAGGCTCGATGCCTATGTGCAGGCAGGCAAGAACTTCGCCGAGCATTTCCGCTCGCTCGAGCTGCCGAAGCTGAAGAGCGCCGCCGACGCCGCGGTCTCCGGCCCCGGCGGCGGCATGCTGGAAGCCCAGACCTATCAGGACAGTCTCCAGGCGCTCGACCGGCTGGAAAAGCGTATCTTCTATCTGCAGCAGGCCCGCCAACTCGGCATCCAGCAGCTTCCGCAGATCCGCATCGTCCAGGCCGGCGACGAAACATTGATCGAGAATCTGCAGGCGACCTCGGCGCTGACGGTCCCTGCGTGGAAGCAGAAGATGGTCATCCTTCTCGGTCTTACCCAGCAGAAATCGGCCCTCGACCTGCAGAAGACGGTGACCGACGCCACCAATGACATGATCCGCCAGGCCTCGGAAATGATGAAGGATCAGGCGATTGCCATCGAGCAGCAGTCGCAGCGCGGCATCGTTGATATGGAGACGCTTGCCAAGGCCAATCAGGATCTGATCGACACCGTCACCGGCGTGCTGCGCGTGCAGGAGGAGGGCCGCAAGAAGCGCGCCCAGGCCGAGCAGCAGATGGAACAGCTGACGATCGACCTCAAGAAGGCGATGACCCAGGCGTGACCGGCAAAACCATGATCCGATCATTCCTCTGCGCACTGGCGCTATCTGGTCTCGCTGCGTTGGCAGGCTGTGATGCTTTCAGCGGCGGTCCGAATTTCTCGGTCGTTTCCGGCTCGGAAAACACCGTCTTGCAGCCGATCATCGAGGAGTTCTGTAAGGAGAAGCACGCGACCTGCTCCTTCAAATATGAAGGCACGCTCGATATCGGCCTCGCGCTGCAAAGCGATCAGGGTGTCGAGCAGGACGCCGTCTGGCCGGCCTCCAGCGTCTGGGTCGACATGTTCGATACCAAACGCAGGGTCAAGGACCTGACGTCTGTAGCGCAGACGCCCGTCATCCTCGGCGTGCGCAAGTCGAAGGCCGAGCAGTTCGGCTGGGTCGGCAAGGATGTTTTCATGAAGGATATCCTGGCGGCCGTGAAAAGCGGCTCGATGAAGTTTCTGATGACATCGGCTACCCAGTCGAACTCCGGTGCCAGCGCCTATCTCTCCATGCTCTCCAGTGCGCTCGGCAACAAGCCGGTGATCGAACCCGGCGATCTTGACGACAAGACGGTTCAGGACACCGTTCGAAGCCTGCTTGCCGGTGTCGCGCGCTCCTCCGGCTCTTCGGGCTGGCTCGCCGACCTCTATACGGATTCCGCCAGCAACGGCACGACCTACGATGCCATGTGGAATTATGAGGCGGTCATCAAGGAAACCAACGACAAGCTCACGGGTATGGGCAAGGAGCCGCTTTACGCCATCTATCCCGCCGATGGCGTGGCGATGGCGGATTCACCAATCGGCTTTGTCGATCATGGCCGCGGTCCTGAGGTCCAGACCTTCTTCAAGGACTTGCTCGCCTATCTGCGCTCGCCCGATGTTCAGAAGAAGATTGCCGAAACCGGTCGCCGCCTGCCGCTCGGCGGCGTCACTGCTGAACCGGAGCCGAGCTGGAATTTCGATCCGGCCAAACTGGTGACCGCGATCCGCATGCCGGAACCAACGGTAATCCGTCAGGCACTCACGCTCTATCAGGCGGCACTTCGCAAACCGTCACTGACGGCGCTCTGCCTCGATTTTTCGGGCTCCATGCAGGGGGACGGCGAGAACAGTCTGCAGCAGGCGATGCGTTTCCTCTTCACGCCCGAGGAAGCAAGCAAGGTGCTGGTGCAATGGTCGCCGGCCGACCACATCTTCGTCATTCCCTTCGATGCCAATGTCCGCGATATCTTTTCGGCTTCGGGTGATGCGATGGAGCAGCAGGGGCTTCTCAACGCAGTGTCCGGCCAGCATGCCGGCGGCGGCACCAATATGTATGCCTGCGCCGAAAGGGCGCTCCAGCAGATGGCAAAAACGGCTGATCTGTCTAATTATCTGCCGGCGATCATCATCATGACCGACGGCAGATCCGATGACCAAAGTGCGGCCTTCATGAGCGATTGGAACGCTATGGAACCACGCGTGCCGATCTTCGGCATTACCTTCGGCGATGCGGACAAGACCCAGCTGGACAGTCTGGCGGCGGCGACAGCGGCCCGCGTCTTCGACGGTCGCTCGGACCTTGCGGCAGCGTTCCGCACCGCCCGCGGTTATAACTAGGACCGGCATGGGTAACTGGCTCGGCAATGACGGCAACTGGATCGTGGCGGGAGTGGTGACGGCCATTCTCGTCCCCGTTCTGGCTTTTGCTGCCGGCATGCCGTTCTGGATTGCCGCCGTTATCGGCCTTCTGGTTTTTGCCGGCCTCGTTTTCCTGCTGGCGCCACGCAGGCTTTTCGAAGGTCTCGATATCAAGATGATCGGCCGCGGTCGCGTTGCCTTCGCGAGAGAATTGCTGGAAGGGGCTGTGCCCGCCGCACAAAGGCTGGAAACGACCGCGGACGATATCACTGACAAGCAGACGGCAGCGCGCGTGCGCCACCTAGTGGAAATCGCCGCCGATGTCTTCCGCAAGGTGGAGGCGAGGCCGGAAAGTGCCAATTCCGTACGCCGCTTCCTCAGCTACTATCTGCCGCGTGCGGCTGAAGTCGCCGAGAGCTTTGCGGTGATCGAGGCGAAACGCGCCCCTGACATCAGGCAGTTGGAGGATGTTCGCGCCGTGCTGGTGAAGCTCGAGGATGCCTTCGTTCACTATGCCGATGGCCTTGTCGATGCTGAGCTTGGCACGCTCGATACCGACCTGCGCCTCATCCAGGCATCGCTCAAAGAGGATCTCGGACGCTGATGGCCCTTTCCCGCCGCGCCTTTGGAGTTGGACTGCTCGCCACCGGTATTGCCGGCACGGGCGGCTATTTCGCCGTCCGCGACAGGCCGGAACTGCAGGGCCTGCTGGGTACGCGCACAAAGCTGTTCGGCTTCATCGGCGGCGAAAAAGAGGCTTTCCTTGCCGATCCCGATGTCGTCGACGCTATCAAGGGCTATGGCCTTTCGATCGACAGTCGCGTCGCTGGCTCCGTCGAGATGGTGCGCGAACAGGCCTTGCTTTCGCAGAGCCCGCAATTTCTCTGGCCGTCCTCCTCCATCATGGTGGATATTGCCCGCCAGAGCGGCGTGAAGATCCGCGATGACCGGGTCATGCTCAATACGCCCGTTGTCGTGTATACGTGGCAGCCTGTTGTGGACGGGTTGATCAAATCAGGCCTCGTGACGGTGATCGACGGCCATCACCAGCTCGACCTGAAGGCCTTGCTCGACGCCATCCTTGCCGGACGGACTGGTCGAAATTTGGCGTCAATGCGCTCTACGGTCGCGCTCGTATCGTCTCGACCGATCCGAACCGGTCGAATTCGGGCTTCATGTTTTCGGGCCTCGCGCTCAGCCTCTTCAGCGGCAATGTCGCGACATCAGACGACCTCGCCCAATATGGCGGCAAGGTGCAGTCGATCTTCCGCAATATGGGTTTCAAGTCGCCGTCGTCGGGCAAGCTGTTCGATCAGTATCTGGCAGGCGGCCTCGGCGGCGAACCGATGATAGTCGGTTACGAGAATCAACTCGTCGAATGGGCGCTTGCCGATGCCGACCGATGGAACCGCATCCAGTCGGGGCAGGGCGCCAAGCCCGTCGTCCTCTATCCGCGCCCGTCCGTCTATTCGGCCCATCCGCTGATCGTGGTGGACGAAACGGCCGAACGTCTGGTCGACGTGCTGACGAGCTCAAAGCTGCAGGAGCTTGCCTGGGCCAAACATGGTTTTCGCGGGCCGCTCGGCACGGCGACCGGCGATACTAAAGGTCCCGTCGCCGGTCTGCTGCCGGCGGAGATCGATGGCGTGTTGCCGATCCCGGATGCCGGCGTCATGCTCTCGCTGCTGAACATGCTGGCAAGCTGAGCCGGCGACGCGTATATATTGACGGCGCGGCTCATTCGTCCGTTCTCGTCAATTTTTTTGGCACGAGCCTTGCTTCTGCGGCAAATCGGATGTAAGGCCACGCGCATTCCACACGTAAGGCATGGGATCGTCCGGGAGAAATCCGGCTTTTCCGCCCGGTGGCATCTTCGAAGAGGATGCTGTTCGCCTTGCGGAGGTTCAACCGGCAAAGGAGTAAAAGGCATGGCATTGCCTGATTTTTCTATGCGCCAGCTTCTCGAAGCAGGCGTCCACTTCGGTCACCAGACTCACCGCTGGAACCCGAAGATGAAGCCGTACATTTTCGGCGATCGTAACAACATCCACATCATCGACCTGGCTCAGACCGTTCCGATGCTGTCGCGCGCCCTGCAGGTCGTGTCCGACACCGTTGCTCGTGGCGGCCGCGTTCTCTTCGTCGGCACCAAGCGTCAGGCTTCCGAGCTGATCGCTGACTCGGCCAAGCGTTCTGCCCAGTACTACGTCAACTCGCGTTGGCTCGGCGGCATGATGACGAACTGGAAGACGATCTCCAACTCGATCCAGCGCCTGCGCAAGCTCGACGAAATTCTGTCTTCCGAGCAGTCCGGCTACTCCAAGAAGGAGCGCCTGAACCTCGAGCGCGAGCGCGAAAAGCTCGACAAGGCCCTCGGCGGTATCAAGGACATGGGCGGCACGCCGGACCTGATGTTCATCATCGACACCAACAAGGAAAAGATCGCGATCGACGAAGCCAAGCGTCTCGGCATCCCGGTCGTCGCCATCATCGACTCGAACTGCGATCCGGACCTGATCGACTATCCGATCCCGGGCAACGACGACGCCTCGCGCGCCATCGCTCTCTACTGCGACCTGATCGCTCGCGCTGCGATCGATGGTATCGCCCGTCAGCAGAGCGGATCGGGCCGCGACCTCGGCGCTTCGACCGAAGTTCCGTTCGAGCCGGCGCTCGATGAGGCGAGCGAAGCCTGATAAAAGCGGGTGGAGCAAAACTCCGCCCAAGCTTGCAAAGATTGGGAAAGGCCGCTCGCGACTCTCAGAAGTTCGGCGGCCTTGCCCGTTTCAGGCGGAAGCTGTGATTGCTTTTGCCTCCATGAATTCTGTATGGCGCGTCTTCATAACGCTGTCATACATACAGGTACATTTCGTGCCTCAATCCGGTGCCGCACCGCGTTCTGCGGGCCACCGAATAAACCGACAAGAGGAAGCTTATGACCGAGATTACGGCTGCACTGGTGAAGGAACTGCGCGAAAAGTCCGGCGCAGGCATGATGGACTGCAAGAAGGCGCTGACCGAGACCAACGGCGACATCGAAGCCGCGATCGACTGGCTGCGCGCCAAGGGCATCTCCAAGGCCGACAAGAAGTCCGGCCGCGCCGCTGCTGAAGGCCTGGTCGCCATCGCCGGCGCCGGTCACAAGGCTGTCGTCATCGAGCTCAATTCCGAAACCGACTTCGTCGCCCGTAACGATGCCTTCCAGGATCTCGCACGCGGCATCGCTGAAGTTGCGCTCTCCACCAACGGCACCGTCGAAGCCATTTCGGCTGCGACCTATCCGGCATCCGGCAAGCCGGTCGCCGACACCGTCAAGGAAGCGATCGCAACCATCGGCGAGAACATGACGCTTCGTCGTGCAGCCAAGCTGGAAGTCGAGCACGGCGTCGTCGCGACTTACATCCACAATGCTGCCGGCGACGGCATCGGCAAGCTCGGCGTTCTCGTCGCGCTGAAGTCGGTGGGCGACAAGGCCGTTCTGTCCTCGATCGGCCGTCAGGTTGCCATGCACATTGCCGCGACCAACCCGCTGGCGATCCGTGCCGAAGAAGTCGATGCCGCAGTCGCCGAACGCGAACGCAACGTCTTCATCGAGCAGTCCCGCGAATCCGGCAAGCCGGAAGCCATCATCGAAAAGATGGTCGAAGGCCGCATGCGCAAGTTCTTCGAAGAAGTAGCCCTTCTCTCGCAGTCTTTCGTCATCAACCCGGAACTGACGGTCGGCGCTGCGGTCAAGGCAGCCGAAAAGGAAGCCGGCGCTGCGATCGAAGTCGTCGGCATGGCCCGTCTGCTCCTCGGCGAAGGCGTCGAGAAGGAAGAGACCGACTTCGCAGCTGAAGTCGCTGCTGTCGCCAAGGGCTGATCTTTCAGCCATATTTGGGAAAACCGAAGGGCATCGCGTGACAACGCGGTGCCCTTCGTGTATCGGGCAATTGCGGCAATATACGAGGAGCCAACATGACGTCGGAACCAATCTACAAACGTGTTCTACTCAAGGCTTCCGGGGAAGCCATGATGGGTGCCCAGGGCTTCGGTATCGACGTTGCGGTGGCAGACCGCATCGCGTCCGACATTGCCGATGCAAGGCAGATGGGCGTCGAAGTCGGCGTCGTTATCGGCGGCGGTAACATCTTCCGCGGCGTGGCCGTGGCGTCCAAGGGTGGCGACCGCGTCACCGGCGACCACATGGGCATGCTCGGCACGGTCATCAATGCGCTGGCGCTCGCGACCTCGCTGCGCAAGCTGAACATCGATACCGTGGTTCTGTCGGCAATCTCCATGCCGGAAATCTGCGAAAGCTTCTCGCAGCGCGCCACGTTGTATCACCTGTCGCTCGGCAGGGTGGTGATTTTCGCCGGCGGCACGGGCAATCCTTTCTTCACCACTGATTCTGCTGCAGCACTGCGCGCCGCCGAAATGGGCGCCGAGGCAATCTTCAAGGGCACGCAGGTCGACGGTATCTACACCGCCGATCCGAAGAAGGATCCGGAAGCGACGCGTTTCGACCATTTGACACACAAGGAGGTTCTCGACCGGGGCCTTGCGGTCATGGATGTGGCCGCTGTTGCGCTCGCGCGCGAGAATTCCATTCCGATCGTTGTTTTCTCGATTCACGAGAAGGGACGTTTCGCTGAAATCTTGACGGGTGGTGGTCTCAAGACCATCGTATCCGACAACTGATAGGGAGCTGCGCCGTTGCCGGCGCAAATCTTCTGAGACAGGAGAATAGGTATGAGTGAAGGTATCGACATCAAGGAACTGAAGCGCCGCATGGACGGCGCTGTTTCCGCGTTCAAGAGCGACATTGCATCGCTGCGTACGGGCCGCGCTTCGGCCAACATTCTCGATCCGGTGACGGTGGAAGCCTATGGTTCGCGCATGCCGCTGAACCAGGTCGCCAACATCACCGTGCCGGAGCCGCGCATGTTGACGGTGTCCGTCTGGGACAAGAGCATGGTTGGCGCCGTGGACCGTTCGATTCGCGAATCGAATCTCGGCCTGAACCCGATCGTCGACGGCCAGAACCTTCGCATACCGCTGCCGGAGCTCAACGAAGAGCGCCGCAAGTCTCTGGTCAAGGTCGCCCATGACTATGCCGAAAAGAGCAAGGTTGCGATTCGCCATGTTCGCCGCGACGGCATGGACGGCCTTAAGAAAGCCGAAAAGGATGGCGTAATCGGCCAGGACGAAAGCCGGGCACAGTCGGAACGCGTTCAGAAAATGACGGACGAGACGATTTTGGAAATCGACCGCTTGCTTGGCGAGAAAGAAAAGGAAATCATGCAGGTCTAGTATACTTGCGTCCTCGCCAAGAAAGACCGGACGGAAAATGTCGGAAACTTCATTTTTGACTGCGCCAGAACACGTCGCGATCATCATGGATGGCAACGGTCGTTGGGCAAAGCAGCGCGGCCTGCCGCGGACGATGGGACACCGCAGGGCGGTCGAGACCGTTCGCCAGACCGTGCGCACTGCCGGCGATCTTGGCATCAAATACCTGACGCTCTTTGCCTTCTCCTCGGAAAACTGGCGTCGCCCGGAGGCCGAGGTAACCGATCTCCTCGGCCTGCTGAAGGCCTTCATCCGCAGCGATCTCGCCGAGCTTCATCGGCAGAACGTGCGCATCAGGGTGATCGGCGATCGCGTCAATCTGCGCAGCGATATCCTCAAGCTTCTGCTGGAAGCCGAGGAGACGACCAAGGCCAATACGGCGCTGACACTCGTCATCGCCTTCAACTATGGTTCTCGCGACGAGATCGCTCGTGCCATGATGAGCCTCGCCAAGGATGTGGAGGAGGGGCGTCTCAGGTCGCAGGATATCACCGCTGCGCTGATCGATGCCCGGCTAGATACCGCCGGCATCCCCGATCCTGATCTCATCATCCGCACGAGCGGCGAAGAGCGGCTCTCCAACTTCCTGCTTTGGCAGGCTGCTTACTCGGAATTCGTCTTCCTGCCGGAATATTGGCCCGATTTTAGCCGCGAGCTTTTCCTTTCGGCGCTTGAGAAGTTTGCCTCGCGCGACCGCCGCTTCGGCGGTCTTTCCGCGCAGGCCGCAGCAGTGAACACTTGATGATGAAGCAGGAACTGAAGCTCCGTATCGTTTCAGGCCTGATTCTCGCGATCATCATTCTTGCCGCCACCTGGTATGGCGGCTTTATCTTCCGCATTGTGGCGGCGGCGATTGCGCTTCTGATCTATTACGAATGGTCGACGATCACAGGCATCGCACGCGACCGGGTCACGAACATGCTCGGCTGGGTGGGTGAGGTGCTGCTTGCCCTGCTCGTTCTGGCGGGCGCATTCGAATATGCCCTGGGAATGCTGATCGCCTTGACTGCTCTCGGCATCGCCATGATCTTCCTGCATCGCGCCAGCCGCTGGTTCGCACCGGGCCTTTTATACGCCGGCGGCACAGGATTGGCGCTTGCCGCGATCCGCGGCGATGAACCGCTCGGCCTCTATGCGATGCTCTTCATCTTCGCCGTGGTCTGGGCGACCGATATTCTGGCCTATTTCGTCGGGCGCGCGCTTGGCGGTCCAAAACTTGCTCCGCGCATATCGCCCGGCAAGACATGGTCGGGGGCGGTGGGCGGCGCCATTTCAGCCGTTGTTGCCGGCGCTGCCGTTGTCCATTTCCTGGTGCCGGAAGCCCTGGATCGCGCCGCGGTGATCGCGCTCGTCCTGTCCGTTTTCAGCCAGTCGGGCGATCTTTTCGAAAGTTTTATCAAGCGAAAATTCGGCGTGAAGGACTCCAGCCGCCTTATTCCGGGACATGGCGGGGTCATGGACCGTGTCGATGGACTGATTTTTGCCTGTTTTTCGGCGTTCTTGCTTGCTGGCCTTTTTTCGCTGATAAAGGGCGGCGGGACCACGTCGCTCGGTGCGGCATTGTTCGGCCTTTGATCATTACGGCCAGATAGAAGAAGGAAGTCATGGAAGCGGTGACCGGCATATTCGGTTTTTTGACGGGCTACATCGTCCCCTTCGTCATCGTGCTGTCGCTGCTCGTCTTCGTGCATGAGATGGGCCATTATCTGGTCGGGCGCTGGAGCGGTATCCGTATCCTCGCCTTTTCCGTCGGCTTCGGCCCGGAGATCGCCGGTTTCACCGATCGCCACGGAACGCGATGGAAAATATCGGCAATCCCGCTCGGCGGCTATGTTCGCTTTTTCGGCGATGAGGATGCGTCCAGCAAGCCGGATACGGACAGGCTAGCCGCGATGACGGATGAGGAGCGAGAACGTTCCTTCGCTGGCGCAAAGCTTTGGAAGCGCGCCGCAACCGTCGCAGCCGGCCCGATCGCCAACTTCATCCTTGCCATTGCCATCTTCACGGTCCTTTTCGCAGTCTACGGCCGCACGGTGTCCGATCCTGTTGTCGCTGAAGTGAAGCCGGACAGCGCTGCAGCGGCAGCTGGCGTGCTACCGGGCGACCTGCTCGTCTCAATCGATGGCACCAAGGTCCAGACTTTCGACGACGTGCGGCGTTATGTCAGCATCCGTCCGAACCAGAACATCGTCGTGACCGTTGAGCGTAATGGCGAGATGATGGATCTGCCGATGGTCCCGCAGCGCACCGACATCACCGACCAGTTCGGCAACAAGATCGAGGTTGGCCTGATCGGGATCGTCACGAACGAGGAGGTCGGCCACTTCCGCCTGCAAACCTTTACGCCGCTGGAAGCGCTGCATGAGGGCGTAACCCAGACCTGGCATATCGTGACCGGCACCTTCAAATATATCGGCAATCTGCTCAACGGATCGATGAAAGCCGATCAATTGGGTGGGCCGATCCGCGTGGCGCAAGCTTCGGGCCAGATGGCTACGCTTGGAATAGGCGCGTTGCTGCAGCTTGCTGCGGTTTTGTCAGTTTCGATTGGATTGCTGAATTTGATGCCGGTTCCGGTACTTGATGGCGGCCACCTGATGTTCTATGCGGTGGAAGCGGTTAGGGGAAGACCGCTGGGTTCTTCGGCTCAGGAAATTGCGTTTCGCATTGGCCTGGCCATGGTGCTTACATTAATGGTTTTTGCCACCTGGAATGACATTAGCGCGCTCATCGGCTAGCGCGTAAAAGATAGGGAAAATTACTGTTTATTTACGATGTTTCAAAGCTGTAGTGGCGAATGGGTCACGCTTCGAAATGAAGTAAACAGAAATTAACGAGCTCCCTTGCTTGTATGTCAAAAGCGGGTAAAACGACACACGTGGCCGGAATCGGGGTGTCCCCTGGGGCCGGAGACGAGGGAAAAAAGGTAATGGGTGAAATGAAGGCTGGTTCAAAGTTTTTGAACGCAGTATCGGCGATTGCGCTGTCTGCTAGTGTTGTTGCTTCTGGCGCAGGTGCTTTGACTTTCGTTTCGGCTACGGCTGCGGAAGCTGCCGTCATTCAGCGGATCGACGTGCACGGTGCAAGCCGCGTCGGTGCTGAGGCTGTTCGGTCGAACCTCACCATTACCCCCGGCAAAAGCTTCTCCAACACTGATATCGACGACTCCGTAAAGCAGCTTTACGGCACCGGTTACTTCTCCGATGTCAAGATTTCGGTTTCCGGCAGTACTCTCGTCGTCAACGTTCAGGAAGCGCAGCTCGTCAATCAGGTCGTCTTCAACGGCAACCGCAAGGTCAAGGACGACAAGCTGGCAGCCGTCGTCAAGACGCGTGCCGCTGGTCCTTATAGCGATGCGCAGATCCAGTCCGATATCGCGGCGATCAAGGAAGCTTATGCCGCTACCGGCCGCAGCGAAGTCGAAGTGACGACGCAGGTCGTCCCGCTCGGCGAAGGCCGCGTTAACCTCGCTTTCGTCATCAATGAAGGCGACCGCACCAAGATCGATGCCATCAATTTCGTTGGCAACCAGGCCTATAGCGCCGGCCGTCTCGCCGCGGTCATTCAGACCAAGCGTTCGAATTTCCTCTCGTTCCTGACCCGCAAGGACGTCTACAACGAAGACAAGCTACACGCTGATGAAGACGCGTTGCGCCAGTTCTATTACAATCGCGGTTATGCCGACATGCGCATCGTTTCTTCCGATGCCACTTTCGACGAAGCGACGAACAAGTACACGCTGACCTTCAACATCGAAGAAGGCCCGCGTTATGATTTCGGCGCGGTCAGCGTTCAGTCGACCGTTGAAGGTGTCGATGCCCAGCAGCTTCAGGGGCTGGTCAGAACCCGCGAAGGCCAAGTCTACAGCGCCAAGGAAGTTCAGAAGTCCATTGAGGCGATTTCCGATCAGGTTGCTTCGGCCGGTTATCCCTTCGCGCGCGTCACGCCGCGCGGCAATCGCGACCTGAACAACAATACGATCGGTGTCGAATACCTCGTCGACCAGGGCGAGCGCGCCTATGTCGAGCGTATCGAAATCCGCGGCAACAGCCGCACGCGCGATTACGTTATTCGCCGCGAGTTCGACCTTAGCGAAGGCGACGCCTTCAATCAGCAGATGATCACCCGCGCAAAGCGCCGTCTTGAAGCGCTCGGCTACTTCTCCTCAGTCAACATTTCGACCCAGCCGGGCAGTTCGCCTGATCGCGTCGTCATCGTCGTCGATGTGCAGGATCAGTCGACCGGTTCGTTCGGTATTGGTGCCGGTTATGCGGCGGGCGGCGACGGTCTGTTGCTCGAAGCTTCGGTCGAAGAAAAGAACTTCCTCGGCCGCGGCCAGTATATCCGTATTTCGGCCGGTGGCGGTCAGGAAGGCTCGCGCGCCTACGGTATCAACTTCACCGAGCCTTACTTCCTCGGTTATCGGCTTGCCGCTGGTTTCGACGTCAATCACAGTGAGACGTCCAGCAACGACAACTACGATTACGAGGAAACCAGCGGTGTTCTGCGCGTAACGGCGCCGATCACCGAAGATCTGGCGACGACGTTCCGCTATAATTACAAGCAGATGAAGTACGATTCCAGCGGAAACAGTCTGGCCGATTTGTCCGCTACCTATCAGAACCTGGTCAACGAAAGCCCGTGGACGCGGTCTTCCATATCGCAGACGCTGACCTACAATACGCTTGACGATACCGTTCTGCCGCGTGAAGGTATCTATGCTACTGCGACGCAGGAAATTGCCGGCCTTGGCGGCGACTCCCAGTACTATAAGATCTACGGTAAGGCCCGTTACTACCATCTGCTCGCTGACGATGCCGACATCATCGGTTCGCTCTCGGCTTCAGCTGGTTATGTCGTTGGCTTCGGTGATCACCTGAATGTCTTCGACCAGTTCACGCTCACCAATTCCGATATTCGCGGCTTCGAAAACAAGGGTATCGGCCCGCGTATCACCAACCCGGATGACCCGCTTGGTGGCACGACTTACTTTACCGCTTCTGCCGAAGCGACGTTCCCGATGCCGGGCTTCCCGCGTGACTTCAACCTGCGTGGCGCAGTCTTCGCAGATGCCGGCACGCTGTTTGGCAACGATGTCGAGCTTCTCGGTTCGGATACTGCAGAAGGTGACGGTTCCTCGTTGCGTGCTTCGGTCGGTGTCGGTCTGATCTGGCAGTCGCCCTTCGGGGCGCTGCGCGTCGACTACGCGATCCCGGTCGTGAAGGAAGACTTCGACAAGACTCAGCGCTTCAAGTTTGGCATTAACAACCAATTCTGATATCGGCAGTCCGGAACTGTAAATTTCAATTCCGTTCTGGAGTTTTGCCGATGGAGCAAAATACTTTTTTTCTGCCCCATGAAGGCGTGAGACTCGCTGAGTTAGCGCAATTTCTTGGGGCAGAACTTGGCAATCCCGCCCATGGCGATGTCATTATCCGCTCTGTCTCTCCTATAGCCAGAGCGCAGGCAGGGGATATCTGTTATATCCTCTCTCGCCGCAACCGCGACGAGTTCCTGACCTGCGAGGCGTCGGCCGTGATTTGCGACAAGGCGCTGGCTGAGCTGGTGCCGCCGCATATCCCTGTCGTGATCTCTTCCAATCCGCATGCTGCCTTCGCGATGGCCGGCGGGTATCTTTATCCTGCCGCTCTCAAGCCGGTCACCTTTTCGTCCGGCGAGACGGAGATCGCTCCGAGCGCTATCATTGATCCGACCGCGCGGCTCGAGAAGGGCGTGATTGTCGAGCCGATGGCAATCATCGGCCCTGGCGCGGAGATCGGCGAGGGTACGCGCATCGGCGCTCAGTCGATCATCGGTCCCAACGTCAAGATCGGCCGCAACGGTTCCATCGCGGCGGGCGCGAGCATTCTCTGCGCGCTGATCGGCAATGGCGTCATCATCCACAACGGTGTCCGTATCGGCCAGGATGGATTTGGCTATGCGCCGGGTCCGCGTGGCATGATCAAGATCGTGCAAATCGGTCGGGTTATCATCCAGGACAATGTCGAGATCGGCGCCAATACAACGATTGATCGCGGCGCCATGGACGATACCGTCATCGGCGAGGGAACCAAGATCGACAATCAGGTGCAGATCGGCCACAACGTCCGTATCGGTCGCCATTGCGCCATCGTTTCGCAGGTCGGCATGGCCGGCAGCACCATCATCGGCGATGGTGTGCAGATCGGTGGACAGGTCGGCCTCAAAGGACATATCACCATTGGCGATGGCGCGCAGATCGCTGCAAAAAGTGGTGTCATGACCGATCTTGCTGCTGGCGGCCGCTATGGTGGAATACCGGCACGTCCGCTAAACGACTACTTGAAATATGCTACGCAGCTCTTGGCAAAATCGGGAGCGCGCGGAAAAAAGGGAGGCAAGAATGACTGAGGAAACAGCCGCGACGCTCTCTTCGGCGGACATCCTGGAAATCATGAAGCTGCTGCCGCATCGCTATCCGTTTCTGATGGTCGACAAGATCGTCAATATCGATGGCGACAATGCTGCCGTGGGCATCAAGAATGTAACGGTCAACGAACCGCATTTTACCGGCCACTTCCCTGACGCACCTATCATGCCGGGCGTATTGCTCGTCGAAGGCATGGCGCAGACGGCAGGCGCCATCTGCGCCAAGAAGGAAGGCCAAACCGGCAACCTCGTCTACTTCATGACGATCGACAATGCCCGCTTCCGCAAACCGGTCGTGCCGGGCGACCGCGTTGAATATCACGTGCAAAAAATCAAGCAGCGCGGCAATATCTGGAAATTCCATTGCGACGCAAAGGTCGACGGTGCACTCGTCGCTGAGGCCGATATCGGCGCGATGATCGTACGTAAGGACAACGCATGAGCATGATCGCCGAAAGCGCCAGAATCCATCCGATGGCCGTGGTCGAAGACGGCGCCACGGTCGGTGAAGGTGTGGTGGTCGGCCCGTTTTGCCATGTTGGTCCCAAGGTCACGCTTCACGACAATGTCGAACTGATCAGCCACGTCGTAGTTCTCGGTTTGACGACTGTCGGCGCCGGTACGCGTATATTTCCTTCGGCCGTCATTGGAGGCGACTCGCAAAGCGCCCGACACAGCGCCGTCGACACGTCGCTGATCATCGGGCGCAACTGCACGATCCGCGAGGGTGTTACGATGAACACCGGCACCGTCGAACATGGGGGTTCGACGGTAATCGGCGACAACAGCCTTTTTCTTGCCTATTCGCATGTTGCCCATGATTGCCGCGTCGGCAACCATGTCATCATGTCGAACAATGTCATGCTGGCTGGCCATGTCGCGGTTGGTGATCACGCAATCATCAGCGGCGGCGCCGCAGTGCACCAGTTCACGCGAGTCGGCAAATATGCCTTTGTCGGCGGTCTCTCGGCCGTGAGTTACGATGTCATTCCCTACGGCATGCTGAACGGCAATCCCGGCATTTTGAGCGGCCTCAACGTTGTCGGCATGACGCGCGCCGGCGTTGATCGCGCCGTCATTCACACGGTTCGCCGTGCCTATAAGGCGATCTTCGAGGGCGCCGGCTCGATCCGCGAGAATGCAGCCCAGATCCGCGACGAATATGCCGATTGCGAGCAGGTGGTCGAGATCCTCGATTTCATCGCGGCCGAAAGCGATCGCGCGCTGTCTTCGCCGAGCCGGGGACAGAAGGGCTGATTTGTGGCTTCCGACGGCGACACTGCTGAAGGCCGGCTGGCGATCATTGCCGGCGGCGGCCTTTTGCCGTCCTATGTCGCCGAGGCTGCGCGTTCTGCCGGTGAAAATCCTGTTATCGTTGTCCTGAAGGATGAGGGCGATCGTCGTTGGGACGGTTTCGACCACGCTACGATCGGTATCGGTGATTTCGCTTCGCTCGATCGACTTTTCAAGCGGTATGGAGTGGGCCGTGTCGTCATGTCGGGCAGCGTCCGCCGACGACCGGAATGGCGCGAGGTACGGCCGACGCTGCGTATTCTGACCAAGGTACCCGCCGCCATCCGTACTCTGCTTTCCGGGGGCGACGATACCGTTCTGAAGATGGTCATCAACCTGATAGAAGGGCGAGGTTTGCGTGTCGTCGGCGCCCATGAGATTGCACCGGATCTGCTGGCAACAGCAGGCCCGCTGGGCGCTGTTTCGCCCAATGAAGATGATCGTCGTGACATAGAGCGCGCAGGCAAGGCGGCGGACGTGCTTGGCAGTCTGGATATCGGGCAGGGCGCCGTCTCGATCGGCGGGCGCGTCGTCGCTGTTGAAGGCGTTGAGGGCACGGACGGCATGCTTGACCGCGTCGCGGCCCTGAGAGCAGCAGGCCGTATATCGCCGCGCCGGCGCGGTGTGCTGGTCAAGCTCAGCAAGCCGCAGCAGGACATCCGCGCCGATCTGCCGGCGATTGGCGTGTCTACCGTGCTCAACGCAAAAGCCGCCGGGCTTGCAGGGGTGGCCGTCGAAGCTGGCCGGGCGCTGATGCTTGATCGCGACGCGCTCATTAAAGTGGCAGATGAAAACGGTCTTTTTGTCTGCGGTATCGACAAGGGCTTGCCGGGATGGGGGCTTCAATGAGCGACAGACCGCTGAAGATTGCCGTCGTAGCCGGCGAAGTCTCCGGCGATCTCTTAGGTGCCGATCTCATCGCCGGGCTCAGGAAGATCCATTCAGGGCCGATCGAACTCGTCGGCGTCGGCGGTGAGGGGCTGCAGAGCCAGGGATTGAAATCGCTCTTCGATTTCTCCGAGCTTTCCATCATGGGCATTACCCAGGTTTTGGCCAAGCTGCCCAGGCTCTGGTCTCTTATCCGACAGACGACTGCTGCGATCGTTGCCGCCAGGCCCGATATCCTCCTCATCATCGACAGCCCGGATTTCACCCATCGCGTCGCCAAGCGCGTGCGCACGGCACTGCCTGAGCTGCCTGTGGTCAATTACGTCTGCCCGAGCGTCTGGGCCTGGAAGGAATATCGGGCGCAACGCATGCTCGCCTATGTCGATCACGTGCTTGCAGTGCTGCCGTTCGAACCGGCCGCGATGCAGCGCCTGAACGGCCCGGCGACCACCTATGTAGGGCATCGCCTGATCGCCGATCCCGCGCTGCTGCAAACCCGTCGCCTGCGCGCCGGTCGCGAGGCGGGTATCGGATCAATCCTGCTTCTTCCCGGCTCGCGCTCGTCCGAGATCAAAAAGCTTCTGCCCTATTTCGAAGTTGCGGCCCAGGAGTTCGTGGCCCGCAATGGCGCGAAGCGTTTCATTCTGCCGACCGTGACGCACAAGGAAGCGCTCGTGCGGGAGATGACGTCGGGCTGGACGGTAAAGCCCGAGATCGTTGTCGGCGCCGAGGCGAAGTGGAAAGCCTTTGCCGAAGCCGATGCAGCCATGGCGGCCTCTGGCACCGTGATTCTTGAACTGGCGCTCGCCGATGTTCCCGTCGTTTCGGCCTACAAGGTCGATTGGATCATGCGCATGCTGACATCAGGCATCAAGACCTGGAGCGGCGCACTGCCCAATCTGATCGCCGACTACGCGGTCGTCCCGGAATATCTGAACGACATCGTGCGCGGCGCAAGCCTCGCGCGCTGGATGGAGAGGCTGTCAGCCGACACCTACCAACTCAAGGCGATGAAGGAAGGCTACGAGCTCATCTGGCAGCGTATGCAGACGGAGAGGCCGCCAGGCGAACATGCCGCGCAGATATTGCTTGATGTTCTCGCCAACAAAAAACCCGGCCATTCCTGACCGGGTTTTCTTTTCGCTTCGAAGTCTGCGTTTAGCGCTTGGAGACCGGCACGTAATCGCGCTTCGGTTCGCCGATATAGAGCTGGCGCGGACGGCCGATACGCTGTTCCGGATCTTCGATCATTTCGTTCCACTGTGCGATCCAGCCGACGGTACGGGCCAGAGCGAAGAGCACGGTGAACATGGTCGTGGGGAAGCCCAGGGCCTTCAGCGTAATGCCGGAGTAGAAGTCGATGTTCGGGTAGAGCTTCTTCTCGATGAAGTATGAGTCGGTCAGAGCGATGCGCTCCAACTCCATGGCGACTTCGAGAAGCGGATCGTCCTTGATGCCGAGTTCGCCGAGAACTTCATGCGTGGTCTTCTGCATGATCTTGGCGCGCGGATCGTAGTTCTTGTAAACGCGGTGACCAAAGCCCATCAGGCGGAACGGATCGTTCTTATCCTTGGCGCGGGCGACATATTCCGGAATGCGGTCGACAGTCCCGATTTCCGTCAGCATGTTGAGGGCTGCTTCGTTGGCGCCGCCGTGAGCGGGGCCCCAGAGGCAGGCGATGCCGGCAGCGATGCAGGCGAACGGGTTGGCACCTGAGGAGCCTGCGAGACGGACCGCCGAGGTCGATGCGTTCTGCTCGTGATCCGCATGGAGGATGAAGATGCGGTCCATGGCGCGTGCGAGCACGGGATTGACGACATATTCCTCGCAGGGGACGGCAAAGCACATACGCAGGAAGTTGGACGCGTAATCGAGATCGTTCTTCGGGTAAACGAAGGGCTGGCCGATATGATACTTATAGGCCATCGCGGCGAGCGTCGGCATCTTGGCGATCATTCGCAGGCTGGCGACCATGCGCTGATGCGGATCGGTGATGTCGGTAGAGTCGTGATAGAAAGCCGACAGCGCGCCGACGCAACCGCACATAACGGCCATCGGGTGGGCGTCGCGACGGAAGCCGGTGAAGAAGCGGCTCATCTGCTCATGCACCATCGTATGGTGCGTGACGCGGTAGTCGAAGTCCTTCTTCTGAGCGGCGGTCGGCAGTTCGCCGTAGAGCAGCAGGTAGCAGGCTTCGAGGAAGTCGCCGTGCTCGGCAAGTTGCTCGATCGGGTAGCCACGATGCAGCAGAACACCTTCATCGCCATCGATATAGGTGATCTTCGATTCACAGGATGCGGTCGACGTAAACCCGGGATCGTACGTGAAGGAAGCCGTATTTTTGTAGAGTGGACCGATATCGATGACGTCAGGTCCGACTGTGCCTTTTCGGACGGCGAGGTCGACTGATTTGTCACCGATTTTGATTGTAGCGCTTTGATCCGTCATGCTGATCCTCCGGAGTGGCGGTGGCGCCGCAAAAGCGCCATAAGAGTTAAGCGTCCTCAGCGATAGCTATATGATCGCGAAGCTAATGCCAAGTTACCGTGATGCCATTTTGTGCATTGCGGCATCATCTTTTAGGCACTGCAGCGATGAGCTAAATGCATATCAGAACACCATGATTTGACTGGATTTTTCGCTCCCGTGAATTTTCCTCGAATTTCAATCGATTATTGTTTGCTCGTTTTGATTTCAGGTTGCATTCTGCCGGTATCCGGGGGCGGGTCCAGGCGATTATGGTGGGGTTAGAGACAGAGAACGACAAGAGCAATCCATTGATGAAAAGATGGATTTTGCCGGTATTGCCCTGCGCGCCATTGTGACGCAATCGGCGAGGACGCAGGTTGAAATCCCATTTCGATGGCGATTGGCGACCGTTGCGAAACGATACGTCGGGTTGTCGATGCGTATGGCCGCCGAAGAGGCCGGCCACGGTCGCCTCATCCTCTTCTCGCCGGTCTTCCTTGGCGCGGGTGCCGCGACCTGGTTTCTGGCCGCCTCGGACTTTTCGGCCGTCTCGCTCGCCCTCTGCCTGGCTGTGCTCCTTACTGCCGTTGCGCTCTGCGGTTATGCCCGGACGAAACTGCGGGCGACGCTGCTTGCTCTCCTTCTTTTTGCCGGTGGAATGCTCTCGGCGCAGATCGAAACATGGCGGACAAAGACCCTGATCCTCGATTCAGCCGTAACGACAACGGTGACCGGCCGGATCGAACGCCGAGAAGGCGATGGCCAAGGGCGCTGGCGTTATATTCTTGACGTCACCGGTACGGATGCTCCTGCGATCAAGCGTCCGCCCGAACGCATCTCAGTGCTGGTCCGCGGGGCTACCCAGCCGTTCGAACTCGGCGATGTCATCGAGGGCAGGGCGCGTCTCACGCCTCCGGCAGGACCGGCGCTTCCCCGCCTCAATGACTTTGCCTTCAGCGCCTATTTTGACGGCATTGGCGCCAACGGCTTCTTCTACGGAGCACCGAAGAGGGCTGCAGAACAGCCGGAGCGAGCCGGTTCGGTCCATGAGACTGCCCTGGAGTGGCTCTACCGGCTGAGAAGCGGCATCGGCGATCGGATCCGCACCACCTTGCCCGGCGACACCGGAGCCTTTGCCGCTTCGCTTGTCACCGACGAGAGACGGGCGATTTCGGATGAGACGACAGAAGCGCTGCGCCAATCCGGTCTTGCCCACATCATCGCGATCTCCGGCCTCAACATGGCGCTCTCCGCCGGTATCTTCTTCGTCGGTCTGCGCGTCATCCTCAGCCTGTTCCCAGGCATTGCACATGCGTGGCCGACCAAGAAGATTGCGGCTGCCGGCGCACTCGCAGCGGTAACTGCTTACTATCTGATCTCGGGTTTTGCCGTCTCCGCGGAACGCGCCTTCATCATGATGGCGATCATGCTGGTTGCCGTCTTCTTCGATCGGCCGTCGATCAGTCTCAGAAACGTCGCCCTGTCCGCTCTCGTGATCCTCGCGGTCTCGCCATCGGAAGTGCTCGGACCAAGCTTTCAGATGTCTTTCGCCGCAACACTTGCCCTGGTCGCCGGATACGACCTCTGGAAGGGGCGACCGATGCGGGAGAATGCCTTCGCCAAACTTCCGATCATGAAACCCTTCTTCGTGGTCGGTGGCTTCTTTGGTGGCGTTTTCCTGACGTCGCTGATCGGTGGCTTTTCGACGGCACTGTTTTCGATCGAGCATTTCCACCGGCTGACGGCCTATGGCTTGCCGGCAAATCTCGCGGCGATGCCTGTCATTACGTTTGTCGTCATGCCATTCGGCATGATTGCCATGTTGCTGATGCCCTTTGGCCTGGACGGCTGGGCATGGCAGGTGGCAGGCTTCGGGCTCGATCTCGTAATCGTCATCGCAAAGACGGTATCGACTTGGGGCGGTAATATAGATGTGGGCCGTTTGCCCGGCTGGTATTTTCCAACAGCCGTCCTTGGCTTTCTGCTGCTGACCCTCCTCAGGACCCGGCTACGGCACATGGGAACGGCGATTGTCGCGGTCTCGACGATCGCTGTTGTACTGTTTCCGTCAGAGGCGATACCCGACATCACCATCTCCGAAGATGGCAGCCTGGTCGCTATAATCGATGGAGAGGTGATGGCTTCGAACCGTGAAAAGCCGCCCGCCTTCATCTTCCAACAATGGCAAAGGGCACTTGCCATCGAAGAGCATCAGAAGCCGGTTATGCTCCAAGCTGCAAGTGCGCTGACTGCGGCTGATGGCAAAAGACTGCGACTGTCACCCGATCAGCAGAATGAAGCCAGAGAGACAATGAGACAGGCAGTCGCCATCAACCCGGCGTCACGCTTCTCCTGCCTGAAGGGCGCCTGGTGCACCACCTTGCTCGGCAATGGAAAGAGGCTGATCGTCATCGACGATGCTGCCTATCTCGGACCAGCCTGCGATACGGCTGATATCGTCGTGACACCCGTCCGATTGCACTTCGACCGTTGCCGTTCCGGCGCGCTGCTCTTTACCGGCGAGACGCTGCGCAAGACAGGTTCTGTCGAACTTCGATTCACCGCTAAGGGAATCGATGTCGTAACCTCATTCGGTCCATTGCAGAGACCCTGGATACGCCACCGCGCCTATGACTGGCGCAGTGATACATTCACAGACGCAGGCCAGTCACCGGTCAGTGATAGCGGCGAATGAGGCCGACGAGTTTTCCCTGAACCTTGACGCGATCCGGCGGGAAGATACGTGTTTCATAGGCAGGGTTTGCTGCCTCGAGCGCAATCGATGCGCCCTTGCGGCGGAAGCGCTTGAGCGTTGCTTCCTCGTCATCCACGAGCGCGACGACGATATCGCCCGGGTTAGCCGTGCTGCCATTGCGGATGATGACGGTATCGCCATCGAAGATGCCGGCTTCGATCATCGAGTCGCCGCGAACTTCGAGCGCATAATGTTCGCCGGAGCCGAGCATATCGGTGGGAACGGTAATGTCATGCGTATTGTTCTGGATTGCCGAGATCGGCACACCGGCGGCAATGCGGCCCATGACAGGAACGGAAACCGAATTGCCGTTGTCTGCAGCAGGTGCTGGCTTTGCCGAGGCGGGAGGTGCTACTGGCTGGGGCTTGCCAAGGCTGCCTTCGATGACGCTCGGCGAAAAGCCACGCCGTGGCTGCAGGCTCGGGCTATAAGCTTCCGGCAGTTTGATGACTTCGAGCGCACGTGCCCGGTTCGGAAGCCGGCGAATGAAGCCGCGTTCTTCGAGCGCCGTGATCAGCCGATGAATGCCGGATTTCGAGGCCAGATCCAGCGCATCCTTCATCTCGTCGAAAGACGGCGGAACGCCTGACTCCTTCATCCTTTCGTGAATGAAAAGAAGGAGTTCCTGTTGTTTGCGCGTGAGCATGGCGTGTAACCCCAGTCTTGAAACAAATCCAGAACGGACACTATATGTTCCATATGTGTTCCGCAAGTAGCTAAATTTTCGTAAAACTTCTGTTCATTCTGATGAGAATTTTATTTTTCTCGGCCCCAAGCCTTCCCGGCCTTGTCTCGCAACGCCTGCTGAAGCACATCTCCTTGTGACTGCTGGAGGGGACCTAATGAGCCAAGTCACGCTTCCGATCGATCATCTCGTTTTGCCGGTTACCGATATCGACCTTGCCCGCGAAAGACTGGGCAAACTTGGTTTCACCGTCGCGCCGGATGCCCGCCATCCCTTCGGGACGGAAAATGCCTGCGTTTTCTTCGCCGACAAAACCTATCTGGAGCCGCTAGGCGTTGCGAGCGTCGAAGTGAGCGAGGAGACAGCGCGCGAAGGCAATGTCTTCACCGCCCGCAATCAGGCTTTTCGTTTCCGGTGCGGTAGCGAAGGACTGTCTGCGATTGCCTTCGCGACGGCGGATGCAAAGCACGAACATGCTCGATTCGTGAAAGACAGTGTGAGTGCCGGTTCTGTGTTGCAGTTCGAGCGCCCGGTGAAAATGCCGGATGGCACGGAGAATATTGCCGGCTTCCGGCTCGCCTTCGCTGGCGACCTCCGGGCACCGGATTTCTTTCTCTTCGCTGTCGAGCGCATCAATCCTCTCCCTGCCAACCGGAATACGCTGGAGGCCCATGCCAATGGTGTCACAGGCATTGCAGAGATCGTGCTCGCGGCCCCCGAGCCGACAGCTTTCGGCGAGTTCGTTTGCTCGATGGCAAAAGCCGCTTCTGCTGATGTCACGAGTTTCGGGTTGGATGTGTCCACCGGAAACGCAAAGATCAGCCTGATGACCCCGGAAGGGCTGGAGGCTTATTTCGATCTTGCCACGTCGGATACCGATCGTGGTCTGCGCGGTCGGGCGATCCGCTTTGCTGTCGGCGATCTGGCCGTGACAGAAGCGCATTTGGCTGCTAACGGGGTGACCTATACACGCAAGGGCAACCGTATTCTGGTGAAGCCTGCGCCCGGCCAGGGCGTGCTCTTCGCCTTTGAGGAAACATCATGAGCTCTACTACCAACTCCGTGGTGACGGTCGGCGAAGGCGTCGGCAAGGTCACTTTCTCCAATGCTTCACGCCTGTCGCTGATTGCCGGCGCTTGCGAAATGGAAAGCCGTGACCATGCGTTCATGGTTGCCGGCACATTGAAGGAACTCTGCGCCAAGCTCGGCATCGGGCTCGTCTACAAGACCTCTTTCGATAAGGCGAACCGTTCTTCCTTGTCGAGCAAACGCGGTGTCGGCCTTGAAAAGGGGCTGGAAGTTTTCGCCGATCTCAAGAAAGAACTCGGCATTCCGGTTCTGACCGACATCCACAACGAAGAACAATGCGCCGAAGTGGGTAAGGTCGTCGATATCCTGCAGATACCAGCCTTTCTGTCTCGCCAGACGGATCTCCTGGTCGCGGCTGCCAAGACCGGCCGCGTCATCAACGTCAAGAAGGGCCAGTTCCTGGCGCCTTGGGACATGAAGAATGTGCTCGGCAAGCTGAACCAGAGCGGCAATCCGAACATTCTGCTCTGCGAGCGTGGTGCGTCCTTCGGTTACAATACGCTGGTCTCCGACATGCGTTCCCTGCCGATCATGGCAGCAACGGGTGCCCCCGTCATTTTCGACGCCACGCATTCAGTCCAGCAGCCTGGCGGGCAGGGGGAAACCTCCGGCGGCGAGCGGCAGTTCGTGGAGACGCTGGCCCGTGCGGCCGTCGCTGTCGGCGTCGCTGGTGTCTTCATCGAAACCCATCAGGATCCGGACAACGCGCCCTGCGACGGACCGAACATGGTCTATCTCAAGGACATGCCGCGGCTTCTGGAGAAGCTTCTCGCCTTCGACGCGGTCGCCAAAGCCGCGTGAACGACAGGCAGCATCAGGCTGCCGCGCGGGACGGGGTTCTTTCCTCAAGCGCGAAGCGGGAGAGCAGGCGCCCGAGATGGGACGCTTCATTGCCGAGCTCTCGGCAGGCGGCATTCGTCTCCTCGGCCATCGCCGCATTCTGCTGTGTCACCTGATCCATACGGTTGACGGCAGCATTGACCTCGACGAGCGCGACCGACTGTTCCGAAGACGAGCGCACGATCGCTTCGATCAGCGCCGTCACCTGCAGCACCTGGCGGTCGATATCGCCGAGTGCCTCGCCGGTACGGTTGACAAGTGCCACGCCTGCGGAAACCTGTCGCGACGACGTCTCGACGAGAAGCTTGATTTCTTTGGCGAGATTGGCGGACCGGCCGGCGAGCTCGCGGACTTCCTGGGCGACGACGGCAAAACCCTTCCCGGCGTCTCCGGCACGTGCTGCTTCGACACCCGCATTGAGCGCCAAAAGATTGGTCTGAAACGCGATTTCATCGATGGCGTTGATGATATCGCCGATCCTGACAGCAGATTCCTCGATCTTTTCCATAGCGGTAACCGCTTCGGAAACGATCTTGG
This sequence comes from Rhizobium viscosum, assembly GCF_014873945.1. Lineage (NCBI taxonomy): Bacteria > Pseudomonadati > Pseudomonadota > Alphaproteobacteria > Hyphomicrobiales > Rhizobiaceae > Rhizobium > Rhizobium viscosum. The sequence continues at coordinate 78,927 of NZ_JADBEC010000001.1, read as the reverse complement.
CGGAATGCGTTGCACTTTCCTTCGTGGCCGACATCATCGCATTGGCTTCCTGGGCCCGCTCCGAGGAGTTTTTCACCGTGACCGTGATCTGATCCAGCGCCGAAGCCGCCTGTTCGAGTGAAGTAGCCTGACTCTCGGTGCGCTGTGCCAGATCATTGGTGCTGAGCGCGATTTCGCGCGAACTGTCGCCGACCGTATTCGTGGCGGCATAAATGTCTTTCATGGCATCGGAAAGAATGATGATGCTTGTATTGAAGGTCTCACGAAGCTTCTCATAAGTGTTGGCGAACTGCTCGTCGAGACGCACGGTCAGGTCGCCGCGTGAAAGACGCTCCAAGCCGGCACTCAGGCTTTCGATGACGCCCTGGCGCGTGGCATTCTCCGCGCTCTTCGATGCGTCGAGTTCGGCATCGCGGCGCATCTGTGTCTGCCGTTCCTCGTCCTGATGCGCGCGTATGGCGTTCCGTTCTTCTGCCGATTCGCGAAAGACCGTGACTGCGCGCGCCATTTCTCCGATTTCGTCGGATCGTCTGACATAGGGAACTTCGCGGGAATAGTCGCCGCTCGCGAGGACGGCCATGTAGTCGCGCATCGCCGATAGCGGCACGATCGCGCGCCGACGGAACATGTAGAGCCCGGCAACGATGAGCACGAATGAAAGTGCCGCGGCCGATAGCGTGACGGCGGAGAGCAGTTCCGTCTGTTCTGCTGCCTGTTTTTCGGCATCCGCTTGGAAGGCGTTCGCCATCGCCACGAGTTCGTTCACGGCCTTTTCGTGAACATGAAAATTCGTCGCAAGCTCGAGGAGCGCCGGTTCGACGGCGGCCTTGTCGCCCTTGAGGATCGCAGGGACCGCCTCCTCATCCATGACTTGCCAGAAGGCGTCGCCCTTGACGAGAACGTCATCGAGAAGCTTGCGTTTGAGATCGGCGCTGAGCGGCGTTTCGGACCAATATTTGCGGCGGTCCTCATAAGCCGACTTCAGAACCGTTCGAATGCGTTCGATATTGGCCGTTGCCGTAGCCGGCTGCTCGACGGCTTCGAGCGCGAGCATATAGGGTTCGATGACATAGAGCGGCGGTGGGAGAATATCGGCGACGAGATCTTTGCCATAGATGATCTGTTTATACATCAGGCCGTTCACACGAAGCATGTTGAATGCGTAATTCTGCAAGCCGATGGAGGTGACCAGTCCGAGGATGACAACGGCACCGAAAATGGCAAGGCTGCGTGCGATATTGAGTTTCATCTGTGCCTCATTTGAAATGCCGCCAAGAGAGTCGATAAAATCCCGTACTGGTTGTTTTTGGAGAGAATCCCAGCTGTTCGTTCCAACCGTTCCACATTGCCTGAGCGGCCGGAACGACTGACTTTTGAGAGTCTCGCCCAGGCGTTAAAAATTAAGTCGGGATAGTTACCGAAGGCTGAAATCAAAGGGCGGGAAGCCGTCCAAAATTGGGGCTGTTGTGGAAATGTTCAGCCGTGGGTTGCTGCCGACGGTGGCAGCTTGCCAACATTCTGCCCGGATAAGCAGTTTATCGTCTTTCGATGGGTGGGATATGCTGGCCGGCGACTGACGTTCCCTTCAAAACCCTGACATGATTGTGCTATAGGCCACGTCTGATGCGCTGCCCGAACGTGCAAAATTGCGGCATTGTAATTTGCGCACCTTCGATTAAGACGGTTTCAAACGATTTACCCACCCACCGAGCAGGAAAAAACCATGACTGCAATTACCGATATCATCGCCCGCGAGATTCTCGATAGCCGTGGTAACCCCACCGTCGAAGTCGATGTCTATCTCGAAGACGGCAGCATGGGCCGTGCGGCTGTTCCCTCGGGTGCTTCGACCGGCGCGCATGAAGCTGTCGAACTGCGCGATGGCGGCAAGCGCTATCTCGGCAAGGGTGTCGAAAAGGCCGTCGAAGCCGCCAACACCGAGATCTTCGACGCCATCGGCGGCATCGACGCTGAAAACCAGATCCAGATCGACAAGATCATGATCGAGCTTGATGGCACGCCGAACAAGTCGCGCCTCGGCGCCAACGCCATCCTCGGCGTTTCGCTCGCCGTCGCCAAGGCTGCCGCTGAGGCTGCCGGTCTGCCGCTCTACCGTTACGTCGGCGGCGCTTCCGCAAGCCTCCTGCCGGTTCCGATGATGAACATCATCAACGGCGGCGCCCATGCCGACAACCCGATCGACTTCCAGGAATTCATGATCCTGCCGGTTGGCGCAGATTCGATCCGGGAAGCCGTGCGCATGGGCTCGGAAGTCTTCCATACGCTGCGCAAAGAACTCGCCGCCCAGGGGCACAACACCAACGTTGGCGACGAAGGCGGTTTTGCACCGGGCCTGAAGAGCGCCCCGGAAGCCCTCGACTTCATCATGAAGTCGGTTGAGAAAGCCGGCTACAAGCCGGGCGAAGACATCTATCTCGGCCTCGATTGCGCCTCGACGGAATTCTTCAAGGATGGCAAGTATGTGATGGAAGGCGAAGGCCGCACGCTCGAGCCGGGCGCAATGGCCGAATACCTCGCCGAACTCGTCGGCAAGTACCCGATCATTTCCGTCGAGGACGGCATGGCAGAGGACGATTGGGAAGGTTGGAAGACGCTGACCGATCTTGTCGGCAAGAAGTGCCAGCTCGTCGGCGATGACCTGTTCGTCACCAACTCGGCTCGCCTGCGTGACGGTATCCGCATGGGTGTTGCCAACTCGATCCTCGTCAAGGTCAACCAGATCGGCTCGCTGACGGAAACGCTCGATGCGGTCAACACTGCGCACAAGGCAGCCTATACCGCCGTCATGTCGCACCGTTCGGGCGAAACCGAAGATTCCACGATCGCCGATCTCGCAGTTGCCACCAACTGCGGCCAGATCAAGACCGGCTCGCTGTCGCGCTCGGATCGCCTTGCCAAGTACAACCAGCTGATCCGTATCGAAGAAGGTCTCGGCCCCCAGGCTCAGTATGCCGGCCGCTCCATCATTCGCGGCTAATACGATCTTGGAAATCAGGCATTTGGAACCCGCGCTCCGGCGCGGGTTTTTTGTTGAGTCTCTTCCGGAATCGCTCAGAGTCAACGAACGGTTAAACTCTGCGCGTTAAGTTGAAATGATTGGTAATGCGTCAGAGCATGAGTGTATGTGGACAAAGCATCATAAGAAGAGAAAGACCGGTCGCTTCGTCATTCCGGCCATGACTGTCGCCTTCCTCTCCTATTTCGGTTATCATTGTATTCACGGTGACTATGGTCTGCGTGCGACGGAGGCGTTCGAGCGCCAGCGTGTCGCGCGCGAAAAGGAACTGGCAGTGCTGAAGGCTAGGCGCGAGCATCTGGAAGCGCAGGTGGCGCTCCTCAGTGACGGCTCGCTGGACAAGGATATGCTCGACGAAAAGGCACGATATCAGCTCAACATGTCGCGCGCGGATGAGATTGTAATCTACAACCATTATCGCAATTAACCGGATTTGGGTTAATTTGAAATTATTGTTTCTTATCAATGACTTGTCTGCGAATATGAGCCATGCAATTATGGCATTGCTGTGGTCATTTTTCTTCCCTATGGTACGCGCCACCTGAGAACCGATAAACCCATAGGGAGGGTTGAATGGCGTTGCGCAAAACCGCGACCGTTTCCAGCCGCAAAAACAGTGCGAAATCCGCAGCCAAGGCATCGTCCGCGGCCAAGGCGTCGAATGGCGGTCCCATTGCCGATTTCGATCGCGACGAGGAGCTGAAGGCCTATCGTGAGATGCTGCTCATCCGCCGTTTCGAGGAAAAGGCGGGCCAGCTTTATGGTATGGGCTTCATCGGTGGTTTCTGTCACCTTTACATCGGCCAGGAAGCTGTCGTCGTCGGCATGCAGATGGCGCAGAAGGAAGGTGATCAGGTCATTACCGCCTATCGCGACCACGGTCACATGCTGGCTACCGGCATGGAAGCCCGCGGCGTCATGGCTGAGCTGACCGGGCGTCGTAACGGTTATTCCCACGGGAAGGGCGGTTCGATGCATATGTTCTCCAAGGAAAAGCATTTCTACGGCGGCCACGGCATCGTCGGCGCCCAGGTGTCGCTCGGCACCGGTCTCGCCTTCGCCAACCGCTACCGCGGCAATGACAGCGTCTCGATCGCCTATTTCGGTGACGGCGCTGCCAACCAGGGCCAGGTCTACGAGAGCTTCAACATGGCTGCCCTCTGGAAGCTGCCGATCATCTACATCGTCGAAAACAACCGCTACGCCATGGGCACCTCGACGGCTCGCGCTACTGCGCAGTCGAACTATTCGCTCCGCGGTTCCGGCTTCGGCATTCCCGGCATGCAGGTGGACGGCATGGATGTTCGCGCCGTCAAGGCCGCTGCCGATGAAGCGCTTGAACACTGCCGCTCGGGCAAGGGCCCGATCATCCTTGAAATGCTGACCTATCGCTATCGCGGCCACTCCATGTCGGATCCGGCGAAGTACCGCACCAAGGAAGAAGTGCAGAAGATGCGCTCCGAGCAGGACCCGATCGAGCAGGTCCGTCTGCGCGTGATGGAAAAGGGCTGGGCAACCGAGGACGATCTGAAGGCGATCGACAAGGAAGTCCGCGATATCGTCGCCGACAGCGCCGATTTCGCCCAGGCCGATCCGGAGCCGGATGCATCCGAACTCTACACCGACATTCTGCTCTAATCGGGGAGGGAACCCATGCCTATCGATATCCTCATGCCCGCCCTTTCTCCGACCATGGAAGAAGGCACGCTGTCCAAGTGGCTCAAGAATGAAGGCGACAAGGTCACGTCAGGTGACGTGATTGCCGAAATCGAAACCGACAAGGCGACGATGGAAGTCGAAGCCGTTGACGAAGGCGTCATCGGCAAGCTCTTGGTTCCGGCCGGAACCGAAGGTGTCAAGGTGAACGCCAAGATCGCCGTTCTCCTGCAGGACGGCGAATCTGCCGACGCGATTTCCGCCGCTCCGGCTGCCGTTCAGCCGGCTCCAGTCGCTGCGGCACCCGTTGCCCAGGAAGAAAAGCCGGCAGCTTCAGCTTCCGCCCCGGTTCCGGCCGAGCCCAAGGCTTTCGTGCCGAACGACCCGGAAATTCCTGCCGGTACCGAAATGGTCTCGATGACGGTGCGCGAAGCCCTTCGTGACGCCATGGCCGAAGAAATGCGTGCTGACGATAGCGTCTTCGTCATGGGTGAAGAAGTCGCCGAATATCAGGGCGCCTACAAGGTCACCCAGGGCCTGCTTCAGGAATTCGGCGCTCGCCGCGTCATCGACACCCCGATCACCGAGCACGGTTTTGCCGGCGTCGGCGTCGGTGCGGCCATGGCTGGCCTGAAGCCGATCGTCGAGTTCATGACCTTCAACTTCGCCATGCAGGCGATCGACCAGATCATCAACTCGGCTGCCAAGACGCTCTATATGTCCGGCGGCCAGATGGGCGCTCCGATCGTCTTCCGCGGGCCGAACGGCGCTGCTGCCCGAGTCGGTGCCCAGCACAGCCAGGATTATGCAGCCTGGTATAGCGCGATCCCCGGCCTGAAGGTCGTCATGCCCTACACGGCATCCGACGCAAAGGGCCTGCTGAAGGCTGCCATCCGTGATCCGAACCCGGTCGTCTTCCTCGAAAACGAAATTCTCTACGGCCAGCATTTTGATGTGCCGAAGCTCGACAATTTCGTTCTGCCGATCGGCAAGGCCCGCATCCATCGCCCAGGCAAGGACGTCACGGTCGTCTCCTTCGGTATCGGTATGACCTATGCCACGAAGGCGGTCGCCGAACTCGAGAAAATCGGCATCGACGTTGAACTGATCGACCTGCGCACGCTGCGTCCGATGGATCTTCCGACGGTCATAGAATCCGTCAAGAAGACCGGCCGTCTGGTCACGGTCGAAGAAGGTTACCCGCAGAACTCCGTTGGCACCGAAATCGCCACGCGCGTCATGCAGCAGGCGTTCGATTATCTCGATGCGCCGATCCTGACGATCGCCGGCAAGGACGTTCCGATGCCTTACGCTGCCAACCTCGAGAAGCTCGCGCTTCCGAATGTCGGCGAAGTGGTCGATGCGGTGAAAGCCGTTTGCTACAAATAAGGGGAGGGCCTTTCGATGCCGATCAATATCACGATGCCCGCCCTCTCTCCGACCATGGAAGAAGGCAACCTGGCCAAGTGGCTGGTCAAGGAAGGCGATAAGGTCAAGTCCGGCGATGTGATCGCCGAGATTGAAACCGACAAGGCGACGATGGAAGTCGAAGCCGTTGACGAAGGAACGGTTGCCAAGATCGTCGTTCCGGCCGGTAGCGAAGGCGTCAAGGTCAATGCCCTGATCGCCGTTCTCGCCGTCGATGGCGAGGATGTCGCCGCTGCTGCAAGCGGCGCCGGCTCTGCCGCTCCGGCTCCGAAGCCTGCCGCTGCTCCCGCTCAAGCCGAAACAAAGGCTGAGGCCGCACCTGCTCCGGCACCGTCGGCTCCGGCCGCTGCCCCGGCACCGGCTGCAGTCTCTTCGAACGGCTCGCGCACCTTCTCGTCGCCGCTTGCCCGCCGCCTCGCCAAGGAAGCCGGTATCGATATTTCCGCCGTTGCCGGCACCGGTCCATATGGCCGCGTCGTCAAGAGCGATATCGAGGCTGCTGCTGTGGGTGGTGGAGCCAAGGCTGCCCCGGGCGCTGCGGCTGCCCCGCGGGCTGCGGCACCGGCTCCGGCCGCTGCCGCTCCCAAGGGCGCTTCGGACGAAGCCGTGCTCAAGCTCTTCGAACAGGGCTCCTACGAGCTCGTGCCGCATGACGGCATGCGCAAGACGATCGCCCGCCGCCTCGTCGAATCCAAGCAGACCGTTCCGCACTTCTACGTGTCGGTCGATTGCGAACTCGATGCGCTGATGGCGCTGCGTGCCCAGCTGAACGACGCCGCTCCCCGCAAGGACGGCGCTCCGGCCTACAAGCTCTCCGTCAACGACATGGTCATCAAGGCCATGGCTTTGGCGCTGCGCGACATTCCGGATGCCAACGTTTCCTGGACCGAAAGTGCCATGGTCAAGCACAAGCATGCCGATGTCGGCGTGGCTGTCTCGATCCCCGGCGGCCTGATCACCCCGATCGTCCGCAAGGCTGAGGAAAAGACGCTGTCGACCATCTCCAACGAGATGCGCGATCTCGGTAAGCGTGCCAAGGACCGCAAGCTGAAGCCCGAGGAATATCAGGGCGGCACGACCTCGGTTTCCAACATGGGCATGATGGGCGTGAAGAACTTCGCAGCCGTCATCAACCCGCCGCATGCGACGATCCTCGCAGTTGGCGCGGGTGAGCAGCGCGTCATCGTCAAGAACGGCGAAATGGCGATTGCAACCGTCATGACCGTCACGCTCTCGACCGATCATCGTTGCGTTGACGGTGCTCTCGGCGCCGAGCTGCTGCAGGCCTTCAAGGGCTACATCGAAAATCCGATGGGCATGCTGGTCTAAGCAGGACGCGGGAGGGCGGACATGACGAAGACTGTTCTTTGCTATGGTGACTCGCTGACCTGGGGCTATGACGCCGACACGATCGGTCGTCATGCCTATGAGAACCGCTGGCCGAGCGTGCTTCAGGCAACGCTCGGAAGCGAGGCTCGCGTCATCGCGGAAGGCCTGAACGGCCGCACGACCGCCTTTGACGACCATCTTGCCGATTGCGATCGCAACGGCGCACGCATTCTGCCGACCGTTCTGCAGACGCACGCGCCGCTCGATCTCGTCATCCTGCTGCTCGGCACCAACGATATGAAGCCGGTCGTCGCCGGCTCGGCTTTTGCAGCGTGCCAGGGCATCGGCCGTCTGGTGCGGCTGATCCGCAATCATGCCTGGCCCTTCGAATTCGACGGGCCGGAGATCCTGATCGTGGCGCCGCCGGCAATCTGCGCGACGGGCAATGTGCCCTTCGCGGCTTCGTTTCCCGGTGGTATCGAGGAATCGGCAAAGCTTCCGACGCTTTACCGTGACCTTGCCGACGAACTCGGTTGCGGCTTCTTCGACGGCAATTCCGTCGCCAGGACCACGCCGATCGACGGTATTCACCTCGATGCGGAGAATACGCGTGCGCTCGGTCGCGGCCTTGAGCCCATCGTGCGGATGATGCTGGGTCTCTGACGATGACTGCCTTTCTCGCTCTCCGGCAGGCCTCCCGCCGGGATGCTTCGGAACTGGCGATACTGGCGGATATTGCTTCTCACGGCTTTGCCTCATGGCTCTGGTTTGCCGATGTCGCAAGCGGCATGAGCGATACGCCGCTGGAGCGGGGCCGGCTGAAGATGAGCGACGAGGCGCTCGGCGGCTGGAAGAATGCCGTCATCGGCGAGGCCTATGACGAGATCGCCGGTATGGCGATCGGTTATGAAGTGGATGAAGGCATACGCGATCTCGAAGCGCGGCATCCGGCCATAGAGCCGATGCTGGCGATGCAGAGATCGGTGATCGGAAACTGGTTCATTGGCAGTCTCGCGGTCTATCGCCATATGCGCGGTATCGGCATCGGCAAGAGGTTGCTGGAAGATCAGCTCGCAAGGGCAGACGGGCTGTCGGTCAGCCTGATCACGTCGGATAGTAACGAAGCGGCTCTGTCGCTTTACGGAAGAAACGGATTTTCGGAAGCGGCGCGCATGAGTGCGGTGCCGCTCTTCGATAACAGCAAGAAGCACGCATGGGTTTTGATGACCCGCGCGGGAGCGTAACAAAGGCAGGAAAGCAATGGCTCAATCCTACGACGTCATCGTCATCGGTTCCGGTCCCGGCGGCTATATCGCCGCCATCCGCGCCGCACAGCTCGGCCTCAAGGTCGCCTGCGTCGAGCGCGAACATTTGGCCGGCATCTGCTCCAATTGGGGCTGCATTCCGACCAAGGCGCTGCTGCGCTCGGCTGACGTCCTTCATACCGCCCAGCACGGCAAGGATTACGGCCTGGTGCTGGAAGGCACGATCAAGCCCGACATCAAGGCGATTGTTACCCGTTCGCGCGGCATCGCACACCGCATGAACAACGGTGTCGGCTTCCTGTTCAAGAAGAACAAGGTCGATGTCATCTGGGGCGAAGCCAAGATCACCAAGCCCTCTTCTGGTTCACAAATGGCCGAGATTGTCGTTTCCAAGACGACAAAGAAGCCGATGGAACCGATGGGTCCGGTGCCGAAGAACGCGCTGGGCGAGGGCACCTACAGTGCCAAGCACATCATCATTGCGACCGGCGCCCGTCCGCGTGCGCTGCCGGGCATCGAGCCGGATGGCAAGCTGATCTGGACCTATTTCGAAGCGATGAAGGCCGACGAACTGCCGAAGTCCCTGCTCGTCATGGGCTCGGGCGCCATCGGCATCGAATTCGCAAGCTTCTATCGCACCATGGGCGTCGACGTCACCGTCGTCGAAATCATGAGCCAGGTCATGCCGGTCGAGGATGCGGAAATCTCCGCTCTCGCCAAGAAGCAGTTCGAACGCCAGGGCATGAAGATCCATCTGGAGGCCAAGGTCTCCAAGGTGGAGAAGGGCGCAAACTCGATCACTGCCACCATCGAGAAGAAGGATGGCACGACTGAGACGATCACCGCTGACCGCATGATTTCGGCTGTGGGCGTGCAGGCCAATGTCGAAGGCATCGGTCTCGAGGCTGTCGGTGTCAAGACCGATCGTGGCTTCATCGCCATCGACGGCTACGGCAAGACCAATGTGCCTGGTATCTACGCGATCGGCGACGTTGCCGGCCCGCCGCTGCTGGCCCACAAGGCCGAGCATGAAGGCGTCGTCTGTGTCGAAAAGATTGCCGGCCTGCCGAATGTGCATCCGATGGACAAGCTGAAGATCCCGGGCTGCACCTATTGCAACCCCCAGGTCGCCTCCGTCGGTTTGACCGAAGCCAAGGCCAAGGAACTGGGCCGCGATATCCGCGTCGGCCGCTTCCCCTTCAGTGCCAACGGCAAGGCCGTTGCGCTCGGTGAAGATCAGGGTCTGGTCAAGACAATCTTCGACAAGAAGACCGGTGAGTTGCTCGGCGCCCACATGGTCGGTGCTGAAGTCACCGAACTCATCCAGGGATTCGTCGTCGCCATGAACCTTGAGACGACCGAAGAAGAACTGATGCACACGATCTTCCCGCATCCGACCATTTCGGAAACGATGAAGGAAAGCGTGCTCGATGCTTACGGTCGCGTTCTGAACGCTTGATAATTTCCTGGGCTGCCCTCTATCCCGGCGTGGCAGAGCGCCATCGCCCGGGATAGAAAATCCATCCCGTCCCGGGCTGGAAAAAACGAAAGGAAATCATCATGTCTATGGGCACGCAGTCGCTTCTCATCTTTCTGCTGATCGGCCTGGTCGCGGGCTTTCTCGCAAGCCTCGTCGTTGGTGGTGGTGGGTTGATACGATGCCTCCTGAGCGGCATCATCGGCGCGTTCGTGGGCGGGTTTTTGTTCAATGCATTGGGGATTTCTCTGGGCATTGAAAATGCATTGGTGGTTCAGATCATCCACGCCACTGTCGGCGCCATTGTTGTGGTGCTGATCGCAAGGGCGATAGCGTAGGGTAGAGACAGGATGGAAGGCATCGGCTGGATTTCGGCAATCATCGTCGGCGGACTTGCGGGTTGGCTCGCGGGCAAGCTGATGGAAGCGCGTTACGGCATCCTGCTGAACATCGTGCTCGGCATTGTCGGTTCGGTCGTCGCCACGGCCATCCTGGCGCAGTTCCATATCGAGGTCGCCGGCGGCAGGCTCGGCTATTTCGTGACGGGTTTCATCGGTGCCTGCCTCCTGATATTCCTCGCGCGCCTAGTGCGAAGATAGAGCGCATGACCGTTCAGATCGAAAGATTTGAATAAAGGAATGATGCGCAATATGACAATCCGGGCCGCATGGGGCGGCGGAAAGTTGAACTGACATGGTCACCATTCTCGACACGATCAATCCAGACGCAAAGCGCGTGCGGCATCCGGAAAAGGCGCATCGCCCGGATACGGAAGTCCTGCGCAAGCCGGACTGGATCCGTGTGAAGGCGCCGACCTCGAAAGGCTATGCCGAGACCCGTTCGATCGTAAAGGAGCACAAGCTCGTCACCGTCTGCGAAGAGGCAGGCTGCCCGAATATCGGCGAGTGCTGGGACAAGAAGCACGCGACCTTCATGATCATGGGCGAGATCTGTACCCGCGCCTGTGCCTTCTGCAATGTCGCCACCGGCAAGCCGAACGCGCTCGACATGGCAGAGCCCGAAAACGTCGCAAAGGCAGTCAAGCAGATGGGCCTCAGCCACGTCGTCATCACCTCTGTCGATCGTGACGATCTGGAAGACGGCGGCGCCGAGCATTTCGAAAAGGTGATCTGGGCAATCCGTGCCGCATCGCCGCTGACGACGATCGAAATCCTGACGCCCGACTTCCTGAAGAAGCCCGGCGCTTTGGAACGCGTTGTCGCCGCCAAGCCCGATGTCTTCAACCACAATATGGAAACGGTCGCCGGCAACTACCTGACGGTTCGTCCTGGCGCACGCTATTTCCATTCCATCCGCCTGCTGCAGCGCGTGAAGGAACTCGACCCCACCATGTTCACCAAGTCGGGCATCATGGTCGGCCTCGGTGAAGAACGGAACGAAGTTCTTCAGCTCATGGATGACCTGCGAACCGCCGATGTCGATTTCCTGACGATCGGCCAGTACCTGCAGCCGACTCGCAAGCACCACAAGGTCGAAAGCTTCGTCACGCCGGAAGAGTTCAAGTCCTACGAGACGGTCGCCTACACCAAGGGCTTCCTGATGGTCGCTTCCAGTCCGCTGACGCGCTCCTCGCATCACGCCGGCGACGACTTCGCCCGCCTGAAGGCTGCGCGTGAGAAAAAGCTGCTGATGGCGGCCGAGTAAAGCTTACCCCTTTGTTTTGATGGGGCCGCGGCGATTTTTGCCGCGGTTTTTCGTTGTGCACTTCACTGTCATCATCAGGTCATGCGAAGCAGCTAGCCAGCACGCCGCTCTTCGCAGTTAAGTCCCTGCGCGAAGGCGATCCTGTCGAAAGCGAGTTTGCCATGCATCAAGTGACGACGTCGCCTGAACCCATTCGTGCTGTCTCTGTTGCCGAGGCTGCCGATATCATTCCTCGCGTCGAGCGTCTTCTGATTTTCGGCTGCTCCGGCACCGGCAAGTCGACGCTTGCCCAGGCACTCGCGCGGCGCTTCGGACTGACTTACATCTCCATGGACCGCGATATCTTCTGGCTGCCTGGCTGGAAGCTGCGTCCGCGCGAGGAATCCGTTCAGCGCATCCGCGATGCCATTGCCAGCGAGCGCTGGATCATGGACGGCAATAGCCCGAGCACATTGCCGATCCGCCTGGCGCGCGCCGATATGGTGCTCTGGCGCCGCCCGCCGCGTAGCATTGCCGTGCGCGGCGTGCTTGGACGCTGGTGGAAATATCGCGGCCAGACCCGGCCGGAAATGGCACCGGGATGCCCTGAGCGGATCGACCTGCAATTCCTGCAATACATCTGGACGTTCGAAAAGCGAGAGGCGCCGCAATTCGAGGCGATGCTGGCAAGCCATGGCCGCGGCATCCCGATTCTGACGCTGAAATCCTTCCGGGAGAGCGATGAACTGCTTTCCAGATTGCCGGCTGCAAATGGCTAAGAAGGGAGTTTGCGATGGAACGGCAATCGGACGAGGTAATCAACTATGTCGACGACGCCTTTGCCGCCGGCCGGATCCGTGACGCAAGGCGCATCATGGTCATCGGCTGCTCAGGCGGCGGCAAGTCGACGCTTGCGCAGAAGCTGGCGCGCCGGTTCGAACTGACCTATCTCTCGATCGACCGCGATATTCTTTGGCTGCCCGGCTGGGTCGAGCGCAGCAAGGAAGAGCAGCGCGAGCGGATCGTCGAAAGGATCGCCGGCGAGCGCTGGATCATGGACGGCACCAATACCTCCACTTTCGATATCCGCCTGCCGCGCACCGATATCGTCATCTGGGTGCGCATGCCGCGCCTGCTCTGCGTCTGGGGCGTGATGACGCGCTGGTTGAAGCATCTCGGCCGCACGCGTCCGGAAATGGCGCCCGGTTGCATCGAAAAGGTCGATTGGCAGTTTCTGGAGTTCATCTGGACTTTCGAAGAAAAATTTACGCCGAGAGTCAAAGCCGCGATCGCCGCCCATGGGCCGCATGTACCGGTTTTGCAGGTGAAATCCCGCCGGCAGATGCGCGCGCTTCTTGATCTTCTCCGTGTGCCAGCTTAACTGCGCTTCATGCCGCAATTCGAAACGCATCGCTCCGTCCCGCACACGCCCGACCAGATGTTCGACCTCGTCGCAGATGTCGAGCGGTATCCGCAATTCCTGCCGCTCTGCGAAGCCCTGTCGGTGAAGAACCGCAAGGAGCGCGACGGCAAGGAGTTGCTGATCGCCGACATGACGGTCGGCTACAAGGCAATCCGCGAAACCTTCACCACCCAGGTTCTGCTCAACAGGGCCGAGCGCGTCATCGATGTCAAATATATCGACGGCCCGTTCCGCTACCTCGACAATCGCTGGCGGTTCGTTGAGGCGGAAGGCCACGGCTGCACGGTCGATTTCTTCATCGACTATGAGTTCAAGAGCCGCATTCTCGGCGCGCTCATGGGGTCAATGTTCGACAGGGCTTTCCGCATGTTCACGGAAGCCTTCGAAAAGCGGGCAGCGACGATCTACAGCCGATAGAGCCTTGCTCAGCGATCGAAGAAATGGTCGAAGATCTGTGTTGCCGGATAGGCGTAGGCACCGCGATCGGTGAAGCTGTAGCGATAGAGGCAGCCTCTGAGTGCCGCGTTGTAGAGCAGGCTGGTGGTATCAGGCGATCCGCGATAGCCTAGCGCTTCCGGCTCGCAGCGGCGGAGCGCATGGTCGTATTTGCGCAGCAGAACGGGATCGGAATCCACCCGCACGCCGCCATAAACCTGATAGTTGGATGGTGCTTCAGCCGCCGAAACGCAGGCGAGGCTCAAGACGACACCGATGCATGCGAAATATCTCATTTGACTGGTCCCTCAAAACCGGCTCTTGCCTGGACGAGGCAGAAACTGAAATTCCTGCCTTTTGTTCCGTCACTCAAAATCACACAATCTCGATAAGCATTTGAAGTGCTGTGCGGATCGTCGCCAGCCGGACATCCGTGCGGCCGATGTCTCCGTACAGCATCTTACGATGGACAAGCTTACCTGAACGTGATTTCGCCGCAAGATGCACCAGCCCGACCGGCTTTTCCGGCGATCCGCCCCCGGGACCGGCAATACCCGTCACTGCGACCGCCAGGTGGGCGCGGGAGCGGAAGAGGGCGCCATGCACCATCTGCCGGGCCGTCTCCTCCGAAACCGCACCGAAATGGGCAAGCGTTTCCTCGTGCACGCCGAGCATCTGCATCTTGGCCACGTTCGTATAGGTCACGAAGCCACGGTCAACGACAGCGGACGAACCCGAAATTTCCGTGAGCGCGCCGGCAATCAGTCCGCCGGTGCAGGACTCTGCCGTCGACACCATCAGGCCCGCTGCCGTGAAATTGCGGATGATGTTTTCCGCCATCGACGTGATATCTGCGGGAAACAGGCTCATCGCTTCTTGCCTCCATAGACGACGGTTGCCGTTGCGATCGCAGCAATCCCCTCGCGGCGGCCGACGAAACCGATCTTCTCGTTGGTGGTGGCTTTTACCGAGCAGCGCTCGACGTCGATGCCGAGAAATTCCGAAAGATTGGCGCGCATGGCTTCGCGATGCGGCCCGACCTTCGGCGCTTCCGCAATCAGCGAGACATCCGCATTGGTAATGGTTCCGCCGTGATCACGCACGATTTTTGCGGCATGTTCGATGAAGATACGGGAAGCCGCACCCTTCCATTGCGGATCGGAGGGTGGGAAATGGTCTCCGATATCGCCGGCGCCGCAGGTGGCAAGCAGCGCATCCGTCAGCGCATGCAGTGCCACATCGGCATCCGAATGGCCTTTGAGCTTCTGGTCATGCGGAATGAAGACGCCGCAGAGCGTTACACCGTCGCCGGGTTCGAGCTGATGCACGTCATAGCCGTTGCCGGTCCGCACATCGGGAATACGGGCGCTCGAGAGTTTATCGTCGGCCATGGTGATATCGCTCTTGACTGTCAGTTTCACGTTGCTTGCAGCGCTTTCGACGATCGTCACGGGAATACCGAGCCACTCGGCAATCGAGGCGTCGTCGGTGAAATCCGTCTTGCCGCTTTCCGCTGCCTTCTCATGCGCTTCGAGGATGGTGGCAAAATCGAAGGATTGCGGCGTCTGGGCCGCATAGAGCTGATCGCGCGGAATGGTCCTGAGCACGGTTCCGTCGCTGCTGGCCTGCTTCAGCGTGTCGGCAACAGGTACCGCAGGCAACACGGCCGGCGCGCCGGCCGAAAGCGTATCGGCGATCCGGTCGAGAAGCTGGTGATCGAAGAAGGGGCGCACCGCATCATGGATGAGCACATGGCTGATGCCCTTATCCTTAAGGTGCCGAAGACCGGCCAGCACCGATTGCTGTCGGGTCGCGCCGCCGTGAACCGTCTCGATCGGCGTTGCGGAGATGATGTGCCGGGACGCTCTGGCAAAAAGCGCTTCGTCGTCTGGATGGATGACGACGACGATGTGTGTCGCGGGTTCCCATGTCATGAAGTTTTCAAGCGTGTGGACGATAACCGGTTTGCCGCCGATCATCCGGTACTGCTTGGGGCCTTCCTCTGACGATCCGGCGCGTTCGCCGCGGCCCGCCGCAACGACGACAATTCCAGCCGATATCGGTTGCTTAGTATGCATTTGCAGCATAAATCCCTGAAATATGCGGAATGGATGTCAGTTGCTCTATCGTCTTGCTCGGACCTTTTCCAGCATTTGCCCAAAAAATATCAATTCGCTCTGGACCCTCTTGGCAAGCCGCAGAACTATGGCTAAAAATAATGCAGTTACATGCTGTGCCTGAAAGATAATCATTTGATTTCCAAGGACCTCGCATCGCCTTTCCGAATCGGACCCGTGCCCGTGCGGAACCGCGTTGTGCTTGCGCCCATGTCGGGTGTCACGGACATGCCATTCCGCGAGCTTGCCTGGCGCCATGGCGCGGGCCTCGTCGTGACCGAAATGGTGGCAAGCCGGGAACTGGTGAACGATACCGCCGAATCCTGGGCGCGCCTTCGAGCTGCCGGTTTCCGTCCGCATATGGTGCAGCTTGCCGGCCGCGAGGCGCACTGGATGGCCGAAGCTGCCAAGATCGCGGCCGATCACGGCGCCGATATTATCGACATCAACATGGGCTGCCCGGCCAAGAAGGTCATCGGCGGTTATTCCGGTTCGGCGCTGATGCGCGATCCCGATCATGCGCTTGAACTCATCGAGGCGACCGTCAAGGCAGTCGATATCCCGGTGACGCTGAAGATGCGCCTCGGCTGGGACGAGAATTCCATTAATGCGCCACATATAGCCAAGCGTGCCGAAGAGGCGGGGGTTCAACTCATCACCATCCATGGCCGCACTCGTATGCAGTTTTATACGGGCAGGGCGGACTGGGATGCCATTCGCCCCGTGCGCGATGTCATTTCCGTGCCGCTGATCGCCAATGGCGATGTTGAAACGGCTGAGGATGCGCAGCAGATCCTGCGCCGCTCGGGCGCCGATGCGGTCATGATCGGCCGTGGCAGCCAGGGCAGGCCGTGGCATGCCGGTGTTCTGGCAGGTGCCCGTGAACCCGAGCGTGAGGAGATCGCGGCCATCGCCGTCGAGCACTATAGCATGATGTTGGAATTCTATGGCGAGGCGGTTGCCGTCAGGCACGCCCGCAAACATCTCGGCTGGTATCTGGAGCGCTTCGCGCCGGACCTTTCCGGCGAGGAAAAGGCTGCGATCATGACATCGCGCGATCCTGATGATGTGATCGCCCGTTTCGGCGATGCGATGGCGGCAGGTGCGGTAGAGCGGCGGGAGGCGGCATGAGCACGGACGGCACGACTTCCCCTGAAAATGCGGTCAACACCATGGCGATGGCAGTGCTGAACGCTATCCAGAACCCTGTCGTCATGGTCGATGAGGGCGGTTTCATCGTCTTTGCCAACTGGGAGGCCGAAGCCTTCTTTGGCGCCAGTGCCGCGCATCTCTCCCGCTACCGCATTTCGACCTTCATTCCCTTCGGCAGCCCGCTCCTCGCCTTGATCGACCAGGTGCGCGAACGCAAGGCCCCGGTCAATGAATACCGAGTCGATTTGAGCTCGCCGCGCCTCGGCCAGGACAAGCTCGTTGATCTCTATGTTGCGCCTGTCATTGCCGAGCCGGGCTCGGTTGTTGTCGTTTTCCAGGAGCGGTCGATGGCGGACAAGATCGACCGGCAGCTGACGCATCGTGCAGCTGCCCGCTCGGTCACGGGGCTCGCCTCCATGCTCGCGCATGAGATCAAGAACCCGCTCTCCGGTATCCGCGGCGCTGCCCAGCTTCTCGAACAGTCCGTCGTCGATGACGACCGCGCCCTGACGCGGCTGATCTGCGACGAGACGGATCGCATCGTCTCGCTGGTCGATCGTATGGAAGTCTTTTCCGACGAACGCCCGGTCGACCGTGTGCCGGTCAATATCCATTCCGTACTCGATCATGTGAAGGCCGTTGCCAAGGCAGGCTTCGCGCGCAATATCCGCGTGACAGAGAATTACGACCCGTCGCTGCCGGCCGTCTACGCCAATCGCGACCAGCTGGTGCAGGTTTTCCTCAATCTGGTGAAGAATGCTGCCGAAGCCGTTGGTGACCGGCCGGATGGCGAGATCATCCTGACGACGGCCTATCGCCCGGGCATCCGTCTTTCGGTCGCCGGCACGCGCGAGAAAATCTCGCTGCCGCTGGAATTCTGCGTCATCGACAATGGTCCCGGCGTGCCGACGGACCTCTTGCCGCATCTCTTCGACCCCTTCATCACCACCAAGCCTAATGGCAGCGGTCTCGGCCTCGCCCTGGTTGCCAAGATCATCGGCGATCATGGCGGCATCATCGAATGCGACAGCCAGAACAACCGCACTATTTTTCGCGTCCTCATGCCGGCCTCCAAGGATACCTCGCTTGATGACGCCGCTATTGCAAGCTCGACAGGACCCAATCGATGACAGCTACGATCCTCGTTGCCGATGATGATGCGGCCATCCGCACGGTGCTCAATCAGGCCTTGAGCCGCGCCGGTTATGATGTGCGCATTACCTCCAATGCCGCGACCCTGTGGCGCTGGGTTTCGGCCGGCGAGGGGGATCTCGTCGTGACCGATGTGGTCATGCCGGATGAGAATGCCTTCGACCTTCTGCCACGCATCAAGAAGGCGCGGCCGGACCTGCCCGTTCTCGTCATGAGCGCGCAGAACACCTTCATGACGGCGATCAAGGCATCGGAAAAGGGTGCCTATGACTACCTGCCCAAACCCTTCGACCTGACAGAGCTGATCGGTATCATCAGCCGGGCGCTCGCCGAACCGAAGAGAAAGCCGGCCAAGCTCGACGACGACACGCAGGACGGCATGCCGCTCGTCGGCCGCTCGGCGGCGATGCAGGAAATCTACCGCGTTCTCGCTCGTCTCATGCTGACGGACCTGACATTGATGATCACCGGTGAATCCGGCACCGGCAAGGAGCTCGTCGCCCGTGCGCTCCATGATTACGGCAAGCGCCGCAACGGCCCATTCGTCGCCATCAACATGGCGGCTATCCCGCGTGACCTTATCGAGTCCGAGCTCTTCGGCCACGAGAAGGGCGCCTTCACCGGCGCACAGACCCGCTCTACGGGCCGTTTCGAACAGGCCGAAGGCGGCACGCTTTTCCTCGATGAAATCGGCGACATGCCGATGGATGCCCAGACGCGTCTCCTGCGCGTGCTGCAGCAGGGCGAATACACGACCGTCGGCGGCCGCACGCCGATTCGCACCGACGTGCGCATCGTGGCTGCAACCAACAAGGATCTGAAGCAGGCGATCAATCAGGGTCTCTTCCGCGAAGACCTCTACTACCGCCTCAATGTCGTGCCGCTGCGCCTGCCGCCGCTGCGCGACCGTGCGGAGGATATTCCCGATCTCGTCCGCCATTTCGTCCAGCAGGCCGAAAAGGAAGGCCTCGGCTCCAAGCGTTTCGATCAGGAAGCGCTGGAACTGATGAAGGCCTATGCCTGGCCGGGCAACGTGCGCGAGCTGGAAAACCTCATCCGCCGCCTGATGGCGCTTTATCCACAGGATGTCATCACCCGCGAAATCATCGATGCCGAGCTTCGCTCCGATGTTCCCGATAGCCCGATCGACAAAGGGCCGATCCGCAGCGGTACGATGACGATTGCCCAGGCGGTCGAAGAGAATATGCGCAGCTATTTCGCAAGCTTCGGCGAAAATCTGCCGCCGCCCGGCCTGTATGACCGTGTACTGACGGAACTGGAATATCCGTTAATACTTGCGGCATTGACGGCTACCCGCGGCAACCAAATCAAGGCTGCCGATTTGCTGGGTCTGAACCGCAATACGCTGCGCAAAAAGATCCGCGAACTCGGTGTTTCCGTCTACAGAAGCTCGCGTACAGCCTGACCTTTGACCTTGACATTGTGGCGAAATGCGTTGCATTTTCGCCACAATGCGTTGCTTAAAGGTCACGCATAGGGTTTTGGACATTCGCCCACGATCGAGTCGTTTGCACGGCGGTTTTCGCGAACCGGCGTTTGGCTGGCTTTTCGCTGGGCGTGGCGGCAATGCCGTCCGAAGAGAGGCTGAATGGACGAAGAAGGGGTATCGCCGGAAACGGCGAATGTGGCGGTGACAACGGTGACCGACCGTCGCGCCCTGTTTGCCGTACCCGGCCTGGTGCTCGCCGGTGGCGCGCTGGTCTGTGCGACCGTCACGCTCTTCGTGCTGCTGGGTGTCACGCCGATTGCCCCGACCTCGCATGTCGTCATCGGCTCTGTCGTCATCAACTCCTTCTTCGTCCTCGGCCTGATCGCGCTGATAGGGCGCGAAGTCGCGCGGCTTTTCAAGGCCCGCACGCGCGGACGCGCCGCTGCGCGGCTGCACATCCGGATCGTCGTGCTCTTTTCGATCGTCGCGATCACGCCGGCGATCCTTGTTGCTATCTTTGCCAGTATCACGCTGAACGCCGGTCTCGACCGCTGGTTTGCACTGAGAACCCAGGCGATCGTCAGCTCGTCCCGCAATATCGGCCAGGCCTACATGCTGGAAAACGCCAGCTATCTGCAGGGCCAGACGGTTTCGATGGCAAACGATCTTGAGCGCAACCGCGCTCTCTACAGCCTCGACAAGACCGGTTTCGGCGAGTTGATGACGCGTCAGGCGAGGGGCCGCGGCCTGCTCGGCGCCTTCCTTGTCGAGCGCGATGGCTCTGTCAATGTCCAGGCCGACATCGCCACGGAAAAACCGCTGCCCGCTATTCCGCAGGATGCGCTGGAAAAGGCGGCTGCCGGCCAGCCGACGCTGATCCCGCCCGGCGTGACCAACCTTGTCGGCGCCATCATCCGGCTGGAATCGATCCCCGGAACCTTCCTCTATACGGTGCGCGCAGTCGACCCCAAGGTCATGAATGCCATGCGCATGATGGAGGAGAACGCCACCGAATACCGTTCGATGGAAGCCGGCCGCGTCTCGCTGCAGATCGCCTTTGCAGTGCTCTACATCGGCTTTGCTCTGATCGTGCTTCTCGCGGCGATCTGGACCGCGATTGCGGTCGCCGACCGTATCGTGCGGCCGATTCGCCTGCTGATTACCGCTGCCGACAGCGTTGCATCGGGCAACATGGATATCGTCGTGCCTGTCCACGCCGTCGATGGCGACGTCGCCAGCCTGTCGCGCACCTTCAACAAGATGATCTCGGAAATCCGCACGCAGCGGGACGAAATCCTTGAGGCGAAAGATGAGGTGGACGATCGCCGCCGCTTCATCGAGGCCGTTCTGTCGGGTGTGACGGCTGCCGTCATCGGTGTCGAGCAGGACCGGCGCATTACCATCGTCAACAGTTCTGCCGAAACGCTGATGGCGCTGCAGGCCGACGAAATGCTCGGCAAGCAGCTGTCGGAAGTCGCGCCCGAAGTGGATCAGGTGCTGACGGAGGCTGCCACACGCTACCGCGGTGATTTCCGCAAGCAGATCGCACTGGTGCGCGGCGGCACGGTGCGCACCCTCAGCGTCCAGGTGACGCGCGAGGAAGTGCGCGATTTAAGCGAATCCTATGTCATCACGCTCGATGACATCACCGACCTCGTTATCGCCCAGCGCTCCACCGCCTGGGGTGATGTCGCCCGCCGCATCGCACACGAGATCAAGAATCCGCTGACGCCGATCCAGCTTTCGGCCGAGCGCATCCAACGTCGTTACGGCAAGCAGATCGACGAGAACGATCGCGCCGTTTTCGACCAGTGCACGGATACGATCATCCGCCAGGTCGGCGATATCGGTCGCATGGTCGACGAATTCTCCGCCTTCGCCCGCATGCCGAAGCCGACCAAGGAACCGAGCGACCTGCGCGCCATCCTTCACGACGCAATCTTCCTGCGCGAGATGGGCAACAACCATATCTCCTTCCTGCAGGAGCTTGGCGAAGAACGGCTGGAAGGCGCCTTCGACAGCCGCATGCTGGGTCAGGCCTTCGGCAATCTCATCAAGAACGCTGTGGAAGCGATCGAGGCCGTGCCGAGCGAGGAACGCGAAGCGCGCAAGATCCTCGTCCGTGCCTCTCTGGACGAAGCGCGCGACCGCTTCACCGTCGATATCATCGACAATGGCCGCGGCCTGCCGGTCGAGAACCGCCACAGCATTCTGGAACCCTATATGACGATGCGCGAGAAGGGCACCGGCCTCGGCCTCGCCATCGTCAAGAAGATCATCGAGGAACATGGCGGGCAGCTCGAACTACACGATGCACCCGCAGATTTTGACCAGGGAAGAGGGGCCATGATCCGGGTGCATCTGCCGCGCCGGGATGTGGCCGCTGCCCCGTCAGCCAATGACAAGGAAAGCGTTTATGGCCTCTGATATTCTCGTCGTCGATGATGAGCATGACATTCGCGAGATCGTTGCCGGTATCCTGTCGGATGAAGGCCACGAAACCCGCATGGCGCATGACAGCGACAGTGCGCTGGCGGCAATTTCCGATCGCGTGCCGCGTCTCGTCTTTCTCGATATCTGGATGCAGGGCAGCAAGCTCGACGGTCTCTCGCTGCTGGACGAGATCAGGACACGCCATCCCGAGCTTCCCGTGGTGATGATATCCGGTCACGGCAACATCGAAACGGCTGTCTCCGCCATCAAGCGCGGTGCCTTTGACTTCATCGAAAAGCCGTTCAAGGCCGACCGCCTGATCCTGATCGCTGAGCGCGCGCTGGAAAATTCCAAGCTGAAGCGCGAAAACGTCGAGCTGAAGCGCCGCGCTGGCGATGCGCTGGAGCTGATCGGCACCTCGGTCGCTGTTTCGCAGCTGCGCCAAACGATCGAAAAGGTGGCGCCCACTAACAGCCGCATCATGATCTTCGGTGCATCCGGCTCCGGCAAGGAACTGGTGGCGCGTATGATCCACAAGAAGTCGATGCGTGCCAACGGCCCCTTCGTGGCGCTCAATGCCGCCAACATCACACCCGACCGCATGGAAGTAGCGCTGTTCGGCACCGAGGGTGCACCAGGGCAGGCGCGCAAGATCGGCGCGCTCGAAGAGGCTCATCGCGGCATCCTCTATCTCGACGAAGTCGGCGAAATGCCGCGCGAAACGCAGAACAAGATCCTGCGCGTACTGGTCGATCAGCAGTTCGAGCGTGTCGGCGGCTCCAAGCGGGTGAAGGTCGATGTGCGCATCATTTCCTCGACCGCTTACAATCTCGAAAGCCGCATCGCCGAGGGCTGGTTCCGTGAGGATCTCTATCATCGCCTGGCAGTGGTGCCGGTGCGCGTGCCGCAGCTCGCCGAGCGCCGTGAGGACATTCCATTCCTCGTCGACCAGCTCATGCGTCAGATTTCCGAACAGGCGGGCATCCGGCCGCGCCGCATCGGTGATGACGCCATGGCCGTGCTGCAGGCCCATGACTGGCCGGGCAATATCCGTCAGCTCCGCAATAATATCGAGCGGCTGATGATCCTTGCCCGCACCGACGGTCCGGATGCTCCGATCACCGCAGACATGCTGCCGACCGATCTCGGTGACATGCTGCCGAAGGTCTCGGCCAAGAACGACTATCACATCATGACGCTGCCGTTGCGCGAAGCCCGCGAGATGTTCGAGAAGGATTACCTGATCGCCCAGATCAACCGCTTCGGCGGCAACATCTCCCGCACGGCCGAATTCGTCGGCATGGAGCGCTCGGCGCTGCACCGCAAACTGAAGTCGCTCGGCGTCTGATTTTTTTCCGGCGCGGGCTCAAGTCGCGCCGGTTCTCTTCTTTTGCCCCAAGCAGGTTTTCCCAAACAGGTTTTCGATGCCAAGAATTGCCTATGTGAATGGACGCTACGTGCCGCATTCCAACGCCATGGTGCACGTGGAGGATCGCGGCTACCAGTTTGCCGATGGTGTCTATGAGGTTTGCGAGGTTCGTCACGGTCTGATCGTCGATCTGACCCGACATCTGAACAGGCTCGACCGGTCGCTCGGAGAATTGCGCATCGCCTGGCCGATGAGCCGTGCAGCGCTGACGCAGGTGATTCGCGAGACGCTGCGCCGCAACCACGTCCGCAACGGCCTTTTCTACCTGCAGGTGACACGCGGCGTTGCCCGCCGTGACCATGTCTTCCCGGCGGACGGCACTCCGCCCTCGATCGTCGTGACGGCCAAGAGCACCGATCCGTCCGTCATCGCCAGGAAGAACGCCACTGGCATCAAGGCGATTACTGTTCCTGACAACCGCTGGGACCGCGTCGACATCAAGTCGGTCGGGCTGCTGTCGAACGCGCTTGCGCGCCAGCAGGCGAAGGAAGCCGGCGCCCAGGAAGCGATCTACATCGATGCCGAGGGCATGGTGAAAGAGGGGGCTGCGACCAATGTCTGGATCGTCGATGCCGATGGTACGCTGGTAACGCGGCCGGCCGACCATGGCATCCTGCGGGGTATCACGCGTACGACTCTCATCGATGTCGCAGCCAAATTGGGGGTCAAGATCGTCGAGCGGAAGTTCTCCGTTTCGGAGATGATGGCAGCCCGCGAGGTCTTCATCACCGCTGCCACAAGCATTTGTTTTCCGGTCGTTTCCGTTGATGGACAGGCGATTGCGAATGGTCATCCCGGAAGCCTTTCGCAGAATATTCGGGAAGCCTTTTTCGACGTTGCGGAAAAGATTACGATTTGATACCAAGATTTGCTGGGCAGGAGGAATGAGGGTGCCACCTGCCTTGCTGGAGAGGTTGATTGATATTCTACCGGCTTGATCAGGCCGGCAATAAAGAAAGAAGCGGCGCGATGGCGGAACGTTCTCAGAATCTGCAGGACTTATTTCTCAATACTGTACGCAAGCAAAAGATTTCCCTGACAATCTTTCTGATTAACGGCGTAAAACTCACAGGCGTTGTCACATCTTTCGACAATTTCTGTGTTCTTCTCCGTCGTGACGGACATTCGCAGCTCGTGTATAAGCACGCGATCTCGACAATCATGCCTGGTCAGCCAATGCAGATGTTCGAGAGCGAAGAAGCAGCGTCCTAACCAAGGCCGGCCGTCATTTCGACACGCGATACAAAGAACGATTCCATCATCCCTGAAGCCGCCAAGCACAGGGATGATATGCGCGCGACTGTCGTCGTGCCGGTGCTGAAATCGCGCTCACGCGGCGGGCAGAGCGAATCGGCATCGACCCGCACGCCGGAAAGCCGTCTCGACGAGGCGACCGGCCTGGCGCAGGCGATCGATCTCGACGTCGTCAACGGCTCGATCGTGCCTGTCAACGATCCGCGCCCGGCTACGCTTCTCGGAACGGGCAAGATCGAGGAAATCAAACATCTTCTGGACGAGCGAAATTCCGGTCTTGTGATCGTTGATCACCCATTGACGCCGGTGCAGCAGCGGAATCTGGAAAAGGAATGGAACGCCAAGGTCATCGATCGGACGGGCCTGATCCTGGAAATCTTCGGCCGCCGTGCCTCGACCAAGGAAGGCACGCTGCAGGTCGATCTTGCGCATCTGAACTATCAGAAGGGCCGCCTGGTCCGAAGCTGGACCCACCTTGAGCGCCAGCGCGGCGGTGGCGGCTTCATGGGTGGTCCGGGTGAAACCCAGATCGAAGCCGACCGGCGCCTGCTGCAGGATCGCATCATCAAGCTCGAACGCGAGCTGGAGCAGGTCGTCCGCACGCGCCAGCTGCACCGCGCCAAGCGCAAGAAGGTGCCGCATCCGATCGTGGCGCTCGTCGGTTACACCAACGCCGGCAAGTCGACGCTGTTCAACCGCATCACCGGGGCGGGGGTTCTCGCTGAAGACATGCTCTTCGCGACGCTGGACCCGACATTGCGCCGCATGAAGCTGCCGCATGGCCGCACCGTCATCCTGTCCGATACCGTCGGCTTCATCTCCGACCTGCCGACTCATCTGGTCGCCGCCTTCCGCGCGACCTTGGAAGAGGTGCTGGAGGCCGATCTCGTTTTGCATGTTCGCGACATGTCTGATGTGGACAATCAGGCCCAGAGCGCTGACGTGCTGCGCATCCTGAATGACCTCGGCATCGATGAGGCCGAAGGCGAGCGCCGCATTCTCGAGGTCTGGAACAAGATCGACCGGCTCGAGCCCGAAGCCCATGACGCCATGGTGCAGAAGTCCTCCGGCATGAAGAATGTCATTGCCGTTTCCGCCATCAGCGGCGAGGGCGTGGACAGGCTTATGGATGAAATCAGCCGCCGTCTATCCGGCGTCATGACGGAAACGACTGTCACGCTGCCGGTCGACAAGCTGGCGCTATTACCCTGGCTTTACGACCATGCCGTCGTCGACAGCCGCGAAGACAATGAGGATGGCTCAGTGACGCTGGACCTCCGCCTGTCCGAGACGGAGGCTGCCGAACTCGAGCGCCGCATCGGCAATGGTGCGAAGCCTGCCAAGGAAGACTGGGAGCGATAATCCCAATTGGGCGAAGTTTCACTCCGCCCCGGCTACGACAGCCCGCTCGATTGCCTTGGCCGCCTGCCAGATCTCTTCCATCCGCTCCAGGCTGGCCGCTTCCAGGCTCTCGCCCTCTGCATCAAGAACCGTCTCTATGTGATTGAATCGGCGCCTGAACTTCGTGTTCGTTCCGCGCAGTGCTTGTTCCGGATCGGCCTTCACATGCCGACCGATATTGACGACAGCGAAGATCAGGTCGCCGAGTTCGTCGCTGACCTTTGACTTATCGCCCTCACGCAGCGCAACGCGTAGCTCATCGACTTCCTCCTCGATCTTGTCGAGGATCGGTTCGGGCGCCGACCAATCGAAGCCGACCTTGGCCGCACGTTCCTGTAGCTTCAGCGCCTCGGTCAGCGCCGGAAAGCTGCGTTGCACCGAGCCGAGGAAGCCGGCCTTGAAATCTTCTGTCATGCCGCGTCGCGCCCGGCGCTCGGCGCGCTCCCGCTTCTCTGCCTGCTTGATCTCGTCCCACTGCTTCTTCACGGCGTCGGGCGTGTCGGCATCCGAACGGGCAAACACATGCGGATGGCGGCGGATCATCTTGCGGGTAATGGCTTCCACGACATCGCCGAACGAGAACTCTCCGGCTTCCTCGGCCATGCGCGCATGAAAGACCACCTGCAGCAGCAAGTCGCCGAGTTCATCGCAGAGATCGTCCATGTCCTTGCGCTCGATCGCGTCGGCAACCTCATAGGCTTCTTCGAGCGTATAGGGTTTGATGCTCTCGAAATCCTGCTCGATGTCCCACGGGCAGCCGCTCTCGGGATCGCGAAGTGCCGCCATGATTTCGATCAGGCGTGAAATGTCTTTCGAAGGTTCCATGGTCTCTCAGTTCAGCGGAATGTCGTTGGCGCTCTTGGTGGCCTGATAGGTGTTGGAAAGGGCGTCATAGCGGGATTTGATCCGCGCTGTCTGTGCCCTGAGTTCGGCCTTCAGTACAGCATCCTCGGTCTCGACGAGATCGGCAATCGCAAAGCTATTCCAGAAAACATTTTGCCGCCTGTAGCCGCCCGGCTCGAGCCCGAAGACTTCCTTCAGAATCTTCAGATCGTGCGGGATAGCAAAGCTGTCGCGCGAATCCTCGTGGCTGAAGAAATAATAGAAATTATCGAAGCCGGCCCAGGTGATCGCCGACATGCACATGGTGCAGGGTTCATGCGTGGAGAGAAAGATCAGGTCCTTCGTCGGCGGCTTGTCGTTGAGCTCGTAAAATCGCTTTAGCGTGTGCACTTCGCCGTGCCAGAGCGGATTTTCGAGCTCGTTATTGGTCTCAGCGACGACGAGCGCAAGATCGGATTTGCGCAGGATCGCTGCTCCGAACACCTTGTTGCCGGAAGCGACCCCAAGTTCCGTCATCGGCAGGATGTTATCCTCCATGACCTGCAGAAGGCGGGAGGCGATTGTCTTTTCAGGCATGAAATTCTCCTGTTTCACCTATCTTATCGCCCGGCGGAATGAAGCGGAACGGATAAGTCCGGCACCGGAGACTTTGCCACAGGCTTTATCGCTTCATCCTTTGGGCAAAAAGCTGCGATAACGGCTCAAGATATGTGGTTTTTGCGCCGCACGGGTCAGTTTTCTCAAATCATTGATCAAGCGGGTAAAAGAATACGCGACTGGCCGGCCTTTGGAATTCTGTTTCTTCATTCGCGTGTCCGGAGAATGCATATTCGGAGAACTTCGAAGTGGATTGAGAATGCCTCCCAGGACTGAACAGCTCTCGATATTTCCCGCCTTCTTTCGCGTGGAAGGTCGGACTGCGGCCGTTTTCGGCAATGGCGATGAAGCTTTCGCCAAGGCCCGCCTGCTCTTGAACACGCAGGCGCGCATTATTGCACATGCCGACCGCCCGGAAGCCGATTACCACGCTTTTCTGATTGCCAACCGCATCGAGACTGTCCGCGAAGCTTTTGCGCCTGAACAGGTCGAGGGCGCGGTATTAGTCTTTGCGGCAACCGGTGACGCCGAACAGGATCGTCGTATCGTCGATGCCGCGCGCGCCGCGAAGATCCCGGCCAATGCTGTCGACCAGCCTGACTATTGCGATTTCTACACGCCCGCTCTCGTCAATCGTGCGCCTGTTGCCGTTGCGATCGGCACCGAAGGGGCAGGGCCGGTGCTGGCGCAGATGATCCGCGCCCAGATCGATCAGCTCCTCTCGCCCTCGCTCGGCCGACTCGCCGCTCTTGCGACCAGCTATCGCAAGGCCGTCGAACACCTCGTTCCCCGTGGCGTTTCCCGCCGCATCTTCTGGCGTCGTTTCTTTTCCGGCCCAGTCGCCGATGCTGTCGCTAACGGCAACCTGCCGCAGGCCCGCCGCGCCGCCAATGGTCTGTTGCGCTCGCTGGATCGCGTTGAAGGCCATGTTTGGCTGGTCGGCGCCGGCCCCGGTGCCGAGGATCTCCTGACCTTGCGTGCCCAGCGTGTGATGATGGAAGCCGATGTCATCGTCTACGATGCGCTCGTACCGCAGGCGATTGTCGATATGGGCCGCCGCGATGCCGAGCGTCTTTCTGTCGGCAAGCGCAAGGGCTGCCATTCGAAGTCTCAGGAAGAGATCAACGATCTCTTGGTCGATCTCGGCCACCAGGGTAAACGCGTCGTACGCCTGAAGAGCGGCGATCCACTGGTCTATGGCCGGGCAGGGGAAGAGATGGCAGCGCTACGCGCGGCCGGCATCTCCTATGAGATCGTGCCCGGCATTACGTCGGCATTTGCTGCCGCTGCTGATTTCGAGCTGCCGTTGACGCTTCGCGGCGTTGCCTCCTCGCTGGTCTTCACGACCGGACATGATCTGACCGGTGACGTGCTCCCGGACTGGGCAAGCCTTGCCGTATCGGGTGCCACGATCGCCGTCTATATGGGCCGTACCGTTGCGGCTTCTGTCGCCGAACGGCTGATGCAGGCAGGTATTCCCTCTGAGACCACGGTTGCCGTCATCGAGAATGCGAGCCGCGCCGACCGCCGCCTGTTGCACGGAACCCTGCGCGATCTTCCCGACCTGCAGCATCGTGACGAATTGATTGGCCC
Organism: Rhizobium viscosum; assembly: GCF_014873945.1. Lineage (NCBI taxonomy): Bacteria > Pseudomonadati > Pseudomonadota > Alphaproteobacteria > Hyphomicrobiales > Rhizobiaceae > Rhizobium > Rhizobium viscosum. The sequence goes on along the minus strand of NZ_JADBEC010000001.1, from coordinate 49,812 downwards.
GGTCATGGTCATTATCGGCGATGCCGTCGCGGGTGCCAATTTCGAACTGTCCGAACCGCTGGTGCGTGAACGCATCCGGTTCGATGAACTTGCAAGGAGCTGACATGGTAGACAAGGTTCTGACCGCCAACCGACTGGGCGATGGCATCGCCGTCTGGCTGAACGCCAATGGCGAATGGGTGACCTCGTTGCAGGAGGCACTCGTTGCCCGTCATGCCGAAGCTGTCGCTGCCCTTGAGGAGATCGGCAAGAAGTCCTATGCCGACAATAAGGTCGTTGATGTTGCCGTAGTCGACGTCCAGGAAACCAACGGCCAGCTTTGGCCGCTGCGCCTGCGTGAGCGCATCCGCGCCCAGGGGCCGACGATGGAATATGCGCCCGGCTACAAGCCGGCCGATCCCGAATTCATTGCAGTCTGAGGAAGACGATGTACCGTTACGACGAATTTGACCACGCCTTTGTCGCCGAGCGCGTCGAGCAGTTTCGCGATCAGGTCCAGCGCCGCCTTTCCGGCGAACTGGCAGAGGACGCATTCAAGCCGCTGCGCCTGATGAACGGCGTCTACCTGCAGCTTCATGCCTACATGCTGCGTATTGCCATTCCCTATGGCACGCTGAGCTCGCGCCAGATGCGCATGCTCGCACACATTGCCCGCACCTATGATCGCGGCTACGGCCATTTCACCACGCGTCAGAACCTGCAGTTCAACTGGCCGAAACTGTCGGACATGCCCGACGTTCTGGCTGAGCTTGCAACCGTCGAGATGCACGCCATGCAGACGTCGGGCAACTGCATCCGCAACGTGACGGCAGACCATTTCGCTGGTGCCGCCGCCGACGAAGTCGCCGATCCGCGCCCCTATGCCGAGATCCTGCGCCAGTGGTCTTCCGTCCATCCGGAATTCTCCTTCCTGCCGCGCAAGTTCAAGATCGCGGTAACAGGTGCCGAGCGCGACCGCGCTGCCATCCAGGTCCACGATATCGGCCTGCATCTGAAGAAGAACGACAAGGGCGAGATCGGCTTTGCCGTCTATGTCGGTGGCGGTCAGGGCCGCACGCCGATGGTCGCCAAGCTGATCCGCGACTTCCTGCCGGAAGAGGACCTCCTGTCCTACACGACAGCCGTCATGCGCGTGTACAACCTGCACGGCCGCCGCGACAACAAGTACAAGGCCCGTATCAAGATCCTTGTCCATGAGACCGGCGCCGAAGAACTCGCCCGTCAGGTCGAGGTCGAATTTGCGCAGCTGAAGGATTCCGAGCTGAAGCTGCCGGAACAGGACGTCCAGGCCATCACCGCCTATTTCGCGCCGCCGGCCCTGCCCGAACGTGCTGAAGGCTGGGAAAACCTGGCCCGCTGGAAGAAAGCCGATCCGGCTTTTGCCCGTTGGGTTCATCAGAATGTCCAGCCGCACAAGAACCCCGATTACGGCATGGTGACGATCTCGTTGAAGCCGATCGGCGGCATCCCGGGTGACGCCTCCGACTCGCAGATGGATGCCATTGCCGATATCGCCGAGGAATATGCCTTCGACGAAATCCGAGTCAGCCATGAGCAGAACCTCATCCTGCCGCATGTGGCGCTCGCCGATCTCGAAGTTGTCTATCGCGGCCTCGTAGCGATCAATCTCGCCGAAGCCAATGCCGGCCTGATCACGGATATCATTGCCTGTCCCGGGCTGGACTATTGTGCGCTTGCCAATGCCCGCTCCATTCCGGTCGCGCAGGAAATCTCTCGCCGTTTCGGCGACCCGGCCCGTCAGGCCGAGATCGGTGAGCTGAAGATCAAGATCTCCGGCTGCATCAATGCCTGCGGTCATCACCATGTCGGCCATATCGGCTTGCTGGGTGTGGAGAAGAAGGGTGCCGAACTCTACCAGATCACGCTCGGTGGTTCTGGTGACGAGCACACGTCAATCGGCGAAATCATCGGTCGCGGCTTCGAGCCTGAGAAGGTGACGGACGCGATCGAGACGATCGTTGACACCTATCTCGGCCTGCGTCTCGATCCCTCGGAAATCTTCCTCGCCGCCTACCGCCGCGTCGGTCCGCAGCCTTTCAAGGATGCGCTCTACGGCTCGGCAGCGGAAGCGGCATAAGGAGGGGATGATGACGAAGATCTGGAGAGAAACCGGTTTTGTCGAAAACGATCCCTGGGTGATCGAGACCGACGAAGTGAAGGCGACGAGCGATCAGAAGCCGCTGTTGACGCTCGACGAGCTGATCGCCACGGCGGATGAGAGCAATGACGTCGGCTTCGGCGTGGTCATCAGGCCGGCGGACGATGTCTTGAAGCTGGAACCCTATCTCTATCGCCTGGAGATCGTGGCTGTCGCATTCCCGGCCTTCAATGACGGCCGCGCTTTCAGCCATGCGTCGCTGCTCCGCCAGCGCCTCGGTTACACCAACGAACTGCGTGCGGTCGGCGATGTGCTGATCGATCAGGTGCCGCTGATGCTGCGCGTCGGCATCGACAGTTTCGCCGTCACCAACGAGACGGCAATCCGCCGCCTGTCGGAAAAGCGCCTGCCGTCTATTCCGCATCATTATCAGCCGGCGGTGCGTGACGCCGAAGCCGGCAAGGGCTATAGTTGGCGCCGTCAGGCAAAGCCGGCCGCCTGAGGCTGCCGGTTCTGCCGTCTTGTTGATGACGGAACGATAGCATGAGCAAATTCGAAGTGGCGGTGATTGGTGGGGGTCTCGCTGGCATGATCGCTGCAGTCGCCCTGGCGCGCGGCGGCCGTAACGTGGCGCTGGTCGCCCCTCCATCTCCCAAGGAGGATCGCCGCACCACGGCCCTGATGGACCAGTCGATTCGCTTTATGGGTCGGCTGACGCTTTGGGAAAAGCTTCGTTCCGCTGCCGCACCGCTCGCCAGCATGCGCATCATCGACGGCACCAACCGTTTGCTGCGTGCGCCGACGACGACCTTCCGCTCCGCCGAAGTCGGGCTGGATGCCTTCGGCTATAATTTCCCGAACAGGGCATTGATGGATGTGCTCGAAGCTGCGGTGGCCGCTGAGGGCAATATCACCCGTTTCACCGACATGGCCGAGACGATCGGGATCGCTCCGGAATCTGTAACGATGACGCTTGCAGGCGGCGAAGAGATCAGTGCCGATTTTGCTATCGGCGCTGATGGCCGCAAATCGAAGCTCCGGGAGACGGCGGGCATCGACGTGCGCACCTGGTCCTATCCGCAGTCGGCCATGGTGCTGAACTTTGCGCATACGCTGCCGCACCAGAATATCTCCACAGAGTTCCACACGGAGCACGGGCCCTTCACCCAGGTACCGCTGCCGGGCAACCGCTCGAGCCTCGTCTGGGTACAGAATCCCTCGGATGCCGCAGCCCGCGTCGAGCTGTCGCTCGCCGAACTCGGCAATGTCGTGGAAGAGCGCATGCAGTCCCTGCTCGGCAAAGTCACTGTCGAGGAGGGCGTGCAGATCTGGCCGCTATCGGGCATGATGGCGCATCGTTTCGGAAAGGGCCGGATCGCGCTGATCGGCGAGGCCGCGCACGTTTTCCCGCCAATAGGCGCACAGGGCCTCAATCTCAGCCTTCGCGACATCATGGCTCTGAGCGATCTTCTGAGCTCGCGCGCGGAACTCCCTATTCCTGCCGATGCGGGTACTAGCTTTGACCGTAAGCGCCGCGCCGATATCATGACGCGCACGGCAAGCGTCGACCTCCTGAACCGTTCGCTGCTCTCCGATTTCCTTCCCGTTCAGATGCTGCGTGCCGCAGGCCTGCATGTCCTGTCAGCCATCCCACCGCTGCGCAACATCGTCATGCGCGAAGGCATCGAGCCGGGCCGCGGCTTCCGCGATATTCCCGATGCGATCAAGGAACGGCTAAAGCGGAAGAAAGCCTGATTTGTTGCAATATACTGGCTGAGCCTTGCGCTCAGCCGATTTGCATGAGGATTGGGAACGTCTGCTGGAACCATATGGCGACGTTGCTGACCCAGCCAAGCAGGAAGGCAAGACCCGTCAGCACGAGGAAGACGCCCATGATCTTCTCCACCGTGCCGAGATGCCGGCGGAAGCGCGACAGGAAGCGCATGAAGGCCCCGGAAAAGCCGGCAGCAATCCAGAAGGGAACGGCAAGGCCGAGCGAATAGACAGCAAGCAGCCCCGCACCGGAACCAACCGTTTCACGCGATGCGGCAACGCCGAGGATCGCCCCGAGCACCGGCCCGATACAAGGCGTCCAGCCGAATGCGAAGGCCAGCCCCATTACGTAAGCGCCCGTCAGCGTCGCCGGCTTGCCGTTGCCTTGAAAGCGCGCTTCCCGCGCCAGTAGGCCGATTCGGAAAATCCCAAGAAAATTCAGCCCCATGACGATGATGATCAGACCGCCGATCTTGGAGAGCAGATCGAGGTGCTGGCGCAGCACCATGCCGATGGTCGAGGCACCGGCGCCGAGCGCCACGAAGACAGTCGCAAAGCCAAGCGTGAAGAAAAGCGCCGAGAAAAGCACGCCGCGCCGCACATCCGGTGCCGCAGCAACCGTGCCGCCGCCGCGGAACTGCTCGACCGAAATGCCCGCCATATAACAGAGATAAGGCGGAACGAGTGGAAGCACGCAAGGCGACAGGAAGGAAAGCGCTCCGGCAAGCAGCGCGCTCCAAAGGGAAATATCGGCAATCGACACGCATTCTCTCCGGCAGCAGTCTGAGCGATGTTCCTAGCGCCGCAAAGGGGTGATTGCCAATCACCTTTTTGCGCTGAGCGCAACCGGCCGGATCTCCAAATTGCCGCAGGTCTTGAGGTAGCTCCATCCATCCCAACGCGGGACAGGGCATGTGGATATTAACCGCGCGCTAACCATCTTTGGCTCTGTGAATGGATCGACTCGGGCGTGACCGATGGTATTGCCCGGCATTTGCAGGCACCCCACTGCAAATGCCGGGAGGTCTGGCCGGCGGACATACGAGGCCGACGCCGGATCTCTCGCTACTTCATCCGGCCTGCTCGCTACCGCGGCCGAGAGCAAGCTTGTGATGTCGTTTAGTTGCGATGACTGCTTGGTGCTGGTATGCGCTACAGGGTCAGCCCGAAAATCGGGATCGATTTTCGGAAAGCCTGATGCGTAGATTCAAAGAGTTAGAGCGTCCTTTGTGCGTCCGAATGGACGCACGGCGCTCTAGCGTGAGAGATTGACGCCAGAACATCCACCGAGGAGAAACATTGATGAGCAGATTTCGGGCATTGGTAGCCGCCGGAGGGCTGATCGGCATCTCGCTGCTCACGGCATGCGCAACTCCCCCGAACTCATACGGCTCCGCCTCAGGCTACGTCCCGGGAGATTCGATGAATCGCGCCTGTGAAGATGGCTTCAGGCCCAGAGATGGTCGCTCCTGCAGCTACTGAGGGCGAGTATTGCGAATCGCATTGATAAGCTTCCGGCATCAGTGCCGGAAGCTCCAGGTCTCCTCAATGCGGCAGTGCACGGATTGGCAGGCCGCGACGAGAGGCCAGGGAACGGGTCGATCCCATCAATGTACAAGCGGCTCATCCTCATCGAGAAAGCTCCGCACGCCGTCTCGTTCGGCGGTGGCCAGAAACTCTTCCCAAGCTTCGAGATCCGTAGGGAATTTGTCTTCCCAGGTCGTCACGACTTCGGTCTGCGAGATGACCTCGAGAGTCCAATCGCCATTGGTGCCCGCCGGCCGATGTATATCGACGAGTACGGTTACGCCGTCGTCTTCGAACTCGCCGGAGAAATCGGAATGCTCGAGCTTTGGTTCTTTGGGTGTTTTCGCCATTTAACCTCCAGCACCAGGAGGTGCATCGTTCTCATAAAACTCGCGATACTGAATCGTCTCGCGTTCTTGCATGTCAATCGACGCGCCGGCAGGCTGCGTCAGGCGCACTCCTGGGCCGCCTGAACCGGAATAGTTCCCGTCCAGGAAGGTAATGCCGCCAGCTTCCAAAACCCCAATGACTGAAGCGACATTGTTGCGCATACCTTCAGCGGCGCCTTCACTGGCCTCCATACGTCGCAGGGTCGGAGCAGATATATTTGCCCTGCTGGCCAGCTCGACCTGACCGATTCCCAGCAAAGCACGAGCGGCCGCCAATTGTCGGCCGGTTATATGATCAAAATCGTCCATTGGGGAAATATCGCTCAATGCTCTCCGTCGGCAAGATTTGCTATCAGTTTGAGCGAAACTAATCAACGAATGGAACAGCATCGGCTCGTTGTATGAGCCACAAGCCCCGAAAAGAGGATTGTGGTGAGAGCGTCGGGGTTCGAACCCGAGACCTACTGATTAAAAGTCAGTTGCTCTACCGGCTGAGCTACGCTCTCACTCTCCGCGGTGCGAAGCACCCCGGCCGGAAGTGCGCGGAACATATGCAGGCGACCTATCGCGGTCAACCGAAAAAATCCTCTTATTGACGCATCCAGCACATTTCTTACGTGCTTGCCATCATAGGGGCGGTGTTGCAGCATTGAAACATCCAAGTGCCGTCTTCAGGCGCCGGAGAGTCCGTCAGGTATGACGACTGCATCCATCCCAGTCGCCTCAGGCGGGTTGCACGAGATTGGCAACCAGCCGGAAAACGCCCGGAGTCAATTTGTCGAGCTGGTGATGCAGTACAAGGCTCGTATGCGTATGCCGCCCCTCGCCGATTTCAGCTGATATCAAGGCACCCTTGAGCGGCTGCTCCTCAGGGTCATGCATGGCAAGCAGCGGTACATAGGCATCGTCCCAGCGGGCAGCGAAATAGAGGCCACGCTCCTTGTCCCAACCATCCCAGTCCGCCGAGGTAATCCTGTTCGGACCCCGCAGCAGCGGATGATCAGGCTCCAACACGGTCACCTCTGCCGTCGGATCAGTCACGCGCCAACGGACCGAGGGCGAGCCGATATCGATCCGTTTCGGCGGCGTGGCAGCCGGTTGCCAGCCATCAACAGGGCGATGATAAAGCGTCAACAGATGGCCGCCCTCTTCGACGAAGCGATGCAGGCGCGCGGTTGCAGCTGCCAGATCCTTGCGGATGCCGAAGGCAAAGATGCCGACGACGATGGTCGTGAAGTGCGAGAGATCGCCGGACAGGGCCTGCGCATCGAGTTCGGTGACATCGAGCCCCATGCGGCCAAGCCAGAGCCCAACACGATCCGCACCGCCACCGACATAGCCGATCTTGGCGCCTTCGGGCAGTTTGAGGTCGAGCGCCAGAACACGCAGCAGTTCTGGCTCACGGAAGCTGGTGCGGCCGATATGCGGATAGGCGATCGGCGAGATGCGCATCGCCGGCTGTCCGTCGACAAGTGGTGAAATGGTGACGAGGCCGGGCACTATCGAAGCGGGAGGCGAAAGCGTAAGCGCGCCGTCAGTCTCCTTGATCGCCCAGCCAGCCGGCGCGGAAAAGCCGACACGTCCCGCAGACGCAGCCTTGATCGTCAGTTCCGGCCTCTCGCCATCCGCGGGAATGATGAAGGCATTGGGCTGAAGGTTCAGCGAGTGCTGCGGGGCGACTGTCAGCGGCTCCTCAAGATCGACGGTTACGATGACCGAGCGACTGCCGATCTGCGCCCTGACATCGACGGATGCATTGCCATTACCGCCGAGGCTCGACCATCCCGGCTGATATTGCCGCGTGAATGGCGCATCGGCTGCCGCTGTCAGCGCATACACGATCCGCTGCGGCAAGGTTTCCTTGAGGCTTGCCGAAACGCCTGCCGGCAATCTCATGTCGGCATCGACAACAGCGGTCCCGGCATTGCCGCTGAGATGAAGGATCAGCGTACCGGTTGCTCCAGGCGAAAGCGCGGCGGGTTCGGCAACCGCCCGGACGAAGACCTGTTCGGCTTCGCAAAGTGCGGCATCGATTTCCACGAGCTTGCGCTGCAGACGATGCCCGTGCGTTTCGAGGAAGGCGTCAGGCGCTTCCTCAAGCGCCTTTTCAACTTGATGTGCCGCCTGCAGCAGCGCATCGACGATGGCGGATCGTTCCGGAAAGCGCTCGATCGCCTTGCCGATTGCGCCATCCGCGCGCATCAGCGCATCGACGACACTTTGCGGCAGCTCCGTTTCGCGGGCGAGATCGGCGAGTGTTGAGGGAAGCGAACCAAAGATGGAGGCTTCCGCGACAGAGCCCTGCGCGCTGAGCTTCAGATGCAGTGGCCATTCGGTATCGCCGATATCGTACCAGCGGCCCATGCCTTGAGAGGCATGGTAATACCGCGACCATTCACCGATATGGTCGTAGCTGACGCCGCTGACAGGTTCGAGATCAGTGGCTTCAAGCGGCAGCGTCATCGCCGGCGGCGGCACCTCGTCGTCATAAGTATCCCCGCCGCCCGACCATGCCGGCAGATAGAATTTCGCAACCTGCCACGTCGTCAGACCCTCGTCGAAATGTTCGGGAAAAGCCGATGGATCAGCGGCAAGTCCAACAGCCGTTTCCGCGGCCCGTGTCATGGCGCGATGGTGCCCATGCTGACCCGGCACGTCGAGGAAGGTCGGCAGCACGATATCGGGACGCTCCGTACGATAGGCCCTCACTAGCCGTTCTACGATACGCTTTTCGCCCCAACGGTCGAAGGTCCGGTCGCCATTCTTGGAAAAGCCGAAATCATGGATCGCATCATCAGGGCCGTGGCCGAGCCAGTGCACATCGGCGTCGAGTTCGCGAGCCGCCTCTTCCATCTCGCGGCTTCGCATGATGCCGAGTGCGCCGAGCCATTCAGGCCCAAGTGCATTCTGCCCGCCTTCTCCGCGCGTCGAGCAGGCGACGATGACGCGCATGCCGAGGCCGAGGCGCAGATAGGCGAGCAGGCCATTATGCTCATCATCGGGATGGGCGCCGGTATTCATGATGGTGATGGTCGAGGTCAGGCGGGAGAGCGCCCGGTGCAGCCGCGTCAGCGAAAGGCTCCGCTTCTGTTTCTCAATACGATCTCGGTCGGTCAGCATGGTTCCTCCATTGGGGCAGACCGGCGGCGCATCTTAAGCTGCGGTATCGGCGGCGGTCGGTGATATGTCGAGTTTGGGGGTGACGGCTTCGAAGAGCGGCAGGGCAGCGGCACCGAGTGCGGCCGTCAATTGACCCGTCTGGCCGCGGATGACGCGCGGAAGCGCGCGCGTGCGCCGGCTGGCGACGGAAACGGGAAGGGTCTGCATAGCCGCGACAATCTCATCGATGACAGCATCGGGAAGCGCACCGCCGAGGATGACTGTCTCCGGATCGAGAACATTTTCCAGCATCGCCACCATCGGCGAAAGATAGTCCGCAGTCTCCGAAATCCATTCCTTCACGACGGGATTGTTCTCCCGATGCAGCACCTCGATTGCCGCAAAATCGGTATCCTCATAGCCGGCCTCGGTGAGCTTCTCCTTCAGCGCATGCAGAGAGACATAACGCTCCAGGCAGCCCCGCTGGCCGCAGGGGCAGGGTTTTCCGCGCGGGGCTACTACGACATGACCGATTTCACCCGCATTACCGAAGGCGCCGCGGAAGGGGGCGCCATCATGGATGAGGCCGAGACCGACGCCGACGCCGAAATAGATCATGCAGAAATTTGAGATGGTGCGGCCCGCACCGAACAGTCTTTCACCGACGGCCGCCGCATTCGCGTCGTTTTCGACGATGACGGTCTCGCCGCTGGCTTCGCTCAGAACAGCGGCCGGATTGATGCTGCTCCAGCCGGGCAGGGTGGTGGGGCCGACCGAGCTCATGCCTTCAATTTCGAAAGGGCCGGGCATGACCACGCCGATGCCGAGAAGCTTTGATGGAAAACGCTTGCGCACCTTCTTCACTTCACCGGCAAAGAGCGGAACGATGCGTTCAGGGTTGGTATTCTCCACCGGCATGATCGTTTCGGAACGGACTTTTCCCGAGAGGTCGAGCACCGTCGTTACCATATGGTCGGCGGCGATTTCGACGCCGATCGTCACCGCTCCGTCAGGATTGACGGCAAACTGGATCGGTGGTTGGCCGCGGCCGGAGCGCAGCCGGCCAATCTCCATCAACAGCTCTTCGTCGACGAGTTCGTCAACGATGTTGGCGACTGCCTGCGCGGTCAGATGTGTCAACTTGGCTATATGCATGCGGCCGAGCGATCCATGCATGCGCACGACATCGAGCACGACACGACGATTGTGGTCGCGGCTGCGCTCGGGGTTCTTGCCCATCGCGATCTGCTGCTTGCCGGATTGCCGTGTCATCTCTCCGCCCTCGTCTCTGCCGATATGGATAGCGCCGATATCATGAAAGGAGCAATAGAATAATTAAACTAAATTATCTTATTGACAAAGCCTCCCTTCCGAACCAGCCTGAAAGGGTCGCAGTGCGATGCCGAGGAGGAGGAGCCTCAGTTCCATCTTCCCGAGCCAATCAAATCGGGGCGCTGCCGATGTGCGGGATGCCCTGGGGAACCAGATGAGCGCGAGCGGTTCGAAGGCCGGCTCGGCAATGGAGGGATGATATGCGTCGCGGAATCTTATTGGCCGGGCTTTTTGCCGGCATCAGCGTGGTTGCGGTCAACAGCGCCCAGGCCGTCGAAATCGAATACTGGCAGTATGTCTACGATACGCGCGTCAAGGCGATGGACCAGCTGATCGCCAATTTCGAGAAGGCCAATCCCGATATCACCGTCAAGCAGACGACATTTCCCTATGCCGACTACCAAACTCGCGTCGTTGCCGCCAATCTCGCCGGCAATGGCCCTGATGTGATGCAGCTCTTCTACGGCTGGCTCGATCAATTCATCGCCGGCGGCCTGCTGCAGCCGCTGCCGACGGATGCTTTCCCGCATGACCAGATCGAGAAAGACTTCTTCCCGATCGTATCAGCCATGAAGCGCGGTGACGACTATTACGGCCTGCCGACCGCCGTCCGTTCGCTGGCGCTCTTCTATAACAAGAAGCTCTTCCAGGAAGCCGGTCTCGACCCGAACAAGCCGCCGCAGACTGTCGACGAATTCGTGGCCGCCGCCGAAAAGACGGTCAAGCGCGACGCTGCCGGCAACATTGCCGTCGAAGGCACGACGCTCGACATGGGCGGCCAGGATCACCAGTGGTGGCGTGAGGTGCTGATCCGCCAGTTCGGCGGCGAGCCCTATACATCAGATTATTCCAAGGTCACCTACAATAGCGATGCCGGCATCAAGGCGCTGAAATTCTACACCAGCCTGCAGACCGAAAAGAAGGTCGGTCAGACCGGCTTCATGGATGAGGGCCAGGCGGCCTTCCGCGGCGGCAAGGCGGCGATGACCATCGACGGCACCTTCCGTCTCGGTTCCTTCGGCAGCATCAAGGATTTCGAATGGGGCGTAACCGAGCTTCCGGCCAACGCCGATGGCTTGCGCTCCAACTATGCGAGCTATTTCGCCAATGGTATCGGCGCCAAGGTCTCGGGCGAAAAGCTTGAGGCCTCCAAGAAGTTCCTCGCCTACGTGACCTCGCCGGAAGCCATGAAGGTCTGGCTGGGCACGGTCGGCGAACTGCCGGCCCGTCGCGAAGCCGCTCTGACCGATGAAAACCTCAAGAACCCGATCTACTCGCCGTTCCTGAAGGCGCTCGCCTACGCGCATACCTCGCTTTTCGTGGATGAAGCCGGCCAGCGCCAGAATGCCATCGACATGGTCAACCGCGTTCTCTTGGAAGGCCAGTCGCCCGAGGATTCCATTGCTCAAGCCGCAACGGCCGAGCAGGAAATCATCGACAACGCCAAGAGCAAATAAGGGACGGCTATGAGTTCCGCACCCGCGAATACGGAAGGGGCGGCTATCAGCCGTCCCGCCGGATCGTTCCGGGATCGGCTGACGATGCGCCAGAAACGCCTCGTCTGGGTCTGGACGTTCCTCGCCCTGCCGATCCTGTTTTACTGCGTGATCCGCTTTTATCCGACGCTGCAGGCTTTCTACCTGTCCTTCACCAATTGGAATCTGATGAAGCCGCCGAAATTCATCGGTGTCGCCAATTATGTGAAGCTCTATAACGACCCGCAGTTCTGGAAGGTTTTCCGCAACACCTTCACCTATTTGATCATCGGCACGCCGATTAGCCTCGTCGTCTCCTTCGTCGTGGCCTTTTTCCTGGATCGCGTGCGGTTCCTGCACGGGCTGATCCGCGCGCTCTATTTCCTGCCGTTCCTGACGACGGCAGCCGCCATGGCCTGGGTCTGGCGCTGGTTCTACCAGCCGGCCCCGATTGGCGTCATCAACGACGTGCTCGGCATGGTCGGTCTGCCGCAGCAGCAGTTCATCCGCTCCGTCGATCAGGCGCTGCCATCGATCATGGTCACCTCCATCTGGGCCGGTCTCGGCTTCCAGATCATCATCTTCATGGCCGGCCTTCGCGCCATCCCCAACACCTTCTACGAGGCTGCGAAGATCGACGGTCTCGGCGAATGGCCGATCCTGTGGAAGATCACGCTGCCGCTCCTGAAACCGACTACCGTGTTCCTCGTCGTCTTCTCCTCGATCGGCTTCCTGCGCATCTTCGATCAGGTCTACAACATGACGACCAACGATCCCGGCGGACCGCTCGGATCGACCAAGCCTCTGGTTCTCATGATCTATCAGACTGCCTTTTCATCCTACAACATGGGTTATGCAGCAGCTCAAACCGTCGTGCTCTTCGCCATCCTGCTCTGCGTCTCCCTGCTGCAGCTCTGGATCCTGAGGGAGCGCAAATGAGTGCCGTGACGACAGACAACGCGGCACCGCTGCCGAAAGCCAATATCCGCCCCGGCGCCATCATCACCTGGACGCTGCTCTTCATCGGCGGCCTCATCATGGTCTCGCCGCTGCTTTTCATGTTCTCGACCTCGCTGAAGACGGCAGGCCAGGTCTATGACCTACGCCTTATCCCGGCCGAGCCGACGCTGCAGAACTACATCACCGTCCTCTCCGACGGCCGTTTCATGCGCTGGTTCCTGAACTCGACGATCGTTGCCTGCACAGTGACGCTCTCGAACGTCTTCTTCGACAGCCTCGTCGGCTATACACTGGCCAAGTTCGAATTCCGCGGCCGTTATCTGATCTTCCTCGCGATCCTCTCGACGCTGATGATTCCGACGGAAATGCTTGTCATCCCTTGGTATCTGATGTCGGCGCAGCTCGGCTGGCTCGACAGCTACTGGGGCGTCATGTTCCCCGGCATGATGACGGCCTTCGGCACTTTCCTGATGAAGCAGTTCTTCGAGACGGTCCCGAACGACTTCCTCGAAGCGGCTCGCATCGACGGCCTGAACGAGTTCCAGATCTGGTGGAAGGTGGCGATGCCACTCGTCACACCGGCGCTGTCAGCGCTTGCCATCTTCACCTTCCTCGGTAACTGGACGGCCTTCTTCTGGCCGCTGATCGTCACCACCAGCCGTGAACTCTACACGCTGCCGGTCGGCCTCTCGAGCTTTGCCGTCGAGCAATCCATTCAATGGGAAATGATCATGACCGGTGCGGCACTCGCGACATTGCCGACGCTGCTCGTCTTCCTGGTGCTGCAGCGCTACATCGTGCGCGGCATCATGCTGGCTGGTCTGAAGGGATAGAACATGACCGACACCAATCCACGCCTTGCCGACAGGAGCGTCTTTCCTGATCCGGTCTATAAGGAAACGGTGCTGAAGCCGCTTTTCGACGGTGCCAAGACGCATCATATCGACGGCTTCCGCCGCATCGACCGTGCCCATCTCGTCATGCTGGTCGAGACCGGTATTCTCGACCGCGAGCAGGCCGGCAAGATCGCGACTGCACTCGAAGCGATCGATCGCGACATCGACCCGGCAAAGCTCGTCTATACCGGCGAAGTGGAAGACTTCTTTTTCCTGATCGAGAAGGAGCTGAAAGCCCGCATCGGCGTCGATATTGCTGGCCGCCTGCATACGGCGCGCTCGCGCAATGACATCGACCATACGCTGTTCAAGCTCGGCCTGAAGGAGCGCATCGATGCACTGATGGTCAAGGCGCGCAAGCTGCTCGACGCGATGATTGCCACGGCCGACTGGGAAAAGGAGACCCTGATCGTCGCCTACACCCACGGCCAGCCGGCTCAGCCGACCACCTTCGGCCATTATCTTTCAGCAGCGATCGAAGTGCTGATCCGCGATATCGAACGCTTCGCGGAAGCACGCAACATCGTCAACCTCAGCCCCATGGGCGCCGCCGCGATCACCACGTCGGGTTTCCCGATCGACCGAGCCCGCATCGCCGAACTGCTGGGCTTTGCCGCGCCGCTACGCAATTCCTACAGCTGCATCGCAGCCGTCGACTACACGACCTCGACCTATAGCGCGATCGAACTGATGTTCCTGCATCTCGGCCGTCTGATTCAGGACTTGCAGTTCTGGACGAGCTTCGAGGTCGGCCAGATCTACGTGCCGAACGCACTGGTGCAGATCTCCTCCATCATGCCGCAGAAGCGCAATCCGGTGCCGATCGAGCATATGCGCCATCTCGCGAGCCAGACCTTCGGTCGCGCCCGCACAGTGCTCGATGTCATGCACAACACGCCCTTCACAGACATGAATGACAGCGAGGGCGAGACGCAGGGCATGGGCTACGAAGCTTTCCATTCGGCCGGGCGCGTGCTCGACCTGCTCGCAGCCTTCGTCGCGCAGATCAGCATCGATCCGCAACGCGTGGCAGACAATATCCGCCGCTCCTGCATCACCATTACCGAGCTTGCGGATTCGCTGGTCCGCCTCGAAGGGCTCTCCTTCCGGCAGGCGCATGAGATTGCCGCAACGGTCGCCCGCGCCGTGGTCGCCAAAGGGGGCGGTCTTTCGGATGACGGCTACGAGCCCTTCCTCGCGGCTTTCGAGGAACTGGCTGGCCGCAAGCCCGGCATCGACAAGGCACAATTTGCCGAGATCGTCTCGCCGGAACATTTTGTTGCCGTCCGCGCCCGCTTCGGCGGTCCCGCGTCGGCACCGATGGCGGATGCGCTTGCAGCCTACCAGGAAAAGGCTGCGGCATTCGCCAGACAGACACAGGAGAATGCAGCGCGCGAAGCAGCGGCTGCCGAGGAACTTCAAACCAGATTCACGGCATTGATGGGGGTCGCCTGATGGCAAATATCGAACTGCAGGGGCTCGTCAAACGCTACGGCAAACTGGATGTCGTGCACGGCATCGATCTGACAATCGCCGACGGCGAATTCGTCGTCTTCGTCGGCCCGTCCGGCTGCGGCAAGTCGACGACGCTGCGCATGATCGCCGGCCTCGAAGATATTTCTGGCGGCACCTTGAGGATCGGCGGCGAGGTGGTCAACGAGCGCGAGCCGAAACAGCGCAACATCGCCATGGTGTTTCAGAACTATGCCATCTATCCGCATATGAGCGTGCGCCAGAATATCGGCTTTGGCCTCTACACCTCCAAGCTTTCGCAGGTGGATAAGGACAAGCGCATCGATGAGACGGCCCAGATCCTCGGACTGACCGATTATCTCGCCCGCCGTCCGGCGGCACTGTCCGGGGGCCAGCGCCAGCGTGTCGCGATCGGCCGCGCCATGGTGCGTAACCCCTCGGCCTTCCTCTTCGACGAACCGTTGTCGAATCTCGACGCCCAGTTGCGCACGCAGATGCGCATCGAGATCAAGCGGCTGCACCAGCGGCTCGGCACCACGATCGTCTATGTGACGCACGATCAGGTCGAGGCCATGACCATGGCTGACCGGATCGTCGTCATGAAAGACGGCCACATCCTGCAGGCGGGAACGCCGATGGATATCTACGAGAACCCAGCCGATGTCTTCACTGCGCGCTTCATCGGCAGTCCGTCGATGAACCTTCTGCCGGGCACGGCTGCGGCCGATGGTTTGCGTATCGGGCAGGGCGGTCCGCATCTGATCGGCGTGCGTCCGCATGATCTGGTTATCGGCGAAGGCACGGGCGTCCTTTCGCTCTCAGGCACGGTGACGGCCGTCGAGCCGCTCGGCGCCGAAACGCTGGTGCATTTCGATGTGGCGGACACGCCGGTGATTGCAACAGCCCCGGGCAAGGTGATACCGACCGTCGGCAGCGCCGTGAATGCCCATGCAGCCTCCGGTGCTCTCTATGTTTTCGATGCAAAAACGGAAAAGGCCCTCGGGCGCCAATGACATCTGATAATGACATGCGATCCGCGGTGCTCAGCATCGGCCGGATTTATTGCGACCTGATCTTCACAGGCCTGGAGACGATGCCCGTGCTCGGGCGTGAGCTCTTTGCCGATGACTTGCGCATTGCAGCAGGCGGCGGCGCTTTCATCGTGGCCGCTTATTCCGCCCATATCGGCCGCAAGACGGCTCTGCTCTCGCGTCTCGGCACCGATGGGCTTTCGAATGGTTTGATCGCGGAACTGGAAGCGAGCGGCGTCGATCTGCGTTTTCTCGACCGGGCGGCCGACGCCGGTCCGCAGGTCACGGTCGCCATCAACAATGGCGAGGAACGGGCTTTCCTGTCCCGCCGCGCCGGCGGCGCGGAGCCGGCGACACTCGGCGAGGCGCTTGCCTGGAACAAGGCGCGTCATCTGCACATTGCCGAATTTGCCACGTTGGCGGAAATCCCCGGCCTGGTCGCAAAGGCGAGGGAGAATGGGCTTACCGTATCGCTCGATCCGAGTTGGGACGAAACGCTGATCTACCAGCATGATTTCCTCGATCGTTGCGAGGGCGTTGACCTCTTCCTTCCGAATGTCGAGGAAGCCGTTGCTATCACCGGATATTCCGATCCGGACGTAGCGCTGGACAGGCTCGCCGAGCGCTTCCCGGCAGTGGCGTTGAAGGCAGGCGCCGGCGGCGCTTATTTCGCGGCCGGAGATATGCGTCTCCATGAGAATGCCCCCACCGTCAAGGTCGTGGATACGACGGGTGCCGGGGATGCCTTCAATGCCGGGCTCATCCATGCCTGGCTTGGCGGCGCGAGCGCCGATATCTGCCTGCGCGAAGGCATTGCCATGGGCAGCCTCGCGGTTCAGGCTGCGGGCGGCGCTGCAATCCTGCCTCCACGCTAGAGCTTGGACGATGCCGCGGCCTTTCCAGGGCCGAGGATCGCTCTAGGTTGACCGAAGTGGCGCAGAAACCGCTGTGCCAGATGCAACCTGAATATTCGCTTAGAGCCCGCGGGGCTTGTTGTCGAACAGCTTTCGCTGACTGCTCCATCCAGCTGTTTCCTTACGAATATTTCATGTTTTTCAGCCGCATTTCCGTGCCATCGTCAGGGCATCGGTAATGTTGGGTTCATCTTCGGCATGATTATCTCGGCGTCACGCAGGGCTGATACGGCGAAGCATATATCGAGGATTAGATGGACAATCTGGAGGCTGGCAAAGAGACCGGTTCCGTAACAGGCGCAAATGCCGATCTTGCTGCCGTGCTGGTCGCCGGCCGACAGAGCAGGGGGCGTCGCTGGCGCGGACGACTGATCGTTCTGCTGCTCGTGATCCTGGCTGCTGCCGCTGCCGCCTATTTCTATGCGGGCCAAGGCCGTTCCGAAATCACCTACACGACCCAGCCGGTCAAGCGTGGCGACCTCACAGTGCTCGTCACCGCCACTGGTTCCGTCCAGCCGACCCAACAGGTGGATATATCGAGCGAATTGTCGGGTACCATGCGCGACGTCAATGTCGACTATAACAGCACCGTGAAGGCAGGCGATATTCTCGCGGAGCTGGATACGAACAAGCTGGAAGCAGACGTTAAGAGCTCGCGCGCCAAGCTCAACTCGGCAAAGGCCAATGTAGTCAAGGCGAATGCCGATCTGCAATCGGCAGCAACCTCGCTCGACCGCCTGAAAAGCCTCGTCAAGAGCAACGTCTCCACCCAGCAGAGCCTTGACGACGCGACCTACAAATATGACTCGGCTGTCGCCGCGAAGGATATCAACGAGGCCGAGGTCCTGGCCTCGGAGGCGGACCTGCAGCTTGCCGAGGTCAATCTCGGCAAGGCGAAGATCGTCGCGCCGATCGATGGTGTGATCCTCACCCGCTCCGTCGATCCGGGTGCGACCGTTGCCGCCTCGCTCTCGGCGCCCGTGCTTTTCACCATTGCCGGCGATCTCAAGAAGATGGAGCTGCAGGTCGATGTCGACGAAGCCGATGTTGGCCAGATCGCCGTCGGCCAGAGGGCCAAGTTCACAGTCGACGCCTATCCCGACCGCACCTTCCCAGCGGTCATCGAGCAGATCCGCTTTGCCTCTGAAGTGGTCAACAATGTCGTCACCTACAAGGCCGTGCTTTCGGTCGACAATGCCGACTTGCTTCTGCGCCCCGGCATGACTGCGACTTCCGATATCACCGTCGAAGCCGTCAAGGATACGCTGATGGTCCCGAATGTGGCCCTGCGTTATGCTCCGCCGCAGGCGGAAGGCCGTGGCGGCCGTGGTATCTTCAGCCTGTTGCGCCCGCCGCGTCCGTTCCGCAGCGGTGGTGGCGGTGATGCCAAACTGACCGGTACGCAGCGCCGGGTCTGGGTGCTGCGCAACGGCCACCCCGCACCCGTCGTGATCCAGGTTGGCTCCTCGGATGGCCAGTTCACGCAGGTCACCTCTGGCAAGCTTACCGAAAAGGATGCTGTTATCACCGATGCCGCGACGCGGACGAACTGACGGAAGCCGATGATGGAACGCCCGCCGCTTCTTGAATTCAGGCAAGTCTCGAAAATCTACGGTGAGGGCGCAGCGGCCATCCGCGCGCTCGACCATGTAGACCTTTCGATCCGCGAGCATGAGTTCGTCGCCATCATGGGACCGTCCGGTTCCGGCAAGTCGACGGCAATGAATATTCTCGGCTGCCTCGATGTGCCGACCTCGGGCGACTATGTCTTCCAGGGCATTTCGACCAGCGGCTTTGACCGCAGCCAGCTGACGCTGTTGCGCCGGCATATGCTGGGCTTCGTCTTCCAGGGGTTCAACCTGTTGTCGCGCACCTCCGCCGTGGAGAACGTCGAACTGCCGCTGATCTATCGCGGCATGGCAGTCGGCGAGCGGCGCAGGCGAGCGAGGGAGGCGCTCAGCCTCGTCGGCCTGTCGGGCAGGGAACATCACAAGACGCAGGAACTCTCCGGCGGCCAGCAGCAGCGCGTGGCAATCGCCCGTGCCATCGTCACCGAGCCGGCCTTACTACTCGCCGATGAGCCGACCGGCAACCTCGATACCAAGACCAGCATCGAGATCATGGACCTGATGACGCGGCTGAACCGCGAACAGGGCATCACCATAGTCATGGTCACGCACGAGCCTGATATCGCCACCTATGCAGGGCGCCTGCTGCGCTTCGTCGACGGCAAGCTGGAGACCGAAGTGGAGCATCAGCGGAGGGCGGAACATGTTCTTTGAAACGCTGAAGCTCGCTCTGCGTGCGATCAGCCGCAATCTGCTGCGCTCCTTCCTCACCGTACTCGGTGTCGTCATCGGCGTTGCCGCAGTCATCGCGCTCGTCACGATCGGCAACGGTACGACTGTGCAGGTTTCGACCGAGCTGTCACGTCTCGGCACCAACATGCTCTTCGTGCGCCCCGGCCAGTTCGGTCCCGGTCGCGCCAGTTCCGAGGCGCGGCGCTTCACGCTGAAGGATGTCGAGGCGATACGCGATCAGGTTCCGGGTCTGCGGGCGGTTGCGCCCTCCAACCAGTCGACGGCAACCGTCATCTTCGGCGGCCAGAACCATTCAACCACGGTCTATGGCACGACCAACGACTATTTTGTCGCACAGGACTGGGATCTGGCGCTTGGCCGCAATTTCACGCCGGCAGAGGAGCGCGGCCAGTCGCGCTGCATCATCGGCGAGACCGTACGCGAGCAACTCTTCGGGGCGGCGGACCCGACCGGCCAGCTGATCCGTGTCGGCAAGGTTTCCTGCCCGGTCATCGGCGTCCTGGCAAAGCGCGGCCAGTCCGGCATGGGCAACGACCAGGACGATGCCGTCATCATGCCGGTCAAGGTCTTCCAGCGCCGCATCAGCGGCACCTCCAATGTGCCGACGATCCTCATCTCGGCGCGAGACGGTGTCTCGACCTCAAAGGTACAGGCCGATGTCGAGAACCTGCTGCGTGAACGCCGAAAGATCATTCCCGGCCGTCAGGACGATTTCAACGTCAATGACATGACGCAGATCGCCGAAGCCATGACCGGAACCACCACGCTGCTGACCGGTCTGCTTGGAGCGGTCGCCGCCGTCAGTCTGTTGGTCGGCGGCATCGGCATCATGAATATCATGCTGGTGTCGGTAACGGAGCGCACGCGCGAAATCGGTATCCGCCTTGCAATCGGCGCGTTGGAAAACCAGGTACTGACACAGTTCCTTGTCGAAGCAGTCGCCCTGTCACTGTTCGGCGGCATTGCGGGTATCATGCTTGGTCTTGGGCTCGCCTATACTGCCGTCAGCTTCCTTAATGTGCCTTTTGTCGTCAGTCCGATGATTATCTGCGTCGCCTTCGTTTTCTCGGCGGCGATCGGCATGATCTTCGGCTTCTTCCCGGCAAGACGGGCAGCACAGCTCAACCCTATCGAGGCGCTGCGCCACGAATGAAGATCCTATCGAGACTGACGCGCAAATAGGCTGTGGAACAGCTCCTCGGACCGCCGGAGCCCTTCGTCCGTCAAGACGACTGATTTCGATTTGTTCGCGGGATCTTCGATCAGGCCTTTCTTGAACAGGCGATCC
Organism: Rhizobium viscosum; assembly: GCF_014873945.1. NCBI lineage: Bacteria > Pseudomonadati > Pseudomonadota > Alphaproteobacteria > Hyphomicrobiales > Rhizobiaceae > Rhizobium > Rhizobium viscosum. The sequence goes on along the minus strand of NZ_JADBEC010000001.1, from coordinate 29,215 downwards.
GTCACATCCCAGTCAAGCCCTTTCCAGGCACGCCGCTCATCGTGGAGTGTCAGCCATAACAGTGCCAATGCCGCAGCATCGATCTTGTCTTCATCAATATCCATAACATCGCCCTTTGGTCCATGGCTTTGAAATATTACGATAACTTGCCTTTGGATTCTATCCATGCGAATGATGATATATCAGTCGAATGACGGATTCGCCCGCATGCAGGAATCGCTAAGCCATCTCGCCTATCTGGCGCTCGAGCACGCTATCGTGACGCTGGCTTTGGCCCCGGGTGCGCTTGTGACGGAAAAGCAGCTCATCGATCTTGCCGGCCATGGCCGCACGCCGGTGCGCGAGGCAATCCAGAAGCTTGCATGGCAGGGCTTGATCGTAGTGAAGCCGCGTGTCGGCCTGCAGATTGCTGAGATCAATTCCGAAGACCACGCCAATGTCATGCAAGTGCGCCGCAAACTCGAGCCGATAGCGGCTGCTCTTGTTGCCGATGCGGCAAATGAAGAGCAGCGATCCCGGCTGGTTGCCTGCGCCCGTGCGATGGAAGAATGCGCCGTCAGCGGCGATCTCTCGGGCTTCTTCGCCGCCGACAAGGCCTTCGATGAAATCCTGGAGGATGCCTGCTCGAACCGTTTTATCACGGCAGCGCTGGGCCCGGTCCAGACCCATTCCCGCCGCCTGTGGTATTCTACCGCCAATCCGGAACGGATGGATCGCTCCATTTCCTTCCATGTTGCGGTTATCAGGGCCATCCATCAGGGCGAGGTCGAGCAGGCGCGAGAGGCGATGGCCGATCTGATCGATTATCTCAGCCAGAAATAAAAAACGGCCCCGTTTCCGGAGCCGTTGTTTGGGGACCTGCCTGTCAGCTCAGCCGACGAAGGCGCGCTCAATCACGAATTCGGCGGGCTTGCTGTTGGCGCCCTCGTCGAGGCCAGCCTTTTCCAGAAGCTCCTTCGTGTCCTTCAGCATGGCGGAAGAACCGCAAATCATGCCGCGGTCAACAGCCGGATCGATCGGCGGCACGCCGAGATCGGTGAAGAGCTTGCCCGAGGAAATCAGGTCGGTGATACGGCCGCGATATTCGAAATCTTCGCGGGTGACTGTCGCATAGTGGCGCAACTTGTCGCCGACGACTTCCTTGAGAAGCTCGTCATTCTGGATCTCGTGGACGAGATCGAAGCCGTATTTCAGCTCGGAAATCTCGCGCGTCGTATGGGTCAGGATGACCTCGTCGAACTTCTCATAGGTTTCGGGATCGCGGATGAGGCTCGCGAACGGTGCGATGCCCGTGCCGGTCGAGAACATGTAGAGGCGCTTGCCGGGGGTCAGCGCATCGAGAACCAGCGTGCCCGTCGGCTTCTTGCGCATCAGCACCTGGTCGCCCGGCTTGATGAGCTGCAGATGCGAGGTCAGTGGGCCATCCGGTACCTTGATGGAGAAGAATTCCAGTTCTTCGGCCCAGGCGGGGCTTGCGATCGAATAGGCGCGGAAGACTGGCTTGCCTTCGACCATCAGGCCGATCATCGCGAATTCGCCCGAACGGAAACGGAAGCCATCCGGCCGGGTCATCGTGAAACGGAAGAGCCGGTCAGTGTAATGCGTCACGCTCAGGACCGTCTCGGCGTAAACGCCGGCGGGAATGGCGGAGGCGAATTCTTCGGTCTTTGCAGGAGCGTTCATTTCGATATCGGGCTCGTCGTTCGCAGGATAATCATCGGCATGCGAGGCAGATATTACAAAACCCCGCTAAATTAAAGGCAATCCATTCCATCGCATGCCTGGGGAGCGAAATATGCATGTCACGGTCAGGATTCACTGGCCTGTGGCGAACTGTCGCTTTTGCGCTGGCTAAGCTATTCAAAGGATGCATATTAAAGCATGTCGCGCAAAAGTGTTCATGCGGTTTTGCGACAACGACATGCGTCAAATAAAGACCTGAAGCGTGGCGAGCGATCTGAAAGATCGTGGCACGTTTCAAGAAAAAAACGACGCCCGCTGCGACGCGGGCGCGACAGGCGGTACGGGGGAACATGAAGATTTTCAATTACAAGCGCGTTCCTTACGCGGAAATGCGCGCATTTTCCGTCCATATACTGACGGCGTCCGGTTCCTTCCTTGCCTTTCTCGGTGTGGTGGCCGCCGCCGAGCATCGCTTCATTGACATGTTCTGGTGGCTGGGCCTTGCGCTTCTGGTGGATGGCATCGACGGGCCGATCGCCCGCAAAGTGCGCGTCAAGGAAGTCCTGCCCAACTGGTCCGGCGATACGCTCGACAATATCATCGATTACGTGACCTATGTGCTGCTGCCGGCCTTTGCACTCTATCAGAGCGGCATGATCGGCGAGCCCTGGTCTTTCGCTGCCGCCGGCATGATCGTCGTTTCCAGCGCCATCTATTATGCCGATACGGGCATGAAGACGGAGGAGTATTTCTTTTCCGGTTTCCCCGTCGTCTGGAACATGGTGGTCTTCACGCTCTTCGTCATGCATGCGAGCGAGATGACGGCCTTTATCGTCGTCACCGTCTCCGTGATCCTGACCTTTTTGCCGATCAACTTCCTTCATCCCGTGCGGGTCCAGCGCCTGCGCCCGCTGAATCTCGGCATCTTTCTGCTGTGGTCAGCGCTTGGTGCCTATTCGCTGTTGATGCATTTCGACATGCCGCAATGGGCCGTCGTTCTCTTCATCGTGAGCGGCATCTACCTTTACGTTATCGGTGCCGTGCTCCAATTCTTCCCGGCGCTTGGACGTCAATGAGGTAGACTGAGATGACAAAGACGAAGGCGGTTTCTTTCTCCAGAAACGGTGGTCCCGAGGTTTTCGAATATGTCGATATCGATCTGCCGCCGCCATCCGCGGGTCAGGTGCAGATCCGCCAGCAAGCGGTCGGGCTGAATTTCATCGATGTTTATTTCCGTGACGGCACCTACAAGGCGCCGCATCTGCCCTTCGTAACTGGCAAGGAAGGCGCCGGCGTCGTCACCTCCGTTGGCCCCGGGGTGACCGATTTCGCCGTGGGCGACCGCGTCGCTTATGCCAGTGCCGATGGCGCCTATAGCGTGGAACGCAATATCGAGACGAAACATCTGGTGAAGGTGCCCGACGGCGTCAGCCTGGAAACCGCAGCCGCCATGATGCTGAAGGGTATGACGGCCGAGTATCTCCTGAACCGCACGTTCAAGGTCGGCCCTGGCACGGTGCTGCTCTTCCATGCCGCAGCCGGCGGCGTCGGCCTCATCGCCGGCCAGTGGGCAAAGGCGCTCGGCGCAACCGTCATCGGCACGGCAGGCTCAGCCGACAAGGTCCAGCTGGCGCTCGACCACGGCTATGATCATGTCATCAACTACAAGACCGAGAACTTCGCAGAGCGCGTGCGGGAGATCACTGGTGGCAAGGGTGTCGACGTGGTTTATGACTCGATCGGCCGCGACACTTTCCCACAGTCGCTGGATTGCCTGAAGCCACGCGGCCTCTTCGCGTCGTTTGGCCAATCCTCGGGCGCGATCGAGAATTTTACGATGGCGCACCTTGCCCAGAGGGGCTCTCTCTATGCCACGCGCCCGACGCTCTTCACTTATATTGCCTCGCGTCAGGAACTGACCGATTGTGCAAACAATCTATTTGATGTTGTGCAGAGCAACAAAGTGCGTATCAATATCAACCAAACCTATCCGTTGCGTGAGGTTGGGCGGGCGCACACGGATCTGGAAACAAGAAAAACAACCGGTACGACGCTGCTGATTCCATGAGATCCAAACGGACCGGTCGGCAGAAGAAATGAGGGGAACGTGTCGCCATTGAATGTGCCGGCTTCCGGCGCGTTGTTATCGGTGCAAAAGCTGACGAAATTCTTCGGTAGCTTTGCCGCCTGCAATGAAATCAATCTCGATATAGCGCCGGGCGAAATTCATGCGCTCCTCGGCGAAAATGGCGCAGGCAAATCCACACTGGTCAAGATGCTCTTCGGCGTTCTGGAGCCGACGGATGGGCATATCCTCTGGGAGGGAAGGCCGGTTGTGATCACCTCTCCGGGCGAGGCCCGCAAGCTCGGCATCGGCATGGTCTTCCAGCATTTTTCGCTGTTCGAGGCGCTGACCGTTGCCGAAAATATTGCGCTTTCGCTTGATGACAGCATTCCGATCGGCAGGATCGCCGAAGAGGCGAGGGCGCTGTCTGCGGCCTATGGCCTGCCACTCGATCCGCATGCGCATGTCGCCGATCTCTCGGTTGGCGAGCGTCAGCGCATCGAAATCGTCCGAGCCCTGCTGCAGAATCCGAAGCTCATCATCCTCGACGAACCGACATCGGTGCTGACGCCGCAGGAGGCCGACAAGCTCTTCGAAACGCTTTTCAAGCTGCGCGCCGAGGGCCGCTCGGTCCTCTATATCAGCCACCGCCTGGAAGAGGTGCAGCGCATCTGCGACCGCGCCACCGTGCTGCGTCATGGCCGCGTAACCGGCGCCTGCGATCCCAAGCAGGAAACACCCTCCTCTCTCGCCCGCATGATGGTCGGCAGCGAGGTAGCTTCCGTCACGCATCCCGAGCGCAGTGACAAGGGTGACGTGCAGCTTGCGGTCTCGAACCTTTCCGTCGCCGCACGCACGCCCTTTGCCATGCCACTGCGCGATGTCTCCATGACGGTACGGTCAGGCGAGATCCTCGCGATCGCCGGTGTTGCGGGCAATGGACAGAGCGAACTCTTCGATGCGCTGTCAGGCGAATATCCTGTCACCTCTGCCGAAGCGATCGTGATCCGCAAGAAGCCGGTCGGAACACAGGGCATTACCGCCCGCCGCCTGATTGGCGCCGGCTTCGTGCCGGAAGAGCGGCATGGCCATGCGGCCGTTTCCGCCATGAAACTTTCCGACAATCTGGTACTGGCCCGCAGCCAGTCCGACCGCAAAGCCTTCCTCGGTATCCTCGGCATCATCCGCTACAGTGCGGTGAAATCTGCCGCACGGCGCATTTCGGAGGCGATGGACGTGCGCAAGAGCGGCGATGACCCTGCCGCAGGCTCGCTCTCCGGCGGCAACCTGCAAAAATTCATCGTCGGCCGCGAGCTTGATCGCCAGCCCTCCGTTCTCGTCGTCAATCAGCCGACCTGGGGTGTGGACGCTGGTGCGGCAAGCCGCATCCGCCAAGCATTGGTGGACCTGGCAAAGGCCGGTTCGGCCGTCGTCGTCATCAGCCAGGATCTCGACGAGATCTTCGAAGTGGCGACAGATATCGCCGTCATTTCCGAAGGACGTCTTTCGAAACCGTATGCAGCAGGTGAACTCACGCGCGAGAAGATCGGCTTGCTGATGGGCGGACTGCATGAGAGCAAGCATGCTGCGGAGGCTGCTCATGCGCATTGAGCTTGAAAAACGCCCGCAGGTCTCGAAACTCTATGCTTTCGTTTCACCGCTTCTCGCTCTCGTCCTGACGCTGATATTTGGCGCCGTCATGTTCGCCATGCTCGGCAAGGATCCGGTCGAGGCACTCGATGCCTTCTTCCTCGAGCCGCTTTTAGAAGTCTGGTCGCTGCACGAATTGGCGGTCAAGGCAGCACCGCTGATCCTGATCGCGGTCGGTCTCGCCGTCTGCTATCGCTCCAACAACTGGAATATCGGCGCCGAAGGCCAGTTCACTATCGGCGCGATCACCGGCTCCTATATCCCGATCATCTTCTACGACTGGCATTCACCGCTCGTGCTGCCGCTGATGCTGATTTTGGGGGCGCTCGGCGGCGCGCTGTTCGCAGCCGTTCCGGCATTGCTGAAGGCGCATTTCAACACCAACGAGATCCTAACATCGCTGATGCTGGTCTATACTGCCCAGTTGTTTCTCGACTGGCTGATCCGGGGCGCATGGCGTGATCCCAAGGGCTTTAACTTCCCGGTGTCGCGCGATTTCGCGCCGGAAGCGATCGTGCCGGCAATCTGGGAGGAATCGGGACGCGCCCATTGGGCCTTCATCTTCGCCATTATTGCGGCGGTGCTCGTCTGGTTCATGATGCGCTTCACGCTGAAGGGCTTCGAGATCGTCGTGCTCGGCCAGTCGGAACGGGCAGGGCGCTTTGCAGGCTTTTCGTCGAAGAAGATGATCTGGTTCAGTTTCGTCTTTTCCGGCGCGCTCGCAGGCCTTGCCGGTATCTGCGAGGTCTCGGGCTCGATCGGCCACCTGCAGCCGGCGATTTCGCCTGGCTACGGCTTCACCGCCATCATCGTCGCCTTCCTCGGTCGCCTCAACCCGCTTGGCATCATTGCTTCCGGTCTGGTGCTGGCGCTGACCTATCTGGGCGGTGAGGCTGCGCAGCTTTCGATCGGTGTTTCGGACAAGGTCACCCGCGTCTTCCAGGGGCTCATCCTCTTCTTCGTGCTCTCCTGCGACACGCTGATCTATTATAAAATCCGCATCGTCTGGTCGCGGGTAAGGGGCGGCGCGGCATGAGCATCTTCGAAGCCATTCTCCTGACCGTCATCACCGCTTCCACGCCGCTCGTCATCGCAGCCCTCGGTGAGCTCGTGACGGAGCGCTCGGGCGTCCTCAATCTCGGCGTCGAGGGCATGATGATCATGGGTGCTGTCGCCGCCTTTGCCGGCGCGCAGATCTCCGGTTCGCCCTATGTCGGCATCATCTGCGGCATTGCCGCCGGCGCGCTTTTCTCGCTGCTCTTCGCCTTCCTGACGCTGACGCTGGTGGCAAACCAGGTGGCGACCGGCCTGGCGCTGACGCTTCTCGGCCTTGGCGTCTCCGGCCAACTCGGTGAGCCCTATGTCAGCGTCCCCGGCATTCAGCTGAAAGAGATCGTCATCCCACTCCTGTCCGATATTCCCGTTATCGGCCCGGTTCTCTTCAAGCAGGATCTGATCTTCTACCTGTCGATCGCCTTGCTCTTCGGCGTGAGCTGGTTCCTGTTCAGAAGCCGCCCCGGCCTGAAACTCAGGGCGATCGGCGATAGCCACGGTTCTGCCCACGCACTCGGCATTCATGTCATCCGCACGCGCTATCTCGCGGTGATGTTCGGCGGTGCCTGCGCGGGTCTTGCCGGCGCGCAGCTTTCGCTCGTCTACACGCCGCAATGGGTGGAGAACATGTCGGCGGGCCGTGGCTGGATCACGCTGGCGCTGGTGGTCTTTGCCTCCTGGCGCCCGTGGCGGGTCTTTGCCGGCGGTTATCTCTTCGGCGCGGTAACGATCCTGCAGCTTCATGCGCAGGCCTTCGGTCTCGGCATCCCCGCGCAGTTCCTATCGATGCTGCCCTATGCTGCGACTATTGTGGTTCTCATCATCATTTCTCATAATCGGCGCACGACGTTGATCAACACGCCCGCGTCGCTTGGAAAAGCCTTCGTACCGGAGCGATAAACAAGAACACGGACGGGTTTCCGGAATAACTTCAAACCAACAGGGGTCATTATGAAGAAGTTCGCACTCACACTTGCCGCATCGGCCGCAGCCGTGATCGGCATATCCTCAGCCGCCGCGGCGGCGGACAAGACGAAGGTCTGCTTCGTCTATGTCGGCGCGCACAACGACGGCGGTTATTCGCAGGCGCACGATGTCGGCCGCCAGCAGGTCCAGGCCGAATTCGGCGACAAGATCGAAACGCCCTACCTCGAAAACGTGCCGGAAGGCCCGGATGCAGAGCGTGCCATCGAGCGCCTTGCCCGCTCCGGCTGCCAGCTGATCTTCACGACGTCCTTCGGTTTCATGGACGCGACGGTCAAGGTTGCTGCCAAGTTCCCGAAGGTCAAGTTTGAGCACGGCACCGGCTACAAAGCCGGCCCTAACCTCGCGACCTACAATTCGCGCTTCTATGAAGGCCGCTATATCCTCGGCCAGATCGCCGCCAAGACCTCGAAGAATCACGGCGCTGCCTACATCGCCTCCTTCCCGATTCCGGAAGTCGTGATGGGCATCAACTCCTTCGAGCAGGGCGCAAAGTCGATCGATCCGAGCTTCAAGCTCAAGGTCATCTGGGTCAACACTTGGTTCGATCCTGGCAAGGAAGCCGACGCTGCCAAGGCCATGATCGACCAGGGCGTCGACGTGCTGACCCAGCACACCGACACGACAGCGCCGATGCAGGTGGCCGAAGAGCGTGGCATCCATGCCTTCGGTCAGGCATCGGACATGATCGCGGCCGGCCCGAAGGCCCAGCTGACCGCTATCGTCGATACCTGGGGCAACTACTACTCCAAGCGCGTTCATGCGCTTCTGGACGGCACCTGGAAGTCCGAGCAGAGCTGGGACGGCCTGAAGGATGGCATTCTCAAGATGGCGCCCTATACGAACATGCCTGACGACGTGAAGAAGATGGCTGAGGAAACCGAAGCCAAGATCAAGTCCGGCGAACTGCATCCCTTCACCGGTCCGATCAACAAGCAGGACGGCACGCCGTGGCTGAAAGCCGGCGAAAAGGCTGATGACGGCACGCTGCTCGGCATGAACTTCTACGTCGAAGGCGTGGATGACAAGCTGCCGGCGCAGTAAGCAGAGTTTGTAACTCGCAGTTGCGAAAAGGCGCTCTGAAAAGAGCGCCTTTTTTGTTGCGCTGCATGCTAAAAAGCTCATTTACAAAAGTAATACTATATGATTTTTTGACCCTGCGCCGCGAGACGCGGCATTGGGAGAGGAAATCATGAAATTGAAGACTGCACTTTTGAGTGCCACGATTCTGGCTGCCTGCATGTTCGGTTCGGCTTCGGCCGCCGGCTTGACCGTCGGCTTCTCGCAGATCGGCTCGGAATCGGGCTGGCGCGCGGCTGAAACGACAGTGACCAAGGAGCAGGCCAAGAAGCGCGGCATCGATCTGAAGTTTGCCGATGCGCAGCAGAAGCAGGAAAATCAGATCAAGGCTCTGCGCTCCTTCATTGCTCAGGGCGTCGATGCCATCCTCATTGCTCCTGTGGTCGAAACCGGCTGGGACGACGTTTTGAAGGAAGCCAAGGAAGCCAAGATTCCGGTCATCCTTCTCGACCGCACCATCAAGGCTCCTGACGATCTCTATCTGACGGCGGTTACCTCCGATCTGGTCCATGAAGGCAAAGTCGCAGGCGACTTCCTGGTCAAGACCGTCGGCGACAAGAAGTGCAATGTCGTCGAGCTGCAGGGCACGACCGGTTCGTCGCCGGCCATCGCCCGCAAAAAGGGCTTCGAAGAGGCTCTTGCCGGCCACGACAACCTCAAGATCGTTCGCAGCCAGACCGGCGACTTTACCCGCACCAAGGGCAAGGAAGTCATGGAAAGCTTCCTGAAGGCAGAGAATGGCGGCAAGGATATCTGCGCTCTCTATGCCCATAACGACGACATGGCAGTTGGCGCCATCCAGGCGATCAAGGAAGCCGGCCTGAAGCCCGGCAAGGATATCCTCGTCGTCTCCATCGACGCGGTGCCGGATATTTTCAAGGCGATGTCCGAAGGTGAAGCCAATGCCACGGTCGAGCTGACGCCGAACATGTCGGGTCCCGCCTTCGACGCGCTCGATGCCTACCTGAAGGACAAGAAGGCTCCGCCGAAGTGGATCCAGACCGAGTCCAAGCTCTACACGCCGGCCGACGACCCGATGAAGGTCTACGAAGAAAAGAAGGGTCAGGGCTACTGATTTGAACCTGGAACCGCACCGGTCCATCATGGACCGGTGCGGAACTGCCTGTGTCGGGCCGGGCGTCATGCCTGGTTTTGGCACGGGCGTAAGGCGCAATATCAGGAAACAGCAGCCCTCATGGTTCACAATTTCGAGAATATTCTCGCAGCCTCGGCCATATCGAAATTCTTCCCCGGCGCTATCGCCCTGGACAAGGTGGATTTCACGCTGCGCCGTGGCGAGGTTCACGCCTTGCTCGGCGAAAACGGCGCCGGCAAGTCGACGCTCATCAAATGCATTACCGGCGCCTATCGTCGCGACGGCGGAAGCCTGACACTGGAAGGTCTCGAGATTGATCCGGCCGATACGCTGGCCGCCCAGAAGCTCGGCATCGGCACAGTCTACCAGGAGGTCAACCTCCTCTCCAACCTCAGCGTCGCGGAAAATCTGTTTCTCGGCCGCCAGCCGAAGCGTTTTGGCATGATCGATGCCCGCACCATGAACCGGAATGCCCGTGAGCTTCTGGCAGGCTACGGTCTCGATATCGACGTCACCGCGCAGCTCGACCGATTCTCGGTTGCCGTCCAGCAGATCGTCGCGATCGCTCGCGCCGTCGATCTGTCGGGCAAGGTGCTCATTCTCGACGAGCCTACCGCCAGCCTCGATACCCACGAAGTCGAGATGCTCTTCCGCATCATGAACGACTTGAAGAAGCGCGGATTAGGTATTGTCTTCATTACCCATTTCCTCGAGCAGGTCTATGCCGTCAGTGACCGAATCACAGTGCTGCGCAACGGCCGGCTTGTCGGTACGCATGAGGCAGCCGAATTGTCGCGGCAGAACCTGATCGCCATGATGCTCGGGCGCGAACTCGCCCAAACGGAACATGCCGCCAAGGAACGCACGATTGCCGCCGGCGAGGTCAGATACGCTTTCGAGGGCTTTGGAAAACGCGGCAAGGTGAAGCCCTTCGATCTCGAGGTCCGTGTCGGCGAAGTTGTCGGCATTGCCGGACTTCTTGGCTCCGGGCGCACGGAAACCGCCGAACTCATGTTCGGCATTGAAGGCGCCGACAGCGGAGTAGCCAGGATCGATGGAGCGCCGGTGACGCTATCGAGCCCACGTGCCGCGATCGCCAAGGGCTTCGGCTTCTGCCCGGAGGATCGCAAGACGGACGGCATCATCGGCGATCTGTCGATCCGAGAGAACATAGCGCTTGCCTTGCAGGCGCGCCGAGGCTGGGCGAGGCCGCTTTCGCGCGCCGAACAGAATGCGATCGCCGACGAATACATCAAGGCGCTCGATATCCGCACGACCGACCGCGAAAAGCCTATTCGGCTTCTGTCGGGTGGCAATCAGCAGAAGGCGATCCTTGCCCGCTGGCTGGCCACAAATCCCGATTTCCTGATCCTGGACGAACCGACCCGCGGTATCGATGTCGGTGCCCATGCCGAGATCATCAAGCTGATCGAGCAACTGTGCGCCAGAGGCATGTCACTGATCGTCATTTCTTCGGAACTGGAGGAACTGGTTGCCTACAGTTCGCGCGTCATCGTGCTGCGCGACCGCGAACATATCGCTGAATTGACCGGTGAGCACGTTACCGCTGCCGGCATCGTCGACGCCATTGCTGCCGGCGACAAACGAACGGAGGATGCATGACTGCCTCGCTGAAGGCGCTGGGCTTTCGTCTTGCGCCGCAATTGATTGCGCTTTTGGTTGTTCTTCTTTTGAATTTCAGCTTCTTCCCGCAATTTCTTGATGTAATTGTTCAAAATGGCCGGCTCTACGGAAGCATCATCGATGTGCTCAATCGCGGCGCGCCCGTTGCGCTGCTGGCGATTGGCATGACACTTGTGATCGCCACCAAGGGCATCGATCTTTCGGTCGGCGCGGTCGTTGCGATTTGCGGCGCCGTTGCAGCCTCGTCGATCGTCGAAGGAAATTCGCTTGCCTACACGCTGGCACTCACTGTTGTCATCGGGCTGCTCTGCGGCTTCTGGAACGGCTTCCTCGTCGCCGTCCTCAACATCCAGCCGATCATCGCGACACTCGTTCTGATGGTCGCCGGCCGCGGGATCGCCCAGCTCATCACCGAAGGCGCCATCATGACTTTCAACGATGACGGGCTGATCTTTCTCGGCAGCGGTTCCTTCGCCTTCCTGCCCATGCCCGTCGTCATCTGGCTGATCGTCGCCCTGATGGTCATCCTGCTGGTCCGCCGCACGGCGCTCGGCATGCTGATCGAGGCTGTCGGCATCAACAGGCGCGCGAGCACGCTGTCAGGCGTACAGACACCGGTGCTGCTGATGGCGGTCTATATGCTGAGCGGCCTCTGTGCTTCCATCGCGGGCATCATCGTCGCCGCCGATATCAAGGGCGCGGACGCCAACAATGCCGGCCTCTGGCTGGAGCTCGATGCCATCCTCGCCGTCGTCGTCGGCGGCAACTCGTTGCTCGGTGGCCGCTTCAGCATCATCGGCTCGCTGGTCGGCGCAATGATCATCCAGGCAGTCAATACCGGCATTCTGCTTTCCGGCTTTCCGCCGGAGTTCAATCTCATCATCAAGGCGATCATCATCATCGTCATTCTGGTCATCCAGTCGCCGGCCATGCAATCGCTGACCGGCTTCCTGACCCGCAGGACGGACGCAGGGGGGCGCAAATGAATTCCAAATACTTGCCGCTCCTTGCGACGATCGTCATCTTCGTGCTCGCCTATGCGGTTTGCACGCTGCAGTACCCGAACATCCTGTCGACACGCGTCATCGGTAATCTGCTGACGGATAACGCCTTTCTCGGCATCGCTGCCGTCGGCATGACCTTCGTCATCATTTCCGGCGGCATCGATCTGTCGATTGGGTCCGTTATCGCCTTCACCGGCGTTTTTCTGGCAGTGATTCTGCAGAATACCAGCATTCATCCGCTGGCCGCCTTTGCGATCGTTCTCATCATCACCACGGCCTTCGGTGCCGTTATGGGCATGATCATCCATTTCCTGCAGATGCCGCCTTTCATCGTGACTCTTGCCGGGATGTTCCTGGCTCGCGGCATGGCCTATGTCCTGTCGATCGACAGCATTCCGATCAATCACGAATATTATTCGACGCTGACCAGCCTCTACTATCGGCTGCCGGGCGGCGGGCGCCTGACGCTGATCGGCGGTATCATGCTGATCGTGTTCGCAGCCGGCATCTTCATCGCGCATCGCACCCGCTTCGGGACCAATGTCTATGCGCTGGGCGGCGGCGTGCAGACGGCACAGTTGATGGGCGTTCCAGTGGCGCGCACGACGATCCAGATCTATGCCTTGTCGGGTTTTCTGGCGGGCCTATCCGGAATCGTTTTTTCCCTATACACCTCTGCAGGATATTCTCTTGCGGCGGTGGGCGTCGAATTGGATGCCATCGCAGCAGTCGTCATCGGAGGGACGCTGCTGACAGGAGGAGCGGGATTCGTGGCAGGGACCTTCATCGGTCTGCTGATCCAGGGGCTCATTCAGACTTACATCACTTTCGACGGCACGCTGTCGAGCTGGTGGACGAAAATCCTGATTGGCCTGCTGCTTTTTGCATTTATGGTAATGCAGAAGGCCATCCTTTTCCTTTCCAGTTTGAACAGGAGATATGGCTAGGAGGAGTGTCGTATTTGCGCAACAGACCGCTTGAAACCCGTAAGGCAGGGCGAAGAACCCGAACAAGCCACGCGCATGTCGTCGATGAACTCGGCCGGGGGATCGTCGCCGGCACCTATCCTGTTGGCACGATCTTGCCCGGAGATGGAGAGCTGGCGCAGCGCTTCAAGGTCTCGCGCACGGTGCTGCGTGAAACGATGAAGACGCTCGCCGCCAAGGGCATGGTCGTTGCAAAGGCGCGCGTCGGTACGCGTGTGACGGAAAAGAACTTTTGGAACATGTTCGACACCGAAATCATATCCTGGCATTTCGCCAACGGTGTGAGTGAAGAATTCCTCCTGCAGCTTTACGATATCCGCCTCGCTTTCGAACCCTTCGCTGCCGGCCTTGTGGCCGAGCGTGCAAAACCGGACGAGATCGAATGGCTGCGCGGCCTGGCGCTCGACATGGCCGCAAGTGACCACACGGCCGACAGCCTGGCACTTGCCGATTTGCGCTTCCATCTCGCCGTTTCAGAGGCGTCTCATAATCCCTTCATGCGCACGCTCGGTGGGCTCATCGAGGCGGCACTCGTCGGCATGTTCCGCATGAGTACTCCGCCATCCGAGAGTGGTTTCGCCAACATTGCTGAAACCCATATGCGCATCGTCGACGCCATTGCGGCAGGCGACGCCGCTGCGGCGCGCAGGGCGATGGAAGTTGTCATCGTCGAGGGCAGGGACCACGTCCACGAAGCCTTCTCTGCACTCTCCGAGCCCATCGTTTCCCTGCCGATTTCGTCTTTTTGAAGCGTCGCCTTGCTGCTATGAGCGGCAGAAGAGCCGCCTCGTAATGGATTCTCGGAGTCTGCCATGGAACGCACCTGCCTTGCCGTCATTCTCGCCGCCGGTGACAGCACGCGAATGAAATCCTCAAAGTCGAAGGTGCTTCATGATGTCGCCGGCCGACCGATGATCGCTCATGTCGTCGATGCCGTGGCTGCTACGGGAGTTTCCTCCGTCGCCCTCGTCGTCGGCCGGGATGCCGAGAGAGTGGCGAAGGCTGCCGATATCGGCGGCGTGACGGTCAAATCATATATCCAGGAACAGCGCCTCGGTACCGGCCACGCCGTTCTCGCCGCCCGTGAAGCAATTGCCGAAGGCTATGACGATATTCTCGTGACTTACGGCGACGTGCCGCTGCAGACCGCCGGTCCGCTGTTCGAAGCCCGCAAGGCTCTGGCCGAAGGCAGCGACATCGTTGTCATCGGGTTTCATACGGACCGTCCGACCGGCTACGGACGCCTGCTCGTCAAGGACGGCGAATTGATTGCCATCCGCGAGGAGAAGGATGCAACGGATGCCGAGCGCGCCGTCAAGTGGTGCAACAGCGGCCTCATGGCGATCAACGGCCGCAAGGCGCTCGACCTGCTGTCGCGCATCGGCAACAGCAATGCCAAGGGCGAATATTATCTGACCGATCTCGTCGAAATCGCCCGCTCGCTTGGCGGCCGCGTTACCGCCGTCGATGCGCCTGAAGTCGAGATGGCTGGCTGCAACAATCGCGCCGAACTTGCTACGATCGAACGCTTCTGGCAGGAGCGCCGCCGCCACGAGCTGATGCTCTCGGGTGTGACGATGATCGCGCCGGAAACGGTGTTCCTCTGCTACGACACCGTCATCGGCCAGGATGCGCTGATCGAACCGAATGTCGTCTTCGGCCCCGGTGCCGTCATCGATGGCGGCGCTGTCATCCATGCCTTCTCGCATATCGAAGGCGCGCACGTGAGCGAAGGCGCAACGGTCGGTCCTTTCGCCCGTCTGCGTCCGGGTGCGGATCTCTCTATTGGATCCAAGGTCGGCAATTTCTGCGAAGTCAAGAACGGCAAGATCGGGGAGGGCGCCAAGGTCAACCACCTGACCTATATCGGCGACGCCGTTATCGGCTCCGGCACAAATATCGGCGCCGGCACGATTACCTGCAACTATGACGGGGTGAACAAGTTCGAGACCGTCATCGGCAAGGATGCTTTCATCGGTTCGAATTCCTCGCTGGTCGCTCCTGTCACGATCGGCGATAGCGCCTATATCGCATCGGGCAGCGTCATCACGGCGGATGTGCCTGATGATGCGCTCGCCTTCGGTCGCGCCCGGCAGGAGATCAAGCCCGAACGCGCCAAGCTCCTGCGAGAACGGGCGCTCGCCATCAAGGCGGCGAAGAAAGCCAAAGGCTGACCTTCGTCCGTAACGTGCGGAAATCGAAAGTGACCGCTCTACCAATTGAGAAATAAGCGGGAATCGCTAGGAGTGGCCTCACTGAACAGGTCTGAGGGGAAGTTTGCATGTGCGGAATTGTGGGGATCGTCGGAAATGCGCCGGTTGCGAGCCGTCTTGTCGATGCGCTGAAGCGGTTGGAATATCGCGGTTACGATTCCGCCGGCGTCGCCACGATCCATGAAGGCGTGATGGATCGCCGTCGCGCCGAGGGCAAGCTCTTCAACCTCGAGAACCGTCTCGACAGCGAACCACTGCCGGGAACGACCGGCATCGCCCACACGCGCTGGGCAACCCATGGCGTGCCGAACGAGACCAATGCCCATCCGCATTTCGTCGAAGGTGTCGCCGTCGTCCATAACGGCATCATCGAGAATTTCTCCGAATTGCGTGACGAGCTGAGCCATGAGGGTGCTGCCTTTCAGAGCCAGACTGATACGGAAGTCGTCGCTCATCTGATGGCGAAATATCTACGTGAGGGCCATTCTCCGCGCGAAGCCATGCTGAAGATGCTGAACCGCGTCACCGGCGCCTATGCGCTGGCCGTCATGCTGAAGAACGATCCCGGCACGATCATGGCTGCCCGATCCGGCCCGCCGCTTGCTGTCGGCTATGGAAAGGGCGAAATGTTCCTGGGCTCGGATGCCATTGCGCTGTCGCCCTTTACTAATGAGATTACCTATCTCGTCGACGGCGATTGGGCCATCATCACCCGGGATGGTGCAACCGTGCTTGATTTCTCCGGCAAGGTCGTCAAGCGTCCGCGCCAGATCTCGCAGGCGACTGCCTATGTCGTCGACAAGGGCAATCACCGCCACTTCATGGAAAAGGAAATCTACGAGCAGCCGGAGGTGATCTCCCACGCGCTGAGCCACTACGTGGACTTCGCTGCTAACACGATCAGCCCGAATGCATCCGCCATCGATTTTAAGGCCGCGACCGGCCTTGCGATCTCGGCCTGCGGTACCGCCTATCTCGCCGGCCTTATCGGCAAATACTGGTTCGAGCGCTATGCGCGCCTGCCGGTCGAAATCGACGTCGCCTCTGAGTTCCGTTACCGCGAAATGCCGCTGCAGCCCTCACAGGCAGCCCTCTTCATCTCACAGTCGGGGGAGACTGCCGATACGCTGGCATCGCTGCGCTACTGCAAAGACAACGGTCTGAAGATCGGCGCCGTCGTCAACGTGCGGGAATCGACCATCGCCCGTGAATCCGATGCCGTCTTCCCGATCATGGCCGGCCCGGAAATCGGCGTTGCCTCCACCAAGGCCTTCACCTGCCAGCTTGCCGTGCTTGCCTCACTCGCGATTGGCGCTGGCCGCGCCCGCGGCACCATCAGTGCCGATGACGAGAAGGCGATGGTGCGCCACCTTGCGGAAATGCCGCGGATCATGAGCCGCGTCCTCAATCTCATCCAGCCGCAGATGGAAGGCTTGTCGCGCGAACTCTCCAAGTGCAAGGACGTGCTCTATCTCGGCCGCGGCACCAGCTTCCCGCTCGCCATGGAGGGCGCACTGAAGCTTAAGGAAATCTCCTATATCCACGCTGAAGGTTATGCCGCCGGCGAGCTGAAGCATGGACCGATCGCGTTGATCGACGAAAACATGCCCGTCATTGTCATCGCACCTTATGACCGTTTCTTCGACAAGACCGTGTCCAACATGCAGGAAGTCGCAGCCCGCGGCGGCCGCATCATCTTCATCACCGATGAAGCCGGTGCAGCTGCTTCGAAACTGCCAACCATGGCAACGATCACGCTGCCGAACGTCGATGAAATCATCTCGCCGATGATCTTCTCGCTGCCGATCCAGCTGCTTGCCTACCACACGGCGGTCTTCATGGGCACGGACGTCGACCAGCCGCGCAACCTCGCAAAATCGGTGACTGTGGAGTAAGCCCTTCAAGGCTGAAACAAGTTGTGCGACAAGGCGAATTCTGGCAATTTTGAGCCTATGGACACAGGGGGAAGGCCGGTGAACCGGCCTGTCTAAAGACTGAAACGGAGTTCATCAGAAAAGATGACCGAGAAGGCTCCCCGAGTGCCGGTCGCAATGCGGCTGAGGAATAATTTTCTCGCCGGCCTTATCATCTGCGCGCCGATCGCGATCACCATCTGGCTGACCTGGACCTTCATTCATTGGTCGGACAGCTGGGTGCGGCCCTATATCCCGGAGCGCTGGAATCCGGAAAGCTATATAAATTTCGCCATTCCCGGTTTCGGCCTGCTAACCGCGGTGATTATCATCACGATCGTTGGCTTCCTCGGCAAGAACCTCATCGGTCAGAGCATCGTCCGCTTCGGCGAATCTATCGTTCAGCGCATGCCGCTGGTGCGCACCATCTACAGAAGCGTGAAGCAGATCTTCGAAACGGTGCTGAAGGAACAGTCGAATTCCTTCAAGAAGGTCGGCCTGATCGAATATCCTGGCCCAGGCCTTTGGGCGCTCGTTTTCATCGCCACCGATGCCAAGGGTGAGATTGGCTCGAAGTTCAATGCGATGGGTGAGGATATGGTCGCGGTCTTCCTGCCGCCAACACCGGTGCCGACGGCCGGCTTTCTCATCTTCGTTCCGCGCGAGAAGATCGTCATGCTCGACATGAACCCGGAGGATGCCGCCAAATTCCTGATATCAGGCGGCCTCGTCGCCCCGGAACATTTGCCGGTCCTGCGTCCCAAGCCGAAGGCGATATCCAAGGTCGACTAGAGCTTTCCTGGTCAGAATGCCGCAATCTGACCAAGAAAGGCTCTAACCGGCTCTGAGGAACCGGATCGCTTCGTCTCGACGGAAGAGATAGAGCAAGGTGCGTACTGCCTCGCCGCGCTCGCTCGTCAGTTCCGGATCGCGCTCGATCAGATAGGCCGCGTCCTTGCGGGCGATCTCCAGGAGGTCGGCATGCGCCTCGAGACTGGCGATACGAAAGCCCGGCGTACCTGACTGGCGCGTCCCGAGAACTTCGCCTTCGCCGCGCAGCTTCAGATCCTCTTCCGCAATCCGGAAGCCGTCTTCCGTTTCGCGCATGATGGAGAGCCGCGCATGGCCCGTTTCCCCGAGGGGACCTTTATAGAGCAGGATGCAGGTTGAGGCCTCGTCGCCCCGTCCGACACGTCCGCGAAGCTGGTGCAGCTGCGCCAGTCCGAAGCGCTCGGCATGTTCGATCACCATGATCGTCGCATCCGGCACGTCGACGCCGACTTCGACGACGGTCGTCGCCACCAGCAGCCGCAATTCACCGCTCTTGAAAGCCAGCATCACGGCATCCTTCTCAGGCCCGCTCATGCGCCCATGGATAAGGCCAATGCCGGGGCCGAGCGCCGAGACAAGCGTCGCATGTCGCTCTTCTGCTGACATCAGGTCGACTTCTTCGGATTCCTCGACCAACGGGCAGATCCAGTAGGCTTTCTTGCCTTCCATCAACGCGCTCTTCAGCCGGCCGACGATCTCGCCGGTCCGCTCGGTCGGAACGGTGATCGTCTGGATCGGTTTGCGGCCAGCCGGTTTCTCCGTCAGCTTCGAGACGTCCATGTCGCCGAAGGCTGCCAGCACCAGCGTGCGCGGGATCGGCGTCGCCGTCATGACCAGCATATGCGGCGAGATTCCCTTTGCCGTCAGCCGCAAGCGCTGGTGCACGCCGAAACGATGCTGCTCGTCGACAACAGCCAGCATCAGGTTCTTGTAATTGACGCTGTCCTGGAAGAGGGCATGCGTGCCGATGATGATCTGCGCTTCGCCCGACGCAATGCGCTCAAGTATATCTTCCCGCTCGCGGCCTTTGGTGCGGCCTGTCAGCACTTCGACGCCGAGATCGGCGGCGGCTGCGAATTTCGAGATCGTCGCATGATGCTGGCGGGCCAGAATTTCCGTCGGCGCCATCAGCACAGCCTGTCCGCCGCTCTCGATGACGGCGGCCATCGACAGCAGCGCGACCAGCGTCTTGCCGGAGCCGACATCGCCTTGCAGCAGCCGCAGCATGCGCTCCGTGCCGGCCATGTCCTTCAGGACGTCGGCAATGGCCTCCGTCTGGCTGCGTGTTGGCGAAAAGGGAAGATTTTGCAATATTTTGCCGCTGATTTCTCCAGTGGCATGTACGGGTTGCCCAGCCACTTTGCGCAGCCTCTGGCGCACCAGCGATAGCGATAGCTGACCGGCCAGAAACTCGTCATAGGCAAGCCGGCGGCGGGCAGGAGCTTGCGGATCGATGTCGGACGGATCCCGCGGCTCGTGCAGCATGTGAAAGCTGTCGCGGATCGACGGCAGGCCCTGCTTCTGCGCCAGCGAAAGATCGATCCATTCCGGCAGCTCCGGCATGCGCGGCAGAGCAGCCTCTATGATCTTGCGCAGCGTCTTCGGTGAAAGCCCCGCCGTCAACGGATAGATCGGCTCGACCAGCGGCAGGTTCTCGGCTTCGCTCGCCTTGACGATATAGTCGGGGTGGACCATGGAGGGGCGGCCGTTAAACCAATCGACCTTGCCGCTGACGGTCACTTCTTCATCAATCGGCAGCTGTTTTTCCAGCCATGCGGCCTGGCCGCGGAAGAAGACGAGCGTCAGCTCGCCGGTTTCGTCATGCAGAAAGACCCGGTAGGGGACATTGCGATTGCCGCGCGGCGGCGCCTGATGCCGGTCGACACGCGCAGTGATGGTTACGATTGCGCCTTGCGGCGCGCGGGCAATCCCTGGCTGGTTGCGGCGGTCGATCAGCGAGTAAGGGGCGTGGAACAGCAGGTCGATGACACGACAATCGTCAGGCGTCTCGCGTCCGAACAGCTTGACGAAGAGCTCCGAGATCTTCGGGCCGACGCCAGGAAGGCCCGAAACGGGAGAAAACAGCGGATCGAGAATAGCGGGGCGCATGGGCGCCAAAATGCGATGAACAATAGGGCCTTGGCAAGGCTGACAAGCCGCTTTCGACGGTCTATAGAGGCGCATCAACAAAGAAGGTGAATGCCATGACAGGTGTAACGCTCACGAGCGCCGGTCTTGACCCGCGCCGCCGCCGGATTCTTTTCCGTTGCTGGCATCGCGGTATCAGAGAGATGGATCTTGTCTTCGGCCAGTTCGCTGAAAACGAACTTCCCACCATGAGCGAAGCCGAGCTCGACGAGTTCGAGACGATCATGGCCGAGGAGGACAATGATCTCGTGCGCTGGATCATGGGAACCTGGCCGACGCCCGAGCACTTACAGACGCCCATGTTTGCCCGCATCGCCGCCTATAAGCCCGATTTTGACACGCCCCGGATACCTGAATGATCCCTGGTTTTGACGCCAAGAAGCTTGCAGCCGCCGCGGAGCCGCTGACGATCGGCAACGTGCCTGCGGGCATG
Source organism: Rhizobium viscosum (assembly GCF_014873945.1). Taxonomy (NCBI): domain Bacteria; kingdom Pseudomonadati; phylum Pseudomonadota; class Alphaproteobacteria; order Hyphomicrobiales; family Rhizobiaceae; genus Rhizobium; species Rhizobium viscosum. The sequence continues at coordinate 8,432 of NZ_JADBEC010000001.1, read as the reverse complement.
GAACCGCTGCTGCTTGCGGAGCTCGCCCGCAACGGCGAACCCGTTGCCTATGTGCTGTCGGACGGTCATCGCATGGCCGACCTGGAGCAGATGCTGGGCTTCGTCGCGCCCGATATCCCGGTCCTGACACTGCCAGCCTGGGATTGTCTTCCCTATGACCGTGTCTCGCCGAGCGCCGATACCTCGGCACGCCGTCTGGCAGCGCTCTCGGGCCTGATCGCCCATCGCAAGAAGCCGCATGCGGCAATCGTGTTGGTGACGGCCAATGCGATGCTGCAGAAAGTGGCACCGCAGGACATCATCGAAAGCCTGACCTTCTCGGCGCGCCCTGGCAACCAGGTGCGCATGGAGGATATTGCCGGTCGGTTGGAGCGCAACGGCTTCGAGCGTGTGGCAACCGTGCGCGAGGTCGGCGAATATGCCGTGCGCGGCGGCATCCTCGATGTCTTCGTGCCCGGTTCGGAAGAACCGGTTCGCCTGGATTTCTTCGGCGATACGCTGGAGAGCATCCGCAGCTTCGATCCGGCCAGCCAGCGCACGATCGGCCAGGTGCGTTCCCTCGATCTCAATCCGATGAGCGAAGTGACGCTGACGCCGGATACGATCAGCCGTTTCCGCAAGAACTACCTCTCCACCTTCGGCGCCGCCACGCGCGACGACGCGCTCTACCTCGCCGTATCGGAGGGCCGCCGCTATCCCGGCATGGAGCACTGGCTGCCGCTTTTCTACGAGAAGCTGGATACGGTGTTTGATTACCTCTCCGGTTTCCGCATCGTCACCGATCACACGGTGCGTGAGGCGGCCGAAGAACGGTCCAAGCTCGTTTACGACTATTATGACGCACGCCTGAATTCCGGCCAGCCGGGCAAAGGCCAGATGGCCCAGGGCACGCCCTATAAGCCAGTCTCGCCTGGGCAGCTGTACCTCGACAGCAAGACCTTCGTGCGCACGCTCGATGCGATAAACGCCATCCGTGTGTCGCCCTTCAACGAGCACGAAGGCGAGGCGCGCCGCGTTGTCAATCTCGATGCGCGCCAGGGCCAGCGCTGGGCGCGTTCCAATGCCGAAGGTGGCGGTGAATCCGAGCGCGTCAATGTTTTCGACGTCGTCGTCAAGCACATTGCCGACAAACGCGCCGGCGGTGCGAAGATCATCATCACCGCCTGGACCGAGGGTTCGCTCGAACGCCTGCTGCAGGTGCTGAACGAACACGGCCTCGAACGCGTGAAGCCGATTACGACGCTGAAGGATGTCTCCGGCCTTGCGAAGGGTGAGGCGGCAGCAGCCGTTCTCAGCCTCGAATCCGGTTTCGAGACCGGTGATCTCATCGTCATCGGCGAGCAGGATATTCTCGGCGACCGTATGGTGCGCCGCTCCCGCCGCAGGAAGCGTGCGGCAGACTTCATCTCCGAAGTCGCCGGGCTGGACGAAGGATCGATCGTCGTCCACGCCGAACATGGCATCGGCCGTTTCGTCGGCCTTCGCACTATCGAGGCGGCCGGTGCGCCGCATGCTTGTCTCGAGCTGCAATATGCTGATGAGGCAAAACTCTTCCTGCCGGTCGAAAACATCGATCTCTTGTCACGCTTCGGTGGCGAGGGCACGGAAGTACAGCTCGACAAGCTCGGCGGCGGCGCATGGCAGATGCGCAAGGCCAAGCTCAAGCGTCGCCTCTTGGATATGGCCGACGCGCTGATCCGCATCGCCGCCGAGCGCCTGACGCGCCACGCGCCCGTGCTGACGACGCCGGAAGGGCTCTATGACGAGTTCGCCGCCCGTTTCCCCTATGATGAAACGGAAGATCAGGAAAACGCCATCGAGGCCGTGCGCGGAGATCTCGGCGCCGGCCGCCCGATGGATCGCTTGGTCTGCGGCGACGTCGGCTTCGGCAAGACGGAAGTGGCGCTGCGCGCCGCCTTCGTCGCTGCGATGAACGGCGTGCAGGTCGCCGTCGTCGTGCCGACGACGCTGCTCTCCCGTCAACATTTCAAGACTTTCTCCGAGCGGTTCCGTGGTCTGCCGATCCGCATCCAGCAGGCCTCGCGCCTCGTCGGCTCCAAGGAGCTGGCGCTCACCAAGAAGGAGGTGGCCGACGGCAAGACCGACATCGTCGTCGGCACCCATGCGCTGCTCGGCGCCGGCATCAGCTTCGCCAATCTCGGTCTGTTGATCATCGACGAAGAGCAGCATTTTGGTGTCAAGCACAAGGAGCGGCTGAAGGAGCTGAAGAGCGACGTACACGTGCTGACGCTTTCGGCAACGCCGATCCCGCGTACGCTGCAGCTCGCCATGACCGGGGTACGCGAGCTTTCGCTCATCACCACGCCGCCGGTCGACCGTATGGCGGTGCGCACCTTCATTTCGCCCTTCGACAGCCTCGTCATCCGCGAGACACTGATGCGCGAGCACTATCGCGGCGGCCAGAGCTTCTATGTCTGCCCGCGCCTTGCCGATCTGGAGGATGTCCACGCCTTCCTGCAGTCCGACGTGCCTGAACTGAAGGTTGCCGTGGCCCACGGTCAGATGCCGGCCGGCGAACTGGAGGACATCATGAATGCCTTCTACGAAGGCCGTTACGATGTGCTGCTCTCGACCACCATCGTCGAATCCGGCCTCGACGTGCCGACGGCCAATACATTGATCGTCCATCGCGCCGATATGTTCGGCCTCGCCCAGCTCTACCAGTTGCGCGGCCGTGTCGGCCGCTCGAAGGTGCGCGCTTTCGCGCTCTTCACGCTGCCGGTCAACAAGGTTCTGACCGCAACGGCCGAGCGCCGCCTCAAGGTGCTGCAGTCGCTGGATACGCTCGGCGCAGGCTTCCAGCTTGCAAGCCATGACCTCGATATACGCGGCGCCGGCAACTTGCTCGGCGAGGAGCAGTCCGGCCATATCAAGGAAGTCGGTTTCGAGCTTTACCAGCAGATGCTGGAAGAGGCGGTCGCCGAGGTGAAGGGTGTCGACGAGATCCAGGATAGCGGCTGGTCGCCGCAGATATCCGTCGGTACGACCGTGATGATCCCGGAAGGTTACGTGCCCGACCTGCACCTGCGCATGGCGCTTTACCGCCGCCTCGGCGAACTCACCGATCTCAAGGAGATCGATGGCTTCGGTGCCGAGATGATCGACCGCTTCGGCCCGATGCCGGTGGAGGTCCAACACCTGCTGAAGATCGTCTATATCAAGTCGCTCTGCCGCACGGCCAATGTCGAGAAGCTCGATGCCGGCCCCAAGGGCGTCGTCGTACAGTTCCGCAACAAGGAATTCCCGAACCCGGCCAATCTCGTCGGTTATATCGGCAAGCAGGGCGCGATGGCGAAGATCCGTTCTGACCACAGCCTCTTCCTGACCCGCGATCTGCCGACCCCCGAAAAGCGCCTGCAGGGTGCAGCCGTCATCATGACGCAGCTTGCGGAACTGGCCAAAAATTAAGGGCAGCCCGGTCAAACCGGACTGCCCTCACTCTCGTCCTTTATCGCCGATCGTCGGAGTCAGTTCATCCCGGCGCGCGCTTCGGACTTTGCCTTGGCGATTTCGCGTAGCGCTCCCGCCAACACGTCGGGCGTTTGTGCGCCACTTACGGCATACTGCTGGTCGAAGATGAAGAACGGCACGCCGTTGACACCCATGCGCTGCGCTGCGTCGATTTCCGAGAGAATAACGCTGCTGTCCGCATCGGAAGCGAGCAGGGCAGCAATAACGGAGCGCTGCAGGCCTGCCTCCTCGGCGATGTCGAGTAGCACTTCATGATCGCCGACATTGCGGCCTTCCTCGAAATTGGCCTTGAACAGCGCCGCGACCACGGCCTCCTGCTTCTGCCGGTCCTCGACGACGGCCCAGTGGATCAGGCGGTGCGCGTCGAGTGTGTTCGGCCCAATCTTGATGGCTTCGAAATTGAAGTTGATGCCGACTTCACGGCCGTAGTTGGTCAGCATCTTGTGCGCCTCGGCGACGCGTTCGGAGCCACCGAGTTTCTGCTCCAGCATCTTCTTCTGGTCGACGCCTTCGGGCGGATAATCCGGGTTGAGGCGATAGGGGCGCCAGTTGATATCGACGCCGATTTCATCCTGCACCTCGGCGATCGCCAACTCCAGCCGCGCCTTGCCGAGATAGCACCAGGGACAGACGACATCGGAGACAACGTCGATGGTGATGCGTTCCATTCTGATTCCTTATTCTGCCATCCCTCAGTGACGGTTGGCTCGATCGCATAGAAGATGTTTTCGACGATCTTTAGAGGAAGGCCGAGGCAAGAGAAAGGAAATAGAGCGCCACGCTCGATGATGTGATTATTGCGCGCTCGTATCCCACCACGTCTGCAATTGATAGCCATAGAGCGGCACCGCATCCGGATGACCGATGCGCTTGTTGCGGGCAACCCATTGCTGATCGATATGGTAGAGCGGCAGCACATAGTGATTGGAGAGCAGCAGCCGGTCATAGGAGCGGACGGACGCCGTGAAATCCTCTGTCGAGCGCGAGCGCAGCAGATGATCGATCAGCGTATCGAGATTGGGGTCGTTGGCCCCGGCAAAACTGTCCGTCCCTTCACGCGTGCGCGCCGCCGACGACCAGCGGCCAAGCTGTTCGTTACCGGGTGACAGCGACGAGGTATAGGCCTTCATGATCATGTCGTAGTCGAAGCTGTTCGTGCGGCTCTGATACTGCGAATCGTCGACGGTGCGGATCGATGCGGCGACGCCGATCGTCTGCAGCGAACGCTGGTAGGCGACGGCGAGTTTTTCCTGATCGGGATTTTGCGTCATGATCTCGAAGGCAAGCTGCTTGCCGCTCGCATCCGCCATCTTGCCGCCCTGGATCGTGTAGCCCCCCTGTTTCAGGAAGTCGACGGCCTGCTTCAGCACCTTGCGGTCGCGTCCCGAGCCATCGGTCACCGGCAGCTTGTAGCTGCCGTCAAGGATGGCGGGGTCGATCTGGTCCTTGATCGGTCCGAGCAGCGCCAGTTCACGCGGATCGGCCGGTACCCCGAAACTCGAGAGATCGGAATTCTGCCAGAAGCTTTGCGTGCGCTTGTAAGCGCCCGAATAGAGGTTCTTGTTGGCCCATTCGAAATCGAAGACCAGCGACAGGCCCTCGCGTATCTTGATATCGCTAAAGATCGGCCGCCGCGTGTTGAAGACGAAACCGAGCATGCCGCTCGGCAGTTTTGGCTTGAACACATCCTTCACGACTGCGCCCGACGTTGCGGCCGGGAAATCATAGGCATTGGCCCAATGCCCCGGATTGCCTTCCAGGTAGATGTCGACGTCGCCTTTCTTGAAGGCCTCGAAAAGCGTCGTATCCTGCAGGAAATACTGCACGGTGAGTTGGTCGTAATTGTCCATGCCGACCTTGGCCGGAATATCCTTGCCCCAATAGTTCGGGTCGCGCTCGTAGGTGATGCTTTCGCCCGGCTTCAGGCTCTTGATCTTGTAGGGACCGGAGCCGATGGGCGGCGTGAGCGTGCTGCGGTCGAAACTATCAAGGTCGATCGCATGTTTCGGCAGGATCGGAAACAGGCCGAAGATCATCGGCGTTTCACGGTCTGCCTTGTCGTTGAAGGTGAAGCGTACGCTGTGGTCGCCGACCTTTTCCATCTTCGAAACGAGATTGAGACGGGTGGAGAAGGGCACGCGCCCTTTGTCGCGCAACAATTCGAAGGAAAAGATCACGTCTTCGGGCGTGACCGGCTGCCCGTCCGACCACTTGGCTTTCGGATTGAGATTGAACTGGATGAAGGTGCGGTCTTCATCCCATTCCACCGTTTCCGCCAGCAGGCCGTAGAGTGTGAAGGGCTCGTCGCTCGAACGCTGCAGCATGGATTCGTAGACGAGGTTGCCGAATTGCGGATCCCACATGCCGCGCGCCGTTGTGCGCATGCTTTTCAGGATAAAGGGATTTAGGCTGTCGAAAGTGCCGACCACGCCATAGGTGATTTTCCCGCCCTTCTTCACGTCGGGATTGACGTAAGGGAAGTGCTTGTAGTCGGCAGGCAGCGCCGGCGCACCGTGCATGGCAATTCCATGCACGGGCTCCGCGGCAGCGGCGCCACTGATCAGCGTGAAAGCGGCGAGAAGGGCGATCCGAAGCATTCTGAAATTCCTTGATGCGTGGCGACGGGCACGATTCGCCGGCAGGGTAACATGGGAGCGCTCAATTCCAACCGCACCCGCTGTTTTCTTTACCTATGTGCCAAAATGCCCGCGAAATTGCCAAAGAAATGCTGGATATCTTCAACAGCGCGATGTAACACGTGACCCGAAGTTTTGGGGTCATGCATTTGCCTTAATTTTTTAAGAGGTGGAGTGCCGAACGACCCGGTGGTTGGGGCGGCCGAACGTAGCCCCGCAACGGATATCAGGAGACGGAATTCGTTATGATGTTCAAGTCTGAAAAGAAAATGCGGGCAGCACTGTCCGTTATGGCAGTGATCTTCGGTGCCTCGGCTCCGGTTTCGTCCTTCGCACAGGACGCAGCCGCTCAAGCTCCGGCAGCGTCGGCTGACGCCCCCGCACAGGCCGTCGGTGCACCGCGCCTCGGCTGGTACAAGACCTGCAGCAAGCAGGAAGACAACGACATCTGCGTTGTTCAGAACCTGGTTCTCGCCAATGGCGGCCAGCTGGTTACGGCTGTCGGCCTGATCTCGGTCTCCGGCAAGATCAACCGCAAGATCCTTCAGGTTTCGGTTCCCGCCGCACGCCTGATCCCCCCGGGCATTGCAATGCAGATCGATGGCGGCAAGGGCCAGAAGCTCGATTACGCCGTTTGCCTGCCCGACAAGTGCACGGCTGAAATCCCGCTCACGGACGCCATGATCGCAAGCCTCAAGAAGGGCAGCGACGTGGTCTTCACCTCGATCAACTTCCGCCGTGCTGCAAACCCGATCAAGGTTTCGCTCGAAGGCTTCACGGGCGCCTATGACGGCGAACCGGTTTCCGAATCGAAGCTCGCCGAAAGCCAGCGCAGCCTGCAGGACAGCATGCAGAAGAAGGCTGAAGAAGCCCGCAAGAAGCTGGAAGATGCCCAGAAGGCAGCCAAGGCCCAGTAATCGGGGCTTGCAGAAATTCACGAAAAACCCGGCTTCAGGCCGGGTTTTTTGTTGTTAAAACATGTCGCGCAAAAGTGCGCGGCGGTTTTGAGACAACGACATGCGAGAAAAGAAAAGGCCCCGACATGCGGGGCCTTGTTATGGAGGTCATGCGATCCGACTTAGTGGGCGAAGCTCATCTTGGGTTTGAACTGGCCCGTCGGGCCGCGGTCGAAGATCTGTTCGACCTGCGGATTGCGAAGTGGCGTGTCGCTCTCGTCGCTCACCAGGTTCTGCTCGGAAACATAGGCGACATATTCGCTGTCATCGTTTTCGGCAAGCAGATGGTAGAACGGCTGGTCCTTGCTTGGGCGGACTTCCGCGGGAATGGAGTTCCACCATTCTTCCGTATTCGCGAACTCCGGATCAACGTCGAAGATGACGCCGCGAAACGGAAAAACCTTGTGCCGGACCACTTCGCCTATACTAAACTTTGCAACTCTTTCTTTCATGGTACGACTTCCTTTCTCACCTGATTTGGTGATCGGTCCCCCGCAAATCAAGATTTTTACGGGATTTCGTCACATGACTGTCATGTCTGCTCAATCGCTTTCATGACCTCCGGATCGAAAAGGCCCCGGCGAACCGGGGCTCTCAGTCTTTGTCTTATGCCGAGTAGTACATGTCGTATTCGACCGGATGCGGCGTCATTTCGAAGCGCATCACCTCGGCCATCTTCAGTTCGATGAAGGCATCGATCTGATCGTCGTCGAAGACGCCGCCGGCTGTCAGGAACTTGCGGTCCTTGTCCAGGCTTTCGAGCGCTTCGCGCAGAGAACCGCAAACGGTCGGGATCTTCTTCAGCTCCTTCGGCGGCAGGTCGTAGAGGTCCTTGTCCATCGCCTTGCCGGGATGGATCTTGTTCTTGATGCCGTCGAGGCCTGCCATCAGCATTGCAGCGAAGGCGAGGTAGGGGTTGGCGGTCGGATCCGGGAAGCGGACTTCGACGCGCTTGGCCTTCGGGTTGGAGCCGAACGGGATGCGGCAGGAGGCCGAGCGGTTGCGGGCGGAATAGGCGAGCAGTACCGGAGCTTCATAACCCGGGACGAGACGCTTGTAAGAGTTCGTCGACGGGTTGGTGAAGGCGTTGATCGCCTTGGCATGCTTGATGATGCCGCCGATATAGTAGAGGCAGGTTTCGGAGAGACCTGCATATTCGTCGCCGGCGAAGGTCGGCTTGCCGCCCTTCCAGATCGACTGGTGCACGTGCATGCCCGAGCCGTTGTCGCCGAAGATCGGCTTCGGCATGAAGGTTGCCGTCTTGCCATAGGCATTGGCGACCTGATGAACGACGTACTTGTAGATCTGCATCTTGTCGGCGTTGCGAACGAGCGTGTCGAACTTGATG